>CAZZDO010000256.1:3750-7540 GCA_964653205.1 uncultured Armatimonadia bacterium | reverse complement strand
GAGCGGCTGGCGGTGCTCGCGCCGGATGCGCTCGGGGTGCACCCGTTCACCCTCTGGCGCCACGAGATGCCCTATCTCGACAGCCTGCACCAACGACGCAGCCTGGTGCTGCGCGGGGTCATGCCGACGATTACGCCTGTGAATTTCGCGACGATGGTCACGGGCACGGACCAGCACGGGCACGGCATCCAGACCTTCAAGGACAGCTTCCGCTGCGAGACGCTGTTCGATGTCGTCCGCGCGCACGGCGGCCAGAGCGCCGGGGTCGGGCAGAAAGGCTACACCGGCTCGGAGTTGCTCGGGCGGCACGCCGACTTCTGGGGACGAGCGGAGACCAACACCGACGCCGAGGTCGCGCAGATCGCCCTGGGCTTCGCGCGCGAGCACCGGCCACAGTTCCTGATCGTGCAACTGGGCAGCACCGATGATGTGCTGCACAAGTGGGGGCCGTCGTCACCGGAGGTCGTGCCGGTGCTGCGAGAGACCGACGCGCGGCTGCGGGAGATGGTCGGCGAACTGACCGGCCTGGGCTATGCCATCATCATCACGTCCGACCACGGGCAGCATGACGCGGAGGCCGGGTCCGAACGTCACGGCACCCACGGCACGGAGATGGATGAGGACGCGCTGGTGCCGTGTACGTGGGTCCCCGCGTAGGTGCGCCGGTCCCCGGCGCACAGGCTTAGAGGACTGCCCTGCCATGCCGAGGAAATGATGCCCATCACAAGCGGAGGCGGCTGAGATGCCTGAGATGACCGAACGCGTGCGGGAAGTCATGACCGCAGTGCACAACATGCACGTGCTGGCCACGGTGGGCGCCGACGGCAAGCCCCACATGCGCTGGATGGGCGCGCTGGTTGAGCACCCCGAGCAGCCCTGGACGTTCTTCCTGGTCTGCAACAAGGAGTCGCGCAAGATGGCGCAGATCGCGGCGAACAACCAGGCGCAGTTGCTCTTCACCAATCAGGACAAGTGGGAGATCGCGTCGCTGTCGGGCACGGTCGAGGCGGCGGACTGCCCGGAGTGCCGCAAGATGATGTGGGACAGCGTGCCGGCGATGAGCCGCTACTATAGCGGCCCCGACGACCCCAAGATGGCAATCATCCTGTTCAAGACCGAGTGCCTGGAACTGCTGGCGATGAGTGAGGGGCACCAGGTGTATTGTCTGGAGCTGTAGGGGGGTTCGTCCCGAGCCCGCACGGCGCGGGTGCGAGGACGCACCCGACTACGCGACCATTGGAGGCCTCACATGATTGGCAGTTCACTTCGCGATCTCGCGCGGTTGCGCGACTACAGGGCCCTGCGCTCGTCCTCGTGGGACCAGACCGGCGGCAATAAGGACTACTGGGTCATCGAGCCCGGTGAGACCCGCGTGCTCGCTGAAATCTCCGGCCCCGGCTGCATCACCCATATCTGGACGACCATCTCCTGCGGCGAGCGCGACTACCTGCGCAAGCTCGTGCTGCGGATGTACTGGGATGGCGAGGAGAAGCCGTCGGTCGAGTGCCCGGTCGGCGATTTCTTTGGCCTAGGTCATGCGACGACCACCTACTTCTGGTCCGCCGCCCTCTCGATGATGGACCGCGCCTTCAACTGCTACTTCCCGATGCCCTTCGCCGAGGGCGCGCGCATCGAAGTCACCAGCGAGTGCGACACCAACGACACGGTCTACTACTTCTACGTGGACTATGAGAGCTATGCCAGCGCGCCGCCGGACATGGGCCGCTTTCACACGCAGTGGCGGCGCGAGCAGTGCGTGGCCCAGCAGCTTCCCGATGAGAAGAACATCGGCGGGGAGACGAACTACGTGGTGCTGGAGGCGAAGGGCAAGGGGCACTACGTCGGCTGCCATCTGGACATTGACGCGGTGACGCCCGGCTGGTGGGGCGAAGGCGACGACATGTTCTTCATTGACGGGGAGACGTGGCCGCCGTCGCTGCACGGCACGGGCACCGAAGACTACTTCTGCGGCGCGTGGAACTACAACCGGCTCAAGGAAGTGTTCTGCACCCCGTACTACGGCTACCACTTTAAGACCAACGCCGACTACACGGGCAAGCACAGCCAGTACCGCTACCACATCCAGGACCCGATCCCGTTCCGGGAGAGTCTGCTGTTCAGCATCGAGCACGGCCACGCGAACAACATGGGCCATGACTACAGCAGCACGGCATACTGGTATCAGACCGAGCCGCACTGGCATTGCGTGGAGCTATTGCCGGTGGAGAAGAGGCTGCCGAGGCTGTGGGGCGGGCTGCACATCTGAGCGGCGGGAATCGGGGAACGGCACGTGGACGCGCGGCGCCTACCGTCCCACGCGGCGGGCCTCGCGCCAGCAGTAGCCCACCATCAGCCCCCACAGCGTCAGGGACCCGACGAGGCCCGTGCCCAGGGGACGCATGATCCGGGGGCCCAGTTGCACGGCACACAGGAAGCAGACCAGCGTCAGGAGCACCATGCCGAGGCCCCGCCAGGCCCCCCGCCGCAGGGCGCCGGCCGTCCAGACCAGCAGCATGAGGAACGTCGGGAGCAGGTAGAGCGCGTAGCGGGATGCGGCGTCCGGCAACATCAGGTACATGGCGGCCGCCCACAGCCCGGTCAGCATCAGGGCGCCGTGCCGCGGTCGAGAGGCGCACCCGCGGCGCAGGCGCCATGCGAGCCACGCAGACAGGAGCAGGATGACGCACCGCAGGGCCGCGCCGAGATGTAGCACAAACGGTCGCGGCAGGTCGAGATGTGGGAACCACGGATGCTGGGCGTGCCAGGCGGGGTGCGTAGTCAGGTACCTTAGGAGGATGGGCTCGAAGCCCTGTTGCACCACGTAGTCGGCGCGATTGGCCCAGGTCACGCGCGAGTTCTCGCTCGCAGTCATGCCGCGGACATAGCCGCGGGATAGCTCCCAGGCGCGCGGTCCGTATACCGCCAGCGGCGGGACGACACATAGCGCGACGAAGAGCACCGGTGCCAGGAGCGCCTGCCGGCGCCGACCGGAGAACGCCGGCACGACCCACATCAGGGCCGGGTAGAACTTCATCGCCGCCGGCAGGGCCAGGCCCAGCGCCGCCAGTCCATCGGACCCACGGGCGGACGCCCACAGGTATACTACCCACCCGGCCACCATGACCACGGTGAACTGCCCGGTGAGCAACGCGTCGCTGCTCAGCCCCACCATCACGAGGACCGCCGCCACCCATGTGGACCGGTGCAGTCGCGGGTAGCGGTCCACGCCGCCCAGCACAGCGCGTAGCGCCAGGGCCGACCCGACGAGGATCAGCAGGTTGATCAGGCCCCACACGGCGCCAGCGGTGGCGACGGGCAACGGCGTGAGCGGGAGAAGCAGAAGCGAGCCAAACGGGGGAATGCAGTGTAGCCCCCCGGTGGGGAAGTCCACCTGCGAGTAGAGGCCGCCGTCCGCCCCGGCGCGCAACGCGACGGCGGTGCGAAACAGGACGCTGAAGTCAGTCTGGCCAGTTGCGGCTTCCGTGACCAGAGACACGCACCGCACGATGGCCCACCCTAAGGCGAGCGCAAGCAGCACCACGGACAGGAGGCGCGAACGCGGTCGGGGCGATGGCGTCGCGGACCCCGCGTGGCCCTCGGCGGCCAGGCGTGCGTCATCGTTCTCCTGCTTGTCGTGCGGCAGGCCGGACATGTCTGCAGGCACCCTTCCTCACCAGCGTGCCGCGCATCATAGCAGACTCGTTCGCCGTTTGCCAGCGACGGCTGCCCGCGTCTGCCGCAGCGTACCGAGGGCCTCCGGAACAGAGGGATAGGCGGCAAAGCTGTCGAA
>CAZZDO010000256.1:0-3650 GCA_964653205.1 uncultured Armatimonadia bacterium | reverse complement strand
ACTGCGCGGGCGTTGTGGCGCAGGACGAGGCCTTGCCGCGCCTCGTCTGGCATCTGCACTGGCTGCTGTCGCTATCAGGGCTGGACGTGGGGTCGTGGCCGGCCCCGTCACTGGAGGCTCATCCGGCCAACGCACTGCTCTATGGCCTCGTGGTGCTAGCCGGGGTGCCGCGCATGATGGAGACCAACGCCGCCCGAGGGATTGACCCCGAGGACAGCATCGAGACGCTGTCGGACCTGGAGACGTGGGCCACGGACTACCACACATGGGAGGGCGTGTACCGCTTCCCCACGGTCGGCTGGATGCAGCACCACCTGCGCGGGCGGCTGTTCAAACTCGGGCGGCTGGAGTACCTCCCCGGCACCTACGGCCACCCCTTCCGCTGGTACCGCCAGCGCAAAACAGGAGCGGTGGTTGCGCTGGCGCAGGGCGGCCTGCTCATGCGTGAGGACGGCCAGTTCGCCAACGCCGACGACAGCGCCGTCCGCACGGGCCTGTGGATGACCGAACTGCGCGAGAGCGAGGCGAAGATCACGGGGCACCCGTGCACGCCGCAGGGGGCGGTGCTGCCCGCGACGGTTACGCTGGACACCGCCGAATGGTGGGAGATCCTGCGTCAGGGCGACCCGGTGATGACCGTGCACATCCCCTCGAAGGGGCGCATGGGGCCGGAGGAATGCGGGGCGTCGTTCCGGCGGGCGGTGGAGTTCTACGGCCGGCACTTCCCGGACGTTGTCTGGCGCGCGTTCACGTGCCACTCGTGGCTGCTAGACCCGCAGTTCGAGCAGATGGACCCCGCGCCGCCGAACATCGTCGCGTGGCTGCGGGAGTGGTACCTGCACCCGGCCCAGGGCGCCAACGACCAGCAGACGTGGGAGCGCACCTTCGACCTGTTCGGCAGGTCGCAGCCGGACTGGCAGAACGCCACGCCACGCACGAGCATCCAGCGGGCGCTGGTCAGCTTCGTGCAGCAGGGGGGCCGGCCGCGCAGCGGGGCCAGCGTGCTGTTCCCCGAGGACCTGGACTGGGGCGCGCAGACCTATCGCGTCGCCGGCCACCCCGGGATGATTCCATGATGGAGTCCCGCATGGTCACCGTCTGTCTCGCACTCACCGCACTCCTCGTCTGCGCCGCCGTGGCGTCGGCCCAGCCACTCTCCCCGGTCGTAGAGGCGGAAGAGACAGTGTACTCGTACACACCCGCCGACAACGGCGCGGACCCGATGTGGTGCTGGGGCTCCACATGCCTGGCCCGCGTCGGCGAGGACCTCTTCGCCAGCGGCCTGGAGACGCTGCCGAACGCGAAGCCCCTGAACAACGTGCGCTGGCTGCTGTTCCAGCGGGAGGCGCAGGGCGGCTGGCAGCTGCTGCAGGCCGACCCCAGGGACCGCACCCGCGAGCCGCGCCCGCTGGCCGGCTTCGCGGACGGGCGCCTGCTCATGTCGGTTAACCCCACACTCGTCACCGACCCGCAGCATGAGGGCGGCGGGCCGGCGCGGCCGGAGATCCTTGGTTTTTCGGCCGCCAACCCGCAGGCCCCGCCGCGCCACATCCTGCCGGCCTTGGAAGGCGAACCGTCCTTCAATGACCACTCCTACCGCACCTTCAGCGCCGACGGCGCGACCGGGGAGGCCATCCTGTTCCAGAACATCGGCTACGACGGCTCCCACTGGGCGCTGCTGGACCGCTCGGGCGACACCGTCAAGACGGGCTATCTGCAGTGGCCCGCGCTGCGGGCCGGGGACATCGAGCCGTACGGAGGGGCGCGCTGCCGCGTGAACTACCCGAACGTGTTCCTGCGCAACCGCGCGGTCTACCTGTGCGGCGGGGCCGCCTTCGACAACTGGGATCGCGTAACGGATCCAGTGGCCCAGAAGGCCCTGATGGGGCGGCAGTGGGGCAATCGCTGGCGGCGACTGTTCTTCACGTGGAGCCCCGACGTGACGACGGCTCCCTGGCGCGATTGGGTCGAGATCAGCAACACGATGGCCACGGGCGGCTGGCTGTTCCCCGGGGACCTGTGGCTGGATGACACCGGCCTCGTCCATCTGCTGTGGTTTGAGGGACCCATTGACCTGCGCCTGCGGAACGCGCACTTCCTTGACATCACGCACCGACCCAACACGATCATGTACGCGCAGGTGCGCGACGGCCGGGTCCTGCGCCGCCAGGCCTTGCTGGCGGGCGGCGAGGGCTCCGGGCCGCTCGTGCCCGAGAGCAAGCCGCGCTTCCACATCGCCCCCGGCGGGCGGCTCTTCGTCGTGTACTGCGCGTCTGATTTCGTCCCGCCCAAGCAGCGTACGTACACCAACTGGATTGCGGAGATCGGCCCTGACGGCGCCCCCGGCGAGCCGGTCAAGCTGCCGCTGCAGACCCCCCTGCGCGACTTCTTCACCGCTACGCCGCGTGGGGGCGCCGCACCGTCATGGGTGCTGGACCTGCTGGGCCGACGCGTCGGCTCCCAGAACACCATACACTACGCCCGCGTGAGGCTCGGCCTGTGAGTACGTCCCCGTCAGCCCCGGCCAAGGACCCCAGCCTGGCCCGCGGCATTTCCTGGCGCGTCATCATCATCGCCTTCATCGTGGCGCCGCTGAACGCCTACTTCATGGCGTACCTGCTGGGCCCGCGCGGCGTTGAGGACCCCACGGTCGTCGCGCTGTTCTGGAATGTGGTCTTCCTGCTGTTCCTGTTCCGGCTCATCAACGCGGCCCTGCAGCGGTGGGCGCCGAAGCTCGCGTTCTCCCCGGCCGAACTAGTCGCGTTCTTCATCCTCATGTCCGTAGCGACTACCGCCGGCGGCCTGGACACGATGAAGACGACGTTCTCGACGATGCAGGGCCCCGCGTATTTCGCCACGGAAGTGAACCACTGGGAGCAGCTCTTCTTCCGGGAGTTGCCGCTTTCGATGACCGTCAACGACATGCCGGCGCTCAACCGGCTTTGGGACGGCGGGCACTCGATCCTCGAGCAGCGCAACTGGCAGCCGTGGCTGGGGCCGGTGTTCCGCTGGTGGCTCTTGTACACGTGCATGTGGGCGGCGCCGGCCGGGCTGGCGGTCCTGCTGCGCAAGCGCTGGGTCGAGCAGGAGCGCATGAGCTTCCCCATCGTGCAGTTGCCACTGGAGATGTCGCAGCCGACCTTCAGTGGGTTCCGCCACCCCGCGTTCTGGATTGCCGCAACGGCGGTCGTCTGCATCAACCTGCTCAACGGCCTGCACCAGTTCTACCCCTCCATCCCCGTCGCGGCCATCAAGATCAACCAGAGCCAGACGTTCAACTTGCAGAAGTTCTTCCCCAACCGCCCCTGGAGCGCCGTGGGCTGGTGGTGGATGTGCTTCTACCCGTGGGTGATCGGGCTGGGGCTGCTGCTGCCGAGCGAGCTGAGCCTGTCGCTGTGGACCTTCTACCTGTTCTGGAAGGTTGAGGCCGTCGCGACCTCCTGGATGGGCTTCACGAACATCCGCGAGTTCCCCTACATGAAGGAGCAGTCGTTCGGCGGCTATCTGGCGATCCTGGGGTTCTCGCTGTGGGCCGGGCGGCGGACGTGGGAAGGGGTGTGGCGGAGGATCCTGCGAGGCCGTTCTGTAGGGCGGGGGCTCGTACCCCGCCCCGGTGAGGATCACGCGCTGGACGGTGGGCGGGGTACGAG
>CAZZDO010000255.1:0-7593 GCA_964653205.1 uncultured Armatimonadia bacterium | reverse complement strand
CGCGGGCGCTGGCGGGGGACGTGTATCCGGAGACGGAGACGGTCCGGCAGTTGCGGGCACGGTTGGGGGCCGAGCGGTATGTGGCGATCAATGATCGGGAGGCCTGGACGCTCACGCGGGTGCCGGCGAACATTATCCTGCCGCCCAATGCGGCGACGGTGTATGGGCTGCGGTGTGTGGATGGGTATGATTCGCTGTTTCCGCTGAGGTATCGCCAGTTCGCCGTGCAGGTCGAGGGTGCTGACCCGTCGCCGTTGGCAAATGGGAATATGCTGCTCCTGAGTGGTCCGGGATGGGTGATTGCTGGTGCTGGGCATGAGCTTGAGTCCGGAGCCGTCTCGCGTCCTTTGCCTTGGATCTACCACGCGGACGGAATTCGGGTGGCAGCGGCTGGCCCGCGAGCCCTGTCCCGTGCCAGCCTCCGCTCAGTCGGAGACGATTTGGCCGGAACGGCCGTGGTCAAGGCGACTGCCCCACGTGTGGCGGATGGACTGAACGGCGTGCGGCTTGACCTGGGAACGGCATGGAAGACGTGGGGCATGACGCCGCGCGAGAAGGCACAGCTGGTGCTGCGCGATAGCTTCTATCCCGGGTGGCATGCATTTGCAGACGGACAGCCGCGTCCGGTTGGACAGCTGGACGCCTTCCGCACGGTGGCAGTGCCGTTCGCCGAACAAGCCGTGGCGATGGTCTACTTCCCCGCCTCCGTCACCTGCGGGCTTTTCGTTAGCCTCATCGCCCTCGCAGCGCTCTGCGCCCTCGCCGTGGGTCGGGGGGTGAGGCAATAAGCGGCAACGGCAACGGCTGCGGGCTGGAAGCCCGCGCTCCCAGTAACGGCGTCACACGGCGGGAGATGACCTGGGTCCTGCTCTGGGCCGCGTTCGTCATGCTGCTTACGTGCATTCCCTACGTCTATGCCCTCCAACGCGCCGAGGGGCGCCTCTTTGGCGGCTTCGTCTGGGGCGTGGATGAGGGGAATGTCTACCTCACTTGGATGCGGCAGGCCGCTGAGGGGGACCTCTTCTTCCGCAACCAGTACTCGACCGCGCCCGAGCACCCGCGCTTCTTCAACCTCTTCCTGCAAGTTGGCGGGCGCACCGGGGGCTTGCTGCATGTGGACATGCGGGTCATGTTCCACGTGCTGCGGCTGCTTGGGGGCATGTTCCTGCTCGTGAGCCTGTACGTGCTTGTGGCCGAACTGACGGCCGACAAGGTCGCGCGCTGGGCGGCGCTTTCGCTGGCGTCCCTCGGGTCGGGACTCGGCTGGCTGATCGTGCTCGTCGTTCCGCAGACGGGCCTGCATCCGGTGGACGTGGGGCAGGCGTGGCAGACCCAGCCGGAGGCCGTCACGTTCCTCTCGCTGCTCCTCAACGGCCTCTTCACGACCTCCATGGCGCTGATGTGCCTCACATTCCTGTTCGCGCTCCGCGCCCTGCGGGGCGACCGCAAGGCGATCTGGTGGGGCGGGCTGTGTCTGCTCGTGCTGGGGAATGTCCACACCTATGATGTGTTTGCGGTGTGGCTGGCGCTTGCGGTGACGGCGGGATGGCGAGATGGCGAGATGGCGAGATGGCGAGATGGCGTGAAACGGCTTGCGCCCATCATCGCCATCGGGCTGCCTTCAGTCGCGTGGTCCCTGTACGCCACCTTCTCCGACCCCTCCTTCCTCGCCAAGGGCCTCACGCCCACGCCGGCGTTCCGCTTCGTGGATTACGTCGTCGCCTACGGCCTCATCGGCGTCCTCGCCGTGCTCGGGGCCGTTCGCCTTTCCCGAATCCCGAACCCCGAATCGCGCATCCCGGCCTTCTGGGCCCTTGCCAACGCCCTCGTCCTCCTCATCCCCGTCTCGTTCCAGCGCAAGATGATCGAGGGGCTGCATCTGCCCCTGTGCATTCTGGCGGGGTTTGCGGTATCATGGATCGCCACCGCGATTACGCGGCGGCTGCGCGAGCGCGGCAAGCTCAAGCACGCCATGGAACGGGTGGTCCTGACCGTCTGCGCGGTGGTGGTGCTGTGCGTGCCGTCGAACGCGCTATTTGTGTCGCAGTGCCTCGAAAGCGTGAAGACCAACAACGCAGAACTGCTGCGGGTGCTGCAGCCGCCGATCTACCTGGATGCTGCCGACGCCGCGGCGCTGGAGTGGCTCGCCCAGAACGCGACGCGGGATGATGTCATCCTGTCCTCCAGCCTGATGGGCAGCTACCTCCCAACGTACTGCCCGGCGAAGGTCTGGATCGGGCATTGGGCCGAAACGCTGCATTTCCAGGAGCACCTCGCGGCGCTGGAGCCGGTGTACGCGCCAGTGCCCGCGGACACGCTGCTTTCCGAGGTGCGCGACATGGGCGGCACGATGGTATACTACGGCCCCTACGAACAGGGCCTGACGAAAAGTACGAGCACGCTGCTCGAGGCCCCGTCGGACTACGTGCCACGGTGGCTCACCAGCGCCGGCGAGGCGCTGACGCAGGTCTATGACGAGCAGGATGTGCGCATCTACCGCGTGCCGCCGGTGAACACACGATGAGACTGCCGCAGACCGACCGCGGGAAGGACCTTCTGGCCCTGGGCTTCATCGCCCTGGTGCTGCTCGCGCTGCTGTGGCCGGTGACGTTCGGCGGGAAGCTGCTGCTCCCCGCCGACATGCTCATGGTCATGCAGCCCTGGCAGGCTCACGCCGAAGAGCTAGGCTTCCATCGCGTCCATACGCCGTTCCTCGACTCGATCCAGCAGGCGTATCCGTGGCGGAAGTTCGCCGCCGAGCAACTGCGCCGTGACATCATTCCGCTGTGGAACCCGTATACCAACTGCGGCATGCCGTTCGTCGCCAACAACCAGTCCGCGTGCTTCTACCCCGAGACGTGGCTGTTCATGCTGATGCCGCCCGAACACGCCTTCGGCTGGGCGGCGCTTCTGTCGCTGATGATGGGCGGCACGTTCATGTTCGCGTTCTTGCGCGCGCTGGGTCTGCGTCGGGCGGCGGCGCTGGTGGGCGTGATGCCGTTCCTGCTGTGCGGGTTCATGGTGGGGTGGATGCTGCTGCCGACCGTGCGGGCGGTGCCGATGTGGCTGCCGCTGATGTTGCTGTGCGTGGAGCGGATTGTCGGGGGACGTGGCGAGCGTAACCAGGGGGGTAGAGCGGGCGTCTCGCCCGCCACTGGCGGTGTAGACGCGAGTTTAGACGTGTCCGAAGGCGGGCGAGACGCCCGCTCTACCCCTCTGACGTGGGCCGCGGTGCTCGCCCTCGCGACGGGCCTGCAGTTCCTCGCCGGGCACCTGCATGTGTCGGTGTTTGTGCTGCTGATCACGGCCGCTTACGTGCTGTTCCGCGTCGTGCAGGTGGGGCGGAGCGGCGCGAGGGGCGAGGCGGGAAAGGCGATGGGCCTCATCGCCTCCGGCGTTGCCGTCGGCACGGGCCTGGCGATGCTGCAGTTGCTGCCGGTGCTCGAACTGGTCGGCATGAGCCCCCGGGCCGGGGCGTTGAGCTTCGCCGACATCCGGCGCGGGGGGATGGTCCCGGCGTATCTGCTCACGGCGCTCATGCCGAACCTGTATGGCAACCCCGTGGACTACAACTTCTGGGGCTCGGTGCTGTCGCCGACGGGGCGCGAGTGGGTCGAGACGGCGTGGTACAGTGGCGTGGCGGTGCTGCTGCTGGGCATCGCGGCGGTGGCGTGGCGGCGCGTGCCTGGGACGGGCGCGGCCACGCGGCCTCAGGTGTGGTTCTGGCTGGGGACGTGGCTGGCCGGAATAGGGCTGGCGTGGGGGACGGGGCTGTACTACCTGTTCTACCTGGCGCTGCCCCCGCTGCGGCAACTATCGGGCGTATCGCGCGCCGTCTACATCTGCTGCTTCTCCGGCGCGGTGCTGGCGGCGTACGGCTACGAGGCGCTCAGCCGCCGCCTCGAACAGCAGGAGCACGCGGGCGTGCGGCGTACATGCGACCGCATCCTGCTGGCGCTCGGGGTGATCGCGCTGGCGGGGGGCGTCGGCGTGTGGCTGTATACGGGCGGGGTCGAGGCGGCGCTGCCGGGCATCGGGACCTATACGCTACTGCAGCTCGGCAAAGGCCTGGGACTGCTTGTCGTCGCGGCGCTGGCGGTTGCGGTGATGACGTGGGTGCTCGAGGACAAAGTCCCGCCGGGGCGGATGGCCTGGGGGAAGCTACTGCTCATCGGCCTGCTGACGGCCGACCTGTTCGTGTTCGCGCACCACTTCCTGCCCGCCGTGCCCGCCAAGTTCCTCCACGCGCCCAGCCGGGCCCTGGACACGATACGCCGGGACACGAGCCTGTACCGCATGACGTCGCTGATCGGCCAGGACAAGCACGGCTTTGACCGCATGCCGCCGAACCTGCCCATGGCGTTCGGCTTCCAGGACCTGCAGGGCTCGGACTCGCTGATCTTCAAGGGCTACACCGACCTGTGGGACATCATCCCCAAGGACACGGCTGGCAACCCGATGGCCGACTCGCCGCTCCTGGACCTGCTCAACTGCAAGTACCTGCTGACATCGCTAGACCTGAGCAAGACGCCGGGGTGGCGCAGACTGACCAACGATGAGGTGGGGGTGTGGGAGAATACAGAGGTGCTGCCGCGGGCGTGGGTGCCGGCGGCCTTCGAGGCGGCACCACTCGATCAGCAGTTGGCTAAGATGAGCAAGGGTCTCGATCCGCGGAAGGTGGCGTATGTGGACCCCGAGTGGTGGCGCGAGTTCTTCGCGGAGGGGCCCGGCTTGCCCGGCGCCCCGTCCCGCGCCAGGACGGCGGGGTTCCGGCCGCTGCAGGTGCATTCGGACAACCCCAACATGGTCACGGTGAGTGGGTTCAACTCTGACGAGAAGTTCGTCCTGAGCGACATGTGGTTTCCCGGCTGGTTTGCCGATTCCCCGGCTCTCCTCGGCCGCGCCAACTCCATCATGCGTGCCTCGGCGCCGGAACGGGAGACGCAGGTTCACTTCGTCTACCACCCCTCGTCCTTTGCCGTCGGCGCGTTCGTCTCGTGCCTGTGCGTGATGCTGATTGCGTGCGGGCTGGTGATGGGGAGGCGGCGGGGATGACCGAAGTCGCGGTCGGTGACCGCTCCTACACCCGACGCCGAGGGAATCGCCGGCTCGGGCTGGCTCTCGGCGCTGCTACGCTGGTGCTGCTGTTGGCGACCGCGGGGGATGTTGGCTTGACGTATGACGAGCCTGTTTATTCGTCGCGGGCGATGCGGGCGGGCCGATGGCTCGCGCAGGCGATTGCGGCACCCTTGACCGCCAATGACCCCAAGTTCATAGACGAGTACTGGGATGCCACCGGCGACGAGCAGGCGGGGTTGATGAAGCTCATCGCGTGGCCTGCGGCCGTGGTCGCCTCGCCGTTCGTGTCGCCGCTGGCGGCCGTGCGCGCCGGGACGATGCTCGTTGCTGCTGTGTTCGTCGGCCTGATGTTCGTGTTCCTGGCGAACCAGCGCGGGCGGCTCGAGGCGCTCTTTGCGTGCCTGGGGCTGATCTTCATGCCCCGGCTGTTTACGCATCTGCACCTGCTGACGATGGACGCGCCGGTGATGGCGTTCTCGTTCCTGGCCGTGGCGGCGGCGTATCTGGCGGCGTTGCACTCCCCTAACGGCGGGCCGGCTGAAGCGCGGCCCCTCCAACGCCGCCGCTGCTGGTTCTGGATCGCGATGCTCGGTCTGGCCTTCGGCGCGGCCATCGCCTGCAAGGCCAACGGGTGGTTCGTGCCGTGCACCGTGCTGCCGTGGCTGCTGGCCGTGCGGCGCTGGCGCCCGTTCTTCGCGTCGCTGGTGAGCATGGCCCTGCTCGGCCCGCTGGTCTTCATCGGCACGTGGCCGTGGCTGTGGTTCGACACGGCGGCGCGCGTCGCGCGGTACTTCAGCTTCTTCGTCAAGCACTACCCCATCGGCGTCATGTACTTCGGGCAGACGTACAATGCGGCGCCGTGGCACTATGCGCCGGTGATGCTGGCGATCACGACGCCGGTGGTGGTGCTGGGTTTGGCGCTGGTGGGGGTGGCGCGACCTGCGCGCGGGCTGGAAGCCCGCGGTCCCAGTAACGGCAGTGGCTTCCTCCTCCTCATGCTCTGGGCTGTGATCGTCAACCTGATCCCCGTCATGCTGCCTTCGTCGCCGAAGTACAACGGGGTGCGGCTGTTCCTGCCCGTCTTCCCGCCGCTGATGGTGCTGGCGGCGGCAGGGTTTGGGTGGGCGGCGCGGGCCCTGGCCGCGAAGTTGACGCGCGACCTGCGCGAGCGGCGGCTGGTGCTGGTCTTGCTGTTGCTCCTCGCGCTGTTGCCGCAGGTCTACATGACGATGAGTGTCCATCCCTGCGGCATGTCGTACTACAACATGCTCATCGGCGGGCTGCACGGGGCGCGGGAGAAGGGCATGGAGCCGACCTACTGGGGCGATGCCTACATCGCGGCGCTGCCCTGGCTGAACGAACATGCCCCGCAGGGCGCGCGGGTGTGGGTGAGCGTCGCCGGGTTCGTCAGTTCGGTGGCGATCTACCAGCAGTTCGGGATGCTGCGGCCGGACCTGCAACTGACCGGCGGCGACGCGGCCTTCTACGGGGCCGACCTGTACCTCGTCATGAACAAGCCGACCGAACTGGGGGACCTGGGCAAGGAGATTGTCGGGGCAGGACAGGCGTTGTATGTGAAGGAACTCGATGGTGTGCCCCTCGTGTGGGTATTCGGGCCGTACAAGTGAGCGTGCCATGATGAAGCGGTGGACTGTTGGCGTCTGGGTCGTGTCTCTGGCTGCGGCGATGGGCCTCGCGGCGGCCGCGTCGCTGCCGACTGGCATGGGGTCCGAGCCCCTCGACGTGACGCTGGAGGGCGGCGCGAAGATCGTGCCCGATGCCGAACTGAAGCAGGACGTCTTGCTGCTGGACGGCCAGCCGAACAGCTACGCTCACTGCACCGCGCCGGCGGACTGGGGGCGGCTGCGCAACTTCCGGGTCGAAGTGGACGTCCGCCCCGACCAGGTGCGCGCCAGTTCCATCCCCATCGCGTGGCCCGGCGCCTTCATGATCTACATCAGCGGCGAGAACAAGCCTTGGGTGTGGGTCGAGACCGACAAAGGGCGGACGATCCACTCCTCGACCGAGCCCATCGTGCCGACGCAGTGGACGCACCTGACCTTCGAGTACCGCGCCGATGACGCGGGCCTGCTGTGGGTCAACGGCCGTAGCGTGTTGACGATCCATGGGCAGGGCCCGCTCAAGCAGGGCGGGCCGGACCTGTGGTTCGGGCGGTACTACTGGAAGGACCCGAAGGACGGCAAGGAGCACGCCTCGTGGATGAAGGGGGCCGTGGGCCGGCCGCGGATCACGCGGCTGCCGGACGACGACCGCCTGAATGTGGACCTGTCGGGGATGCACAACGCCATCAACGTCAGTTGGGGCGACTCGATCGTCGTCGGCAAGGGATGGCGGGCGCTCAACAAGCCGGAGCATGTCGCGCCGTTCGTGGCCGAGTGCAAGCGGCTGAGCGTCGAGAAGGTCTTCCTGCGCGTGGACCACGAGTTCATCATGACCTACTGCGAGCGCCGGATGCCCGATGACCACTGGTACATCAAGGCGCTTAAGGCCGTG
>CAZZDO010000254.1:6186-7615 GCA_964653205.1 uncultured Armatimonadia bacterium | reverse complement strand
GCCCGACAGGCCGCCGACATCGCCGCCGACCCGATCCAGGACGAAAAGCGTGAGCTATGGCGCGCTCACAACAGCTTCAAGCGCACCCGCCCGCTCATCATCTGCGGCTGGGAAGCCGCCTGGTTCGAGCACCCCGAGGCCCCGCCGAAGTGCGAGGACCGCTTCTTCCAGGCCTACGAGACGCAGCTCAAGCAGCGCATCTTCAAGCACAGCCTGCGCGATGACACGATCATCGAGCCGTGGATTGCGGTGCGCGCGTCGGTCTGGAGCCCCCCGGGCGGCATCTGGGGCGTCGGCCACACCTACACCCATAGCGGCGTGGCCGGGGGCTCCTGGAAGCACCAGCCGGCGCTCAAGGAACTCTCCGACCTCGACAGGATGGTCGTGCCCCGCCACGAGATCAATGAAGAGGCGACCGCCGCCAACGTCCAGAAGCTCGGCGACGCCATCGGCGACCTGCTCACCATCACGGTGGACCGCTCGCCGGCCTGGTCGGGCTGGCATGCCGACTTGTCCACCGACCTGTTCTACCTGCGCGGCCTCGACCAGCTCATGCTCGACATGACCGACAACGTGAGTTGGCTGCACGAGCTGCTCCGCTTCATGAGCGACGGCATTCTCAAATCCCACGACGAGGCGGAGGCGGCGGGCGACTGGAGTCTAGCTAACGGGAACGCGCAGGCGATGTGCTACAGCCGCGAGCTGCCCGACCCGGCGGCCAACGTCTACGGCGTCCCGCGCCGCGACCTGTGGACGTTCTTCGCCGCCCAGGAGTACGCGCTCATCAGCCCGCGCATGCATGACGAGTTCCTGCTGCAATACCAGCTCCCGATCATCGAGAAGTTCGGCCTCAGCGCCTACGGCTGCTGCGAGGACCTCACCCGTAAGGTGGACATGCTGCGGCAGATCAAGAACCTGCGCCGCTTCTCGGTCACACAGGTCGCCGACCCGGCCAAGTGCGCCGAGCAGATCGGCACGGACTACATCCTCTCGTGGCGCCCCAACCCCGCCGAGATGATCTGCTGCGGCTTCTATCCCGACAAGATCGAGCGGATCATCCGCGAGGGCATGGAGGCCATGAAGGGCTGCCACGTGGACCTCAACCTCAAGGACGTGCAGACGGTCGGCAAGCAGCCGGAGTTGCTGCGCGACTGGGTGCAGATCGTGCGCGGCGTGACCGACGATTACGCGTAGGTGCGCCGGTCCCCGGCGCACAACCGCCCGCCGGGGGACCGGCGGGCCTACGCGGATACTACCATGACATCACCAAGACGCTCCCGCATCCGTCTCCTACCCCTCCTCGCCCACGCCGTGCTAATTCTCGGCGGCGTGACCATGCTCGTGCCGCTGCTGTGGATGGTCTCGACGTCGCTGAAGGCCCCCGACGCCGTCGGCGAGTTCCCGCCGGAGTTCATCCCGCGGGAGCAGG
>CAZZDO010000254.1:0-6086 GCA_964653205.1 uncultured Armatimonadia bacterium | reverse complement strand
GCGCCTCCGCTGGAGCAACTACCCCGAGGCCTGGAGCGCCCTGCGCCTGCAGCACAACTGGCTGGCGTGGGACCTGCCCTACCAGGTCAACCTCGGCTTCGCCAAGCTCGGCCCGTTTCGCTTCCCGGGCTTTCCCCTGCGGAACGCCTTCGTGGCCTTCTACCTCAACTCGCTGATTGTCACCGTCCTCGTCACGGGCGGCGCGGTGTTCACCTCCAGCCTGGCCGCTTTCGCCTTCTCGCGCCTGTCCTTCCCCGGCCGCGACCGGCTCTTCCTGGGCTACCTGGGCACGATGATGGTCCCGGCGGTCGTGACGATGATCCCGGTGTTCGTGCTGCTGAAGGTGATGGGCTGGATTGACACGTACCTCGCGATGATCCTGCCGCCAATGTTCACCGCCTACGGCACGTTCCTGTTGCGCCAGTTCTTCCTGGCCATCCCGCGCGACCTGGAGGACGCGGCGAAGATGGACGGCTGCGGGCTGTGGGGCGTGTATCGCCACGTCATCCTCCCCCTCTCCGGCCCGGCGCTGGCGACGCTGACGACCTTCATCTTCCTGGGCACGTGGAACTCGTTCATGTGGCCGCTGATTGTCATCAACTCGATGGAGAAGCGGCCGCTGATGCTCGGGCTGTATGCCTTCATGAGCCAGTACAACACCGACTGGCCGCTACTGATGGCCGCCAGCGTGATGGTCATGGCCCCGGTCGTCATCGTGTTCGTAGTGGGGCAGCGGTACTTCGTGCGGGGGATTGTGCTCAGCGGGATGAAGGGGTAGAACTACGGTGTCGGTCTACGCCGCCGAACTCGCCCAACGCCGCGCGGAGTACCTCGACTGGCTCCTCGCGACCTTCCGCGCCCTGGAGCCCCAGATGGCCCCCACTGACGGCCGCCGGTGGTCGCTGAACCATGCGCGGCTGGTGCGGGGCGAGGAACTCGAGCCGGCGAGCCGCTACCTTGCCTCGATCGCCCTCACCGGGGACGCCGACATCTTCTTCATCCGGCATCTCCAGACGTTGCTCGACTTCCGGGAGTCACCGCGGCTATCCGCCGCCGCCCGGGAGCGCCTCACTGGCCTGCTCGCCGCCTGGCCTGACACCGAACGCACTTCCGTGGCGCGCTGGCCCTGCTGGCACACCGAGAACCATGACCTGATGCAGCTTACCATCGGGCTCTTCGCCCGGCAGGCGCGGGGCCAGGACCTCGCCGCGCAGGTCCGCCAGATTGACCAGTTCTTCACCTGGCGCTTCCAGCGCGGCTGGGTCGAATGGAACTCGCCCTGCTACCAGGTGCACTTCGTCAACCCGCTCATGGTGCTGATCGAGCACGCTCCCTCGCCGGCGCTGCGGCAGAAGGCCTCGGACCTGCTGAACGTGCTGCTGGCGGAGCGGGCCGTGCTGGGCGTGAACGGCTACCTGGGCGGGCCGGCCTTCCGCTGCCGCACGGCGGATGTGTATCACTCGGCGACCGCGCGCCAGGTCGCCTACCTGGAGGACAACCGCTACGACGGGCTGCTGCCGACGGTCTGGCTGGCCTGCGGGCTGGGGGAGCCGCGCTTTGACTTCACCGCCGCGCGCGTGCCGGGGCTGGAGCCGGCCGGGGAGCACTACGCCAGCGGCAACGAGCCGCGCCTGAAGCAGGATGAAGGGCTGCTGTTCGCCTGCAGCACGTGGACGCCGCACCCGCTGGTCGTGGCCCTGGCGCAGGAGGCGCTGACGCGGCCGGAGTTGGTCTACGAGGGGCAGCGCTTCATCGGCTGGCCGGATGACGAGGCGTGGGCCACGCAGCGCTGGCTGCCGGCGCGGGTGACGTACTACAACACGCCGCACATCTCGCTGGCGTCGGTGCATTCGGACGGGTGGGTCTGCCAGAGCCGCTACTCCAACGTCATGTTCGGGGCGGACCCCTCCCAGAACCTGCGGCTGGAGATCGTCCTGCCGGATGAGCCCGTCACCAAGCGGCGGCACGAGTCCCGTGGGCGCCTCGTGCAGCACCAGAGCTGGCTGCTGGGACAGGGGACGGTGTTCGAGGACGGCGGGGTGCGGCCCCATCGCGTCGGGCAATGGGATGTCTACCGCGTGGACCGGGGGCTGTGCGCGCACGTCGCTCTGGGCGATGGCTTCCACCTACTGCAGGTCGGCGACCTGGATCAGTACCCCAGCGAGGAAGCCTTCATCGCGGCGCTGACGCCCCCGGAGCGGCACGGGCACGAGATCGTGGGCGCGTCGCTCGATCGCGATCACCTCACGGTGGACACCCGCGACATGAGCCTGACCATCAACGGCGTGCCGCGGCCGGAGCCGCCAACGTTGCTGCACGACTGCCCGGCAATGACTTCCGAGTACGGCAGCGGGCAAGTCACGATCCGCACCGCCGCTGGGACTGTCGTCTTCGACGGCACCGGCGCGCCGTCGTGATCTACGGCGCCCGCCAGATCGTCTTGCCCTTGCCGTCGCCGAGGTGGATGGTGGGCGACCCGTCCTCGGCGGCCACGTCCAGCTCGATGCGCTCGGCATTGGCGTCATACATGGACAGGTAGGTCCGGCCGCTCAGATCCGTGCCCATCACCAGCCGGTGGTCGTCCTTGCCCTTGTTGATGACGATGCCCGGACCGTTGGTGTAGTAGGCGACTTCCACGGCCCGCCCCTGTTGTGGGTCCATGATGAGCAACTCCGGCTGCTCCTTGCCGCAGCGCAGCAGCACGCGCTCGGTGTGCTGCTTGTCGTACATGCCGATCCACGGGTCCTGGTGGTCGTCCAGCCCCCACGCCAGGCGCCGCTTGCCGTCGGGGTCGAACATCTCACAGCCGCAACTGTCGTCCGAGTCCACCCGCATCTCCATGCGCACGCGGCCCTGGGAGTCCACCAGGCGGATCGCCTGCGTCTCGACCACGCCCTGGGCGTCGGAGGTCTGCGTCGTGCTGCTACCCTCGGCCTTCGGCCCGGTGGTCGAGGCAGTCTTCTGCGGCCCCCCGAACAGACACCCGCTCAGCATGGCCCCCAGGCCGATGCTCACGATCACCACGACGATCACCAACGCCAACTGTCTGCGATCCATCGAACGCCTCCCTTACCGGTCTTGCTCGATCGCGTCACGTCACGGTACGCAGATGTATCGTGTTCGCGCTTCGGTCGCCGCTCCCCTCCGCGCCCGCAACGGCTGAGCAGGGGAACGCGCCGGGCCGACGAACCCTCCGCCATGCGCCACTGCCTGCTCCTCCTCAGCCTGCTCTCACTCACCGCGGCTGCTCGCGCCGACTTCGCCCCGCCCCAGTCGCCCCGCTACGGCAACATGCGCGACATCATGCTCGCCTACATGCAGCCCGGCCACTGGGCGCAGGCGGACTTCCTGCCGTACGTCGCCTACCTGGACAAGGCCGCCGGCGGGGTGCCGCGCGACTGGTCCTACGACGCGTGGCTGTTCCTGATGTTCGGCGGAGCGCCCGACGGCGGGAGCTACATTCACGGCACGGCCAAGCTCGACGGCTGGCAGTTCTACGTGGACCAGCTCTTCATGCCAGACCGCAACCTGGCGGCGCTGGATGCGTGCCTCGAGGACGTCGGGCGGCGGCTGAACTCTCCCGGCCGCGTCTGCCGCGTCATCATCATGATCCCCTACCTGTCCCCGAAGACCGAGGGCTTCGGCGATGTGGACGGCGACGGCCGGCCCGAGAACGCCGCGCTCGACGCCGACCGCGTCAAGGCCTTCCGCTGGGTCGTGGACACGATCCTGGCCCGCTGGCGCGAACGCCGCTATGCCCACCTGCAACTCGACGGCTTCTACTGGATGAACGAAGGCATCAGCGGCAAGGACGAGGCCGTCGGCCGCGCCACGGGCGAGCACCTGCGCCAGCGCGGGATGAACTTCCACTGGATCCCGTGGTTCTCCGCGCCGGGCTACGACAAATGGCGCGACCTGGGCTTCGACCTGGCCATCATGCAGCCCAACTTCGCCTTCATGGACGTGCCGGCCGGGGCGGTCGTGGCCGACGAGGACCGTCTCACCCAGAACGCCAACCTCGCCCGCGCGGGCGGCCTGGGCTTTGAGATGGAGCTGGACTACGCCACCGACACCAACCCCGGCCACCGCCTGGAGTTGCAGCTCTACCTCAACCACGGCGTGGACGACCTCGACGGGTACATGCACGGCTGCGCCCGGGCCTATTACCAGAGCTACGACTCGATCGCCCGGCTCTACCGAAGCGACAACCCTGAGTGCAACCAACTCTATGACGACCTGTACCGCTTCCACCTGGGGACGTACCAGCGGCGGGCGGTGTCGCTGGCCGAGGGGGCGGCCTGCAAGCTCAACGGGCAGACCGCGCCGACGCTGACAGACGGGCTGTGGCTGTGCCGGGCCGAACAGGCGGGCCGCGTGCGTAGCGTCTCGTCCCCGGCGCGTCTGGAGGTGGACCTGGGCGCGACGCAGATCGTCGGCGATGTGCGGGTGCATCTCGCGGCCCGCGAGGGCGGCTCGCCCGCGGCCCCGGCCACGATCCGCGTTGCCACCAGCACGGATGGCAGCAACTACGAAGAGGCGGCGGAAGTCGGCTGCCCGCCGCTGGGCCGATGTGGCGAATGGCGCGCCGGCTTTGCCATCGCGCTCTCTGAGCCGCGCTTCGCCCGCCATCTGCGGATCGAGCTGACCGGCGCGCCCGGCCAGAAGCTGGGCGTGGACGAAGTCGTCGTCTTCCCGGCGGCGCACCTGCTCTGGGGCGTGCCGGCGGTCGTCGAGGGCGACCTGCAGCCCGGCAGCGCCCCGTCCCGCAACACCGTCCTGACCGACGGCCGCCTGGCCCGGGCCGACCAAGCTGCCGCCGCCATTCGCTTCCGGAACGGCCAGGGCCGCGTTGGCTTTGATCTCGCCGAGCCCTGGGTGCTGCAGACCGCTTACGCGCACTTCCGCACAACCGGCGCGAAGGGCACCGTGACATGCCGCGTGCGCGTCGGCGACGACACAGCCGAGGCGGGCCCGCCGGTGACAGCCCAGAGCGCCAGCGAGAGCTGGCTCCAGCTGCCGCTCCCGGCCACGGCGACGCGCACGATTCGCTTTGATCTGGTGGGCAGCCCCGACACGATCTGGGACGAACTCCAGGTCCGCCGCGCGCCGAACCTCGCCACCGGCAAGCCCTACACGCTCGACCCGCCCTTCCCGGCGCAATACCCCGACACCGAGGGCAAGGAACTGACCGACGGCGTGCTCACGGAGAAGGGCTTCGGGGACGGGAAGACAGTGGGCTGGCTGCTGCAGCCGGTCACGGTGCTGCTCGACCTCGGCGCGGTGCGGACGGTGGACGCCGTCCGCGTCCATTCGCAGGGAGGGGGCTACGGGTGGGTGCTGCACCCGCAGAGCTTCGCGGTCCTGGGGTCGGAAGACGGCGCGAAGTGGCGGCTGCTGCGCGACGGGACGCCGGAGAGGGAAGTCACGGCCTCGGAGCAGGCCGGGGGGGAACTGAGCGAGTTGGCCTGGCTGAAGCTGACCTTCCCGGCCACGCCCGTGCGGTTCGTCAAGCTCACCTTCCACCCCAAGTCGTGGCTGATGCTCAGCGAAGTCGAGGTTCTGTCCGGCGGCCAGAACGTGGCGGCCGACTGCGCGTACAGCCTGACGGCGCCCACCTCTACGGCGAAGTACGCCGACAACAGCGGCCGCCTCACCGACGGGGACTACTCGCGCCCCGGCGACAGTTGGTCGAAGGCGGTGGGGTGGAGTGAAGGCGTCCCCGAGGTGACCGTGGACTTGCTGAAGCCACAGGCGGTGGGAATCGTGCGCGTGCACTGCCTGGGCGGGGGCAACGGCGCCGTATACTTCCCGCGCTACCTCACGATCACCACGTCCCTGGACGGCCAGGCGTGGAGCGACCCGGTCCAGACCGACGGCCCGCCGCCCGAGCCCGGCGGCCAGACGCTCACCACGTTCCTGACAGCCCGTCTACCGGGGAGCACCGCCCGCTTCGTGCGCCTCCGAACCGAACGCAAGGGGTGGGCGATGCTCGATGAAGTCGAAGTCCTCGCCACGCCGCACTACTGAGGTCTGTGTAAGCAGCACGACAGGTTTGTCGCGGCAGTCGCGGGGGTAGCCATGCTAGT
>CAZZDO010000253.1:0-7662 GCA_964653205.1 uncultured Armatimonadia bacterium | reverse complement strand
CTGCGAGCGCCGGATGCCCGATGACCACTGGTACATCAAGGCGCTTAAGGCCGTGCAGGGCGACATGATCGCGTCGCTCATCAAGGGCTGCCACGAGGCGGGGCTGAAGGTGTACGCCTACCAGACGATCTTCGACCTGGGCAGCCCGACCTCGGTGCTGTACGGCGGCACCACGCCCTACTTCTGGCAGTCACAGTTCACCATTGACCACCCGGAGTACGTCACCGAGAGTCGGGACGGGAAGAAGCGGCAGTGGGGCGTGCTGTGCTACGCGTATCCCGAGGCTCGGCGCTACATGATCGGCATCTTCGAGCACATCATGGGCAAGTGGGACCTCGACGGGGTGTATGTCTGCACCCGCACGCACTCGTACCCCGCCGAGTTCGCCGACCAGTTCGGCTACAACCAGCCGATCGCGGATGAGTTCAAACGGCGGCATGGCGTGGACATCCGCACCCAGGAGTTCAGCCGCCCGCAGTGGTGGGACTTGCAGGGCGAATACCTGACGCAACTGCTCCGCGAACTGCGAGCGGCGCTCAAGGGCAAGGAGATGCTCATCGCCATCCCGCGCAGCGATCATATCGGCCCGCCCTACGGCAACATGCGGTTGGACTGGCGCACGTGGTGCCAGGAGAAGCTCGTGGATGGGCTCGTGCTGGGCGTCAACAGCGGCGGCTGGCACTACCCCAACACCATGAAGCTGCCGGGCTACGTCCAGAGCGGGCAGGACAATGTCGGCATGCGCGACCTGGACTACGACCTCGGCGAGTGGTTCGGCCCGGTCTGCAAGGCCACGGGGGTCGAGTTGTACCTGGCGCGCGGGACGTTCTACGCCGAGGCCGAGCGCGATGTGCTCAAACACCCGGGCATGACCGGGTTCGCCACCTACTTCTGATCTGCGCAGGACAGCGCCACCATGCTCAACGCTCTTGAAGGCAAGCCGCGCATCAAGCTCCTCGCCTGTGACGTGGACGGGGTCCTGACCGACGGCGGGATGTACTTCGGCGTCGAAGGGCAGATGATGAAGCGCTTCAACGTCAAGGATGGGCTGGGGATGGCGCTGCTGCGCGATAGCGGGGTGAAGATCGCCTTCATCTCGGCCGACAGTTCGGAGATTTGCCGCGTGCGCGGGGAGAAGCTGTGCGTTCACGACATCTGCTTCGGGGTCACCAACAAGGCGGCGGCGCTGCAGGAGTTGATGGCGCGCGACGGCCTGACTGCGGACGAGGTCGTCTATGTCGGCGACGACCTGCCTGACCTGTGCCTGGCGCCGCTCGTGGGGCTGTTCGTGGCGCCGGCCGACGCCGTGGACGAGATCAAGCAGGTCGCAGGATACGTGACGCGGCAGCCCGGCGGCCATGGCGCGATCCGCGAGGTATGTGACGCCATCCGCAAGCACAATGGGTCCGTAGGAGCGCCGGCTTCCAGCCGGCAGTGCCGTTAATGCCTGACCTCGGCATCTGCATCGTCAACTGGAACACGTGCGAACTGCTGGACCGGTGCCTGCAGAGCATTCGCGAGCACGCGGGCGACCTCGGGGTTGACGTCGTCGTGGTGGACAATGCCTCCAGCGACGGCAGCGCGGACATGGTGCGGGAGCGGCACCCGTGGGTACAGCTGATCGCCAACCCCGAGAACCGCTACTATGCGGCGGCGAACAACCAGGGACTGCGGGAGTTGGACGCGCCCGGCAAGCTGTTGCTCAACCCGGACATCGAGGTCCACGCCGGGAGTCTGCAGGCGCTCGTGCAGTTCCTGGTCGAGCACCCGGAGGCCGGGGCGGTGGCGCCACGACTGCGCGGGAGGGACGGCAAGGTCCAGTTCACTTGCCGCAGCTTCCCCGGCCCGGATGTGGTAGTATACGAGGCGCTCGGGCTCAGCCGCCTCTTCCGCCGCAGCCGCGTGTTCGGCAAGTACCGCATGAGTTGGTGGAGCTACGACGAGGCGCGAGCCGTGGACCAGCCGATGGCCTCGGCGCTGCTCGTCCGGGACGAGGCGCTCGCGCAGGTGGGGCTGTTCGACGAGCAGTTCCCGATGTTCTTCAACGATGTGGACTTGTGTCGGCGGTTGTGGGACGCGGGGTGGGAAGTGTGGTTCACGCCGGTGGCGGAGATGACGCACCTGGGCGGCGCGGCCACGCGGCAAGTCCGGCGCGAGATGATCATCGCGTCACACCGTAGCTTTCTGGCGTACTACCGCAAGCACGTGCGGGGGAAGAGCAATGCAGTCGCATACTGGCTGGCGGTCGGGCTGCTCAAGCTGGGGCTGTGGGTCAGGCTCCTGACGTGCCGTGTGTAGGAGCGGTCACCAGACCGCGACCCGCGGCCGAGAAAGTGGGTGTTGCATGTCTGAACAGAAGGTTGATCCGAAGCTGCTGGAGATTCTCGTGTGCCCGGTGGACAAGGAGCCGGTCAAGCAGGAAGGCGACTTCCTGGTCTGCAGCGCGTGCAAGCGCAAGTACCCGATTCGCGAGGGCATCCCGGTGATGCTCGTGGACGAGGCGGTCATCGAGGAGTCGTAGGCGTCCCTGGGAGCGCCGGCTTCCAGCCGGCACGAGGCCGGCAGGATGCCGGCGCTCCCAGGAACGAATCTGCCGGCAGGATGCCGGCGCCCCCAGGAACGACGGTTTGAGCCCGGACATCGAGCTGAGCATCATCATCGTGAGTTGGAACGTGCGGCAGGACCTGGAGGCCTGTCTGCAGTCCCTGCATGACAACTCCGATGCGCCCCACGAAGTCATCGTCGTGGACAACGCCTCGCGGGATGATACGCTGGCGATGCTGCAGCAGCGCCCGGAAGTGCGCGTGATCGCCAACGAGGACAACCGCGGCTTTGCGGCGGCCAACAACCAGGGGCTGGCCGTGGCGCGCGGGGCGTGGCTGCTGCTGCTGAACCCGGACACGGTCGTCCCGCCGGGGGCGCTACGGGAACTGCTGGACTTCGCTCATGCCCACCCCGAGGCCGGCGTCATCGGCCCGCGCCTGCTGAACCCCGACGGCTCGCTGCAGTACTCCTGTCGCAGTTTCCCCACCATCGCCGCCGGCATGTTCCGCCACACGTTCCTCGGGCGGCTCTTCCCGCGTGTGCGCAGCATGCGCGACTACCTCATGTGCGACTGGGCCCACGACACCGTCCGCGAGGTGGACTGGCTATCGGGGGCGGCCATGCTCATCCGCCGACAGGCGTTCGAGCAGGTCGGCGGGCTCGATGAGCGCTTCTACTGGGGCTCCGAGGATGTGGACTACTGCTACCGGATGCACCAGGGCGGCTGGCAGGTGGTCTACACCCCGACGCCCAGCATCACGCACGCCATCGGCCGCAGCACTGACCAGGTGCAGTTGGCCACGATCATTCGCACCCACCGGAGCATGCAGCGGCTGTTCGCCAAGCATCTGGCCCGCAACGCGCTGCAGCGCGCGCTGATCAGCGCCGGCATCTGGATGCGCGCCGGCTTGCTGCTGGCCAGCTTCTGGCTGCGCCGGCACTGGACGCGGCAGCGCCGGAGGCGGGCCCCATGAGCAGGACGCTGCGCCATCTGTCGCTCGGGGTGGCTCTCGGCTTCCTGCCGCTGGGCGCCGTGCTCGCTGGCAAGCTGTGGGACTGGCAGGGGCTGCTTGTGGGCCTCGTCGGGGCGGTGGCGCTGACGCTGTGGGCCACGGCCGCGCTGTTGCCGGAACCGCCCCCCGAGCCGGAGCCGACGGGCAAGAAGCGCGGCAAGCGCAAGGGTGCTTCCGAACCGGCCGCGGCGCCGCAGCCGACCCCCGCGCGTGGGCCTGACCTGGTGGATTGGGCGCTCGTTGCCTTCCTCATCTGGCAGGCGCTCTCGTGGGGCGTGTCCGTCTACCGGTTCGCGACGGGCGTGTATCTGGCGAAGCTCCTGGCCTGCGCCGCCGTGTTCTGGATCCTGCGGTACGGGCTGTGGCGCCGCGCGAGCACGGAGGCTGAGGGCGATTCGCCGCGCGGGTGGCGCGTAGCGCTGTGGGCCGTGGCGTTGGGCGGCGTCGTGCTGTCGGTGATCGGGCTGCGGGAGTACGTGCGCACGGTCTTCTTCCTGGGGGACGTGGGCTGGCGCGTGTTCGGCACCATGGCCAACCCCAATGCGGCCGCAGGCTACCTGCTGGTGGCGATCTTCCCGGCGGCGGCGCTGTTGCTGGGGTCGCAGAGCCGCGGGCGGTCAGGGGGGACAGACCTCTCGCCGGCCCGTCCGCGCTACCCCGAGATCGCCGCGCTCTTCTCGCTGCTCCTGATGCTGGCGACGCTGCTGCTGACCGGGTCCAAGGCGGCTCTGGCGGCGCTGCTCGTTGGCATCGTCCTCTTCGGCCTCGTGGGGTTGCGCGGGAACCGGCGCGGGCAGGCGGCCGTGATCGGCCTTGCCCTGCTCATGGTCGTGGCGGCGTTCCTGGTGCCGCCGTTGCGCCAACGCATTTTGAGCGCTTTCGGCTGGCAGAGTCACTCCACGGTCTTCCGCCTCTACACGTGGCAGGCGACGCTGGACATGATCCAGGCGCGGCCGTGGTTGGGGTTCGGCGGCGGCACGTTTGCGAACATTTTCCCCCGCTTTGCCATCGCCGGGTTCACGCGCGCGGCGCACCAGTCATTCCTGCAGATCGCGGCCGAGACCGGGCTGCCGGGGCTGTTGCTGGCGCTGGCGTGGGGGGGGTTGGTGCTGCACAGCCTGCTGGCGACCGCTCGGGCGCAGCAGCCGCTGGTGAAGTTCGCGGCGGCGGCCGCGCTGGCCGGGTTGGTGGCTTCGGCGCTGCAGGAGTTGTTCGACTACCCGTGGTACGTCCCCGCGGTGTCCTACAGCTTCTTCGCGCTGGCGGGGGTTGCGTTGGCCGGGGAGACGCGTAGGTGCGTCGGTCCCCGACGCACAGTGTGTCCGCACGTCGGGGACCGACGCGCCCGCGCGGCGATCATGACTGCTGCCCTTGTCGGCCTGCTGCTGACGATCTGGTGCGGTAAGAGCCTCGTCGCCGAGGCCGTCGCCGCGCGCGGGGATGCCGAAATGGCCGTCGGGGCGTACGCCGCGGCTTCAGCGACCTATGAGCGCGCCGCGGCCTGGAACCCGGGGCAGGCGAGCTTCGCGACGCAGATGGCGCGTTGCGAGGAGGCCCTGGCAGCCGGCGGCGACAGCAACGCGCTCGCACGGGCGCTGCAGGCCCGCCTGCGGGCGGTGGCGCTGCAGCCAACCGAGCCGCAGAACTACCTGGCCCTGGCCCGCCTCTATGACATGGCCGGCCGTCAGGACGAGGCCCTGGCCGCCGCGCGCGCGGCCCTGCAGAACTACCCGAACTACCCGCGCGGACTGGCGGACCTGGGGCAGTTGCAGAAGCGAGCCGGGCAGCACGCCGCGGCTCTGCAGACGTACCGCCAGTTGCTGGCGCTGCGGGACAGCCCCGTCGGGCGCTATCCGCCAGTGGACAGCGTCACGGAGACGGCCTACGCGCGAGGCTGGATTGCCCTCGGCGACGAAGCCGTGCGCAACGGGCAGGTTGCCGAGGCCCTGACCGACTACGGGCAGGCGACGCTGCTGCTGGCGGAAGCCATCAACCAGGCGCAGGCCACGCGCGAGGCCACCGGCGGGGAGATCCGCGGCTTCGGCCGCGTGGCGGAAGATGCCGCGATGGCGGAGGAGGTGTTGACGCGGCTGCGGCGAATCAACACTGCCCTGTCGGTCATGCGACAGGCGCAGTTGACGCTGGCCTTGCGGCGGCAGGACGAGGGGCGGACGCTGCTGGAGCGGCTGGCGGAGCAGCGCGCGCCGGGCGCGGGTGAGGCGGATTGGCTGGCGGTGAATTGGGGGAGGCTACGGCTCGCGCAGGAATTGCGGAAGGACGAGCCGAAGCGGGCGGTGCAGTTGGCGCGAAAGGTGGACATGATACTGGCGCCGTCGTCCCCCGAGACCGTGGCGAAGCGGGGCTGGCTGCCGGAGGATACGGCAAGCCTCAAGTCATTGCAGCAGTGGGCGCAGACGCAGACGGACGCCCCGCTATACCGGCGGGCGCCGCTCCTGGGAGCGGAGGAGGGCAAGAATGGCTAATGTACTGGTGTTGCACGGCCCGAACCTGAATCTGCTGGGCGTGCGCGAGCCCAACGTGTACGGCGCGAAGACCCTCGAAGAGATCAACAACGCCATCACCGAGGAAGCCGGACGCCTGGGCCTGCACGTGCGCATCGTGCAGAGCAACCATGAAGGCGCGCTCATTGATGCCATTCAGGAGGCGCACGGCTGGGCCCACGCCATCATCATCAACCCGGCCGGCTACACCCACACCTCAGTGGCCCTCCGCGACACGATCCAGGCGATGCGGCTGCCTACCATTGAGGTGCACCTGAGCAACATCGCCGCCCGTGAGGAGTTCCGACACCGCTCGGTCCTCGCGCCGGCGTGCGTCGGGCAGATCTCCGGCTTCCGGTGGCTCAGCTACATCCTGGCCCTGCACGCGGCGAAAGGACTGCTGGACCAGCAGTGAAGCCCGACTACGCCGGCCGGCTCGCCCGGGTTCGCGAGCAGATGCAGCGTGATGAAGTCCAGGCGGCGCTGATCGTGCTGCCCGAGAATGTCCGCTACCTGACCGGCTTCACCGGCGAAGGCCACCTCGTCGTCAGCCCCGAGCAGGTCCTGATCTCCACCGACGGGCGCTACAAGGTCGAGGCCGGGCAGGTCGCCGATGTCGCCGCAGCCGCCTTCGACAGCGGGGGACATCTGGCCGGGGCCATCGCCTTCATCAAGACGCTGCCGGCGGCGGGACTGGCTTTCGAGTCCGACCACCTCACGTACGCGACCTACCAGGAACTCACGGAGAAGCTCTCGATGGCGTTGCGGCCGACGTCGCGGCTGGTTGAAGACTTGCGGCTGATCAAGGACGCTGCGGAACTGGCCACCATGCGCGAGGCCGCGCGCCGGGCCGACGCGGCCCTCGCGGCCTTCCTGGAGGAGTTGACGCCCGGGACGTCGGAGCGGCGCCTGGCGCTGGCCTTGCACGCGGCGCTGGTGGACCAGGATGTCGAGCCGGCCTTCTCGATCATCATGGCCTGCGGCGCCTCCGCCGCGTGCCCGCATGCCGTGCCCGGCAGCCGCGTGCTGGCCGAGGGCGACATGCTCAAGATTGATGTAGGCGCGCGCTACGAGGGCTATTGCTCGGACATTACCCGCACGGTCTTCGTGGGCGAGCCGACCGAGCGGTTCCGTGAGGTCTACGGCCTCGTGCTGCGCGCGCAGCAGGCGGGCGTGGCGGCGGCGCGGCCGGGGATGACCGGGCGGGAACTGGATCAGATCGCCCGGGAGATCATCGTCGCGGGTGGCTACGGCGCCGAGTTCGGCCATGGCCTGGGCCACGGGGTGGGGCTGCAGGTGCATGAGCGACCGCGGGTGTCGGCCAAGAGTGAAGATGTGCTGGCGCCCGGCATGGTCATCACCATCGAGCCGGGCATCTACGTCGAGGACTGGGGCGGCGTGCGCATCGAGGATACCGTGGCCATCACCGAGACTGGCTGCGAGGTCTTCACCCACGCGCCCAAGCCGGAATACTGACGCCGGGCCCCGCCCGGGTGGTGCCCCATGCGACTGCGTCCCCACCACCTGCTCGATATCATCACCCAGTACGGCCAGGACCAGCTTTTTCAGCCCAGCCCCTACGGTCACGCCGTCCACACGGTAGC
>CAZZDO010000252.1:0-7703 GCA_964653205.1 uncultured Armatimonadia bacterium | reverse complement strand
CTAAGCCCTGCTGGTGTGGGGCATCGCGACGAGGGAGGGCGAGACAATGTCTGACGTTATCAAGGGCATGTGCTATGGTACGGTGACGTGCGGGGGGCCGGCGGCCGGGGTGACTATCGCGTTCTACAAGAGCGGAACCCTCATGGGCACTGCCGCGACTGACAGCCTGGGGCGGTTCGCCATCTTCCTGGCCCCCGGGACCTACACGGCCGAGATCGTGGGGCCGCCGAAAGTGCCGCTCTGCAAGGAGCCGCCGCCGCCCATCACAACCTGCCCCATGCCGTTCGTCGTCCCGGTCGGCGTGTTGCTCCTCAACCTGGTCTGCTGCCAGAAGGCCAAGGCTGATAAGAAGGCGGCTCCGAAGAAGAAGGCGGCGGCGAAGAAGGCCCCGGCGAAGAAGAAGTAGGTTGCATCGGCGTTGGCCGTCACCAACAGTGAGCAGTCGCCGGCAGGTCGGCGGCTGCTCACTACGTTAACACGGCAGGCGCGATGAATCGCGCCGCTACTCCCCCGCCTGCCCCTCCCGCTCCAGCCTCTTGTACAGCCACAGCGAATAGAGCACCGGGTAGAGCGCCCCGGCCATCACGAGGCCGAAGGCCAGCAGCAGCGTTACCCCGGCCACTGCCAGCAGCGCCGCCACCAGCCCGCCCACGCCCATCGTCCACCCCGCCAGCCGGTGCGTCGCTGCCCATACCTCGTCGCTCGCCAGCGTCCACGGCGTGCGCACGCCCATCCAGAAGTTCCGCCGCACCTTCGGCATGAACAGCCCGAGCGCCGCCATGAACAGACAGATGACCGCGATGAGAATCCGGCCGACGTCCACGTGAGGGTGCAGCGACGCATGCAGGATGATGACATGCATGGCCCCGAACATCGCCATGACCAGCGTGATCACCGCGTTCCACACCGGCCGGAAGGACTCGATCTTGTAGCGCACCGGCGAGAGCAGCGGCAGGACCAGAAACAGGGCCAACATGAAGACCATCATGCCGGGCATCAGCCACGCGCCGACATCGCGCGAGCCCCAGCCGTCCACCTCGCCGCGCACGTTCCAGTGCGTCGGCACGCGCTCGGGCATCGTCGGGTAGTGCCACGCCGACCAGGCCCCGGCCAGCACCACAATCAGGACCGTAACCACCAGCATCGCTCGCGTTGACATCATGCCCACCCTTCCCGCGGCAGGCCCGGCGCCGCGCGGCGGCGAATAGCCCGCCATGCGCCGCAGTCCCGTCCCTGCCTATCTGCTGCTCCTGCCGGCCCTGCTGTTCTTCGCCGGCTACATACTATATCCGATTATCCACACGTTTCTGCTAGGGTTCTCCAGTTGGAGCGCCGTGGATCAGACGCGGCTGGCCGTCGGCTGGAAGAACTACACCGACCTGTGGCGCGATCCGAACTTCACGGTGGCCCTGCGCAACAACGGGCTGTTCATCCTGATCTCGCTGGCCGTGCAACTCCCCCTCGCCCTGCTCATCGCCGTCGGCGTCGGCTCGGCGCTGCGCCGCCACCAGTTCCTGCGCACGCTCTTCTTCGCGCCCTTTGTGCTGCCGGTAGTGGCCGTGGGCCTCATCTGGAAGCTCATCTACGAGCCCAGCCTCGGCTCGTTGAACGCCCTGCTCACGGCGCTGCACCTGGATAGCCTCGCCCGCGGCTGGCTGGGCGAAAGCGACGTCGCGATCTTCGCCGTCATTGCCGTCTCCTGCTGGCGCTACGTGGGCTTCCACATGATGATCGTGCTGGCCGGGGTGCAGGCCATCAGCGACGACCTCTACGAGGCCGCGCGCCTGGATGGCGCCACCGGCTGGCAGGCGTTCTGGCATGTGACGCTGCCGAACTTGCGCCGGGTGCTGCTCGTGGACGCCCTGCTCATCACTGTGGGCTCCGTGAAGATCTTCGACCTCGTCAAGGTCATGACCGACGGCGGGCCGGGCTTCGCCAGTGACGTGCTGGCGACGTTCATGTACCGCACGGCCTTCACCGAAGACCGCATGGGCTACAGCGCCGCCATCGCGGTCATCATGCTGCTCATCACGCTGGCCTTCACGGCCGTCTACCTGAAGCTGACCGCCCTGGAGGAGGTGGCCCTGCCCGAGCGCGTGGCGCGGTGGCTGTGGCCGGGGCTCGGGGTGGCGCTGGTGGTGCTGCTATTCTGGTGGCAGCCGCTGCCCCGCGCCGTCGGCGTCTTGATCGGCCTGGCCACACTGGTCGCGCTGGCGCTGCTCATCGGCCACGCCTGGGAGCGTCTCCCGCGCCGCGTCGGCCGCGCGGTCGGCGACGCCTGCTTCCTGCTCCTAGCCCTGCTGTTTCTGGTGCCGGTCGTGTGGGCGGCCATCGGCTCGCTCAAGACGCTCAATGACCTCATGCTCAAGCCCGGGGCGCTGCCCGTACCGCCCGTGTGGTCGAACTACGTCGCCGCGTGGCAGGGCGGCATCGGCCGCTACCTGTTCAACAGCGTGGCCGTGACGGTTCTGTCCGTCGGGCTGGCGCTCGTGTTCAGCGCCCCGGCGGCCTATGTCTTCGCGCGGCTGCGCGTGCGCGGCGGCCTCGTCCTCTTCGGCCTCATCGTCGGCGGCATCCTCCTCCCCGTCCACGCCTCGCTCATCCCGCTGTTCATCCAGAGCCACCGCCTGGGGATCAGCAACTGGCCGGCCATCATCGGCCCCTACATCGCCTTTGGCCTGCCGCTGATGGTGCTGATGCTGCGGGCGTACTTCGCCGGGCTGCCCCAGGAGCTGATTGACGCCGCGGAGGTAGACGGCTGCGGCCACCTGCGCACGCTGTGGAACGTGCTGTTGCCGGTGGCCATGCCGGCGGTGGCGACCGTGTGCATCTTCCAGGCCTCGTGGGTGTGGAACGAGCTGCCGCTGGCGCTGGTGCTGGTCACGGACAAGCTCTGGCAGATTCTGCCGGTCGGCCTGCTGAACTTCCAGGGCGAGCACGCCACCGACTGGCCGGTCGTGCTGGCCGGGGTGATGATCGCCGTCGTGCCCATGCTCGTGCTGTACTTCATCTTCCAGAAGCACATCGTCAAGGGCCTCACGGCGGGGGCCGTGAAGTAGGGAGAGACCACCCATGAACGTCATCGTCATCGTCTCCGACACCTGCCGGCCCGACCGTCTCGGCTGCTACGGCAACACCTGGATGCACACGCCGGCCCTCGACCGCCTCGCCGGCGAGTCGGTCGTCTTCGACAACTGCACCCTCAGCTCGTTCCCGACCCTCCCCCACCGCGCCGATTGCTTCCTGGGCCGCCTGTCATGCCCGGAGTTCGGCTGGGGGCCGATGCCCCGCGAGCACGCCACACTGGCTGAACTCCTCACCGCCGGCGGCGTCGTCACGCAGCTCATCCACGACACGCCGCACCTGACCGCCAAGGGCCATTACTATGAGCGCGGGTTCCAAGGCTACCAGTGGATCCGCGGGCAGGAGGGCGACTGCCCGCTCACCCGAGAGAACGACGTGCCGCCGATGGACTGGCCGGCGGAGCTGGACCGCTACGATATCCCCGAGCACTACAACCACACCCGCCAGCGCCTGGACTTCCCCGGCGAGGCCGGCCATCACAGCCCCCGCACCGTCGCCCAGGCCTGCCGCTGGCTGGAGACCAACCACCGCGCCGAGCGGTTCTTCCTGTGGGTGGACCTCTTCGACCCGCACGAGCCGTGGGACGCGCCGGATTGGCTCACGGCGCTGTACTACGAGGGCGACTTCCCGGAGCATCGCGTCCGCCACCCGCGCTATGCCGCGACCGACTTCCTGACCGAGGACGAACTGCGCTGGTGCCATGCGGCCTACTGCGGGGAACTGACGCTGGTGGACAAGGGCATCGGCGTGTTGCTGCGGAAGATCGAGGACCTCGGCCTGCTCGACGACACCGCAATCATCTTCACGTCCGACCACGGCTTCTACCTGGGCGAGCATGGGCGCATCGGCAAGAGCGGATCGGCGGCCGACCCCTGGCCGCTGTACCAGGAGATCGTGCGCGAGCCGCTGCTCATCCGCCTCCCCGACGGCCCGCGCGGCGAGCGCAAGAGCCAACTCGTGCAACCCGTGGACTTGCGGCCGACGATCCTGGACCTGTGCGGCATCGCCGACACGCCGCGTCCGCACGGCCGCAGCCTCGTCCCGATCCTGCGGGGCGAAGATGTGCGCCTGCGGGAACTGGCCTTCTCCGCCGGCTGCCTGCGCGACCGCGCCCGCATGGCCGTCGGCGTCACCCTCACCCACGAGGACGGCTGGTCGCTCGTGATGCGCCAGGACGACAGCCGCCACGAGCTGTACTACCTCCCCGACGACCCGCGCCAGGAGCATGACCTCATCGCTGACAACGCGACGATGGCCCTGGAGATGCAGGCGATGTTCCGCATGGCGCTGAGCTTCTGCGGCGTGCCGGGCGACATCGTCGCCCAGTGGTAGCCGCCGCGCAGGGGAACAGGCCGCCGGGCGCGAAACCTCTCCTACCGACACCTTCCGAGGCTTCCTGCCATGCGCTACCTGCTCCTCATCCTCTGCCTGTCCTCCGCCGGCCTCGCCGCCGACCTGCTCATCAGCGACTGTGACGACGCCGCGCCGTGGGGCGGCAGCGCCACCCTCGACACGACCACCTTCAAGCAGGGCAAAGGCGCGATCCGCTGGGAGTTCGCCAAGGGCACCAGCATCCAGAACCGCCAGATTCCCCACGACTGGTCCTCCGGCAACGCCCTCTCCTTCTGGCTGCACAGCGCCCAGGCGTCCGGCTCGCGCCTGTGGCTCATCATCGCCTCTGAGGACAAGACCAAGGAGGGCCCCGACTACTTCTCCGCCACGTTGCGCCTCAACTTCACCGGCTGGCGCAAGATCGTCATCCCCTGCTACGAGATCGGCAAGGCCCGCTTCCCTCTCGGCTGGCAGCAAATAGACCAGTTCCAACTCCACGCCGCCTGGGACCCGAACGTGAAGATTGACCCCGCGGATGTCGTCATTCTCGATGACCTGAAGGTGATTACCGTGTCCGACGTTGGCGGCGGCCCGCGCATGACAGACGAGGAGTTCTACCAGGCGCTCGACTTGCAGCGCCCCGAGCTGGCGGCGGTCAAGGCCGCCGTGGACAAGCCGGACTACCCCGCGGCCGCGGCAGCGCTCGCGGCCCATCTGCGCCAGCGCCGCGAGCCCAAGTGGTTCAGCAACACCTGGGACCGCCCCGCGCCCAACCCCAAGTACGGCACCGGCCGGGCCGACAAGATCATGGCCCGCGAGTTCACCTTCATCAAAGGCACCTACAAGCCCGAGGGGCGCATTGACTGGTCGTACAACGCCATGACCGAGGGCGAGAGCGCCACCATCGAATGGAACGCCCAGTTCAACCGCCACTTCCATTTCGCGCCGCTCGTGGACGCCTACTGGAACACCGGGCAGGAGAAGTACGCGCAGGAGCTGGTCAACCAGTGGGTCGCGTGGATCGAGGACTGCCCCGTGCTGCTGTGGCAGTCGGGCAACTCCCCGTACCACCACGCCTGGGAGACGCTCAACACGGGCATCCGCGCGAGTAGCACCTGGCCCGACGCGCTCTTCAAGTGCCTCGACAGCCCCGCCTTCACCCCCGAAGTGCTCGTCAAGATCATGAAGTCCGAGTACGAGCACGCCGAGCATCTCGTCAAGAACCCGACGAGCGCCAACTGGCTGACCTGCGAGTCCATGGGCGTGCTGACCATCGGCATGATGTTCCCGGAGTTCCAGCGCGCCCCCCAGTGGCGGAAGATCGCCATCGAGCGCCTCTACGGCCAACTGGACAAGGAAGTCTATCCCGACGGGATGGAAGTCGAGCTGGCGCTGGGCTACAACAACTGGGTCGTGGACGAGTTCTCCAACGTGCTGAAGCTCACGAAGCTGAACGGCTTGCTGGACGAGGTGCCGGCCGACTACAAGCAGCGGCTGGAGTGCATGTACAACTACCAGCTCTACGCCATGCGCCCCGACGGTCAGGTCTTCGGGTTCAACGACTCGTGGTCGAGCAACCCGCAGAAGCTCCTGGAGCAGGCGGCGGAGTACTATCCCGAGCGCGCGGACTTCAAGTGGGGGGCCACCAAGGGCAAGGAGGGGAAGCAGCCGGCCAACGACTCGGTGGCCTTCCCCTACAGCGGCCATTATGTCATGCGCACGGGCTGGCAGCCGCAGGACCTCCTGCTGCACTTCGATGCCGGTCCGTGGGGCAGCGGCCACCAGCATGAGGACAAGCTCGGCTTCCAGGCCTACGCCTACGGCAAGACGGTGCTGACCGAGGGCGGGGTCTACATGTACGACCGCTCGCGCTGGCGGCGGTACGTGCTGTCCACCCGGGCGCACAACACGATCCGCGTGGACGGCCTCGACCAACGCAACGGGGGCGAACGCGACAGTTGGGTGCTGCCCTACCCCTTCCAGCCCCTGGACAACCTGTGGCTGACCAACGACCAATGGGACTTCGTCGAGGGCCGCTACGAGTTCGGCTACGGCGACCGCAGGCAGGTCGCGGTGCCGGGCACCCATCGCCGCAGCATCCTGTTCGTCAAGCCGCAGTACTGGATCATCACCGATGTGCTCACCCCGACCGACGGCAAAGAGCACCAGGTCGAGAGCCTGTTCCACTTCGCGGCCGACGAAGCGACCGCCGACGGCCTCGCGGTCGCCACGCCCACGAAGGACGCCGGCATGACGATCGTCGCCGCCCCGCGCGACGGCCTGAGCGTGCGCGTCGTCAAGGGCCTGGAGGAGGAGCCGGTGCAGGGGTGGGCCAACGGCCCCTGGCGCCCGGTGCCGACGGCCCTCTACGAATGGAAGACGACGGGCCCGTCGCGGGTCACGTACGTCCTCTATCCGACGCCCGCCGGCCAGGCCAGTCCGCTCCGGGAAGTGAAGTCGGTCCCGGTCACCACCGACGGAGGCCAGCCCGCGAACGCCTCGGCGGCGGACCTCCTCTTCGCCGACGGCAGCCACCATCTGTATCTGTACGCGGACGCGGACGCGGGGATGTGCCACTTCGGCGGCTACAGAAGCGACGGCCGCAGCGCGCTGATCGCCCTCGACGCGCAGGGCAACATCCAGCGCATGATCCTGGCGGCGGGGAGGGTGCTGGAGAAGGAGTAGGGCCGCGCGTTGGGTACGGGGCCGTGTCGTGAGCGGGGCCGTGTCGTTGGGGGGCCGTGTCGTTACTGGGACCGCGGGCTTCCAGCCCGCGTGCCGTTCAGCCGTTTCCGGGGGCTGATGCAATGGACCTGACCGACCGCATGCCGAGAGGTTGGCATTCCCGCGGTTACCTGCCACACTTCAACGCCGGCGAGATCCCACAGATGGTCACCTTCCGCGAGGAGGGCTCCCTGCCCCGAGACCTGGTGGACTACTGGCAGAAGCGTCTGGCCCGGAACCCCGAGTCCCCTGAACGGCAGGCCTACCTCAAGCAGATGGAGAGTTACCTGGATCGATGCCGGGGGCGGGCCTTCCTTGCGGGGGACGAGGTCGCGGGCGTAGTGGAGTCGGCGCTGCTGCACTTCGACGGCGATCGCTACGCTCTGCTGTCATGGGTCATCATGTCCAACCACGTGCATGTGGTGGTGGTGCCGAGGCAGCCGCACGATCTGACCGACATCATCCATTCCTGGAAGTCGTGGACGGCTACGCAGGCCAACAGAGCGCTTAGTAGAGAAGGTGCCTTCTGGGCGCCAGACTACTTCGACCGGTTCATCCGCAGT
>CAZZDO010000251.1:0-7715 GCA_964653205.1 uncultured Armatimonadia bacterium | reverse complement strand
CGCGGAGGAGGTGGGGCCTTACCTCCGGGGCAAGCTGTGGCGATGCCATAGCAGCCTCCAGAGGCGTAGCGTTGCCAGGGGGCGGCGGAGGGGCTGGGGATTCGGCCAGGCGTCGCCGCAGGCGGCGAAGAAGCCGGCGGCGATGGCCATCTCGCGCTCGTAGGCGGCGGCCACGTCCACGCCCGCGCCTTCGGCTATGGCGGCCGCGTGGCCGAGGAGGCGCGTCAGGGCCTCCGGCGTGGCGGAGGCCTCAACGAACGCCGCGAGGTCCCGGCACATCTGCAGGATGAGAGCGGACGAACGTGAGCCGTCAAGCGTCGGGATCGGGAGACGGTCGGGCAGAGCCACGCCGTCTTCGCGGGCCAGGCGCAGCGCGACGAAGATCACATCGCAGCATTCGTCGGCCAGCCTGTCTGTTGAAGCCCCGCCGCGCTTGAAGCCTTCGAGCATCTGGACGACATGGGCCAGGGAGCCGATCTCGCCGACGAGTTCCAGCAGCACGGCCGACCGGTCCCACGGCCTGGGCTCGACACGGGCGAAGCCCTCCGCGACGGGGCGGGACAGTGCGACCAGATGCTGCAGGTCCAGGTCCGTGTTCGTCGTGATCCTCCAAGTACCCAAGTTGCGGGGTGCACGGCCCGCGGCCGCAGGCGGGCCGGGCGGGGGCCCCGCAACGGGCGTAGCGGACCGCTGCGGGGCCCCCGTCCCCGCCGCGACACGGCTGCGGCGGGTCCACCCCGCAACTGGCCCATCCTGTGATTCATCACGCCAACTGAGCCATCGGTCTGACCCTTCAGGTCGAGGGGTGCGCGGCGACGCTCAGCGCGTGCTCCTCGATTGCCAGTTGCTCCTTGGCGTCGGGCACGCCGCAGACGGACAGGGCCTCCTCGACGATCGCCGCGGAGTCGAGAGCGTCGTAGGCTTCGCGGGTGACGGGGCTGATGAGCCCGAGCATCTCGGAGGCCCCGTAGCGGTTCTCCTGGGAGGGGGCGCGCTCCAACCCGCGCGGAATGACAACGAGCCGCCCGCCGCCGACGAGGGCGTAGTTGTGCGGACGGAGGTTCGAGGCGGCCATGTAGTTCGTGAGCCAGCGCGCCAGCAGCGCCCACGGCCCGTCCACGACGAGCGCGAAGACGGGGAAGTCCGTCACGCGCGAGATGGTGAGGGCCTCGATCTGCGCCACATGCTGCAGCGGGCGGGAGAGTAGCGGGAAGGCGTCCACGCCCGGGGGGACGCCCTCGGCCGGCGGGAGGTGGCGGTCGTGCAGTTGGCCGTGGAAGTGCTCGGGCAGCGACGCCGCCGACCCGCGCAGGTTCACGCAGACGACGACATCACTCACGTGATCCGCGAACTGCCCGAACTGGATGATGTCATCAGGCCGGATCGCCGCCCGGTGGTCCGTCGGGTAGGCGATGCCGTGCAGGGACTTGATCGGGTAGGTGGCCGGCAGCCACTGCAGGTCCCCGACGAGGCCGGTGAGCGTCTCGCCCTCATGGATACGCCGGCACAGCGGGCAGTTGTCGCGCGTGTGGGTGTTGTATTTCTGATAGGGGCGGTTCTGTCGGGCGGGGCAGAAGATGACGGGATAGGCCCCGCCGGCGCTGTCGTGCAGGAGCTTGACCTCCGACTGCACGAGCGGCCTCGGCTCTCCGGCGACGGCGGCGATGGCTTCGGCGTAGGTCACGGCGCCTCACCTGTCTTGGCGGGAGGCTGCTGGAGCAACTCGCGCACCCAGTGCTGGTAGCCGCCGCTGCCCCAACTGCTCAGCGACGGGCCCGAACAGGTCTGGCAGCACCTCAGATGCGGGCCCTTGAGCGTCTCCGCGCGGATGTTCTCAAAGGCCGCGGCGCGCCAGATGGTCTTGATGGTGCTTCCCGGCTCGTTGAGGTCGCCGACCAGTTCCGCGTCGCCCCAGTCGTTGAAGCAGGCATTCACCTGCCCCCAGGTGTTGATTGAGAAGCGCTCCCAGAGCTGGACGCACGGGAGGTAGTCGGAGGCGCGGTGCTCGCCGGCGTACGGGTCTTCCAGCCGCCCGGCGTAGGTGTGGTAGGGCCGGACGATGACCTTGTCGGCGATGGGCGTCCAGCGGTCGAAGAAGGCCTCGCGGTGGGGGCGGAAGTCGGGATGGTCCACGGCGGAGATGACGAGGCGCGTGGGGCTGTCCGGGCGGTCGTTGCGGGCGTGGTACAGGTCGGTCACGGCCGCATGGATGCGGCGGAAGTTGTCGGTACGGCGCCACGCCAGATACGTTTCGGGGTCGGGCGCGTCGGCGCTGATCTCGAGCAGGTCCATGGGCGCGTCGAGCACGGCGTCCCGGTGCTCGTCGAGGTAGATGCCGTTGGTGAAGCTCGTCAGCGTCCCCACGCCGTGGGCCTTGGCATAGCCGAGCATGTCGGCGTAGTGCGGATGGCACATCGGCTCGCCGCGCGAATGGAGGCGCAGGATGGCCCACGGGTATTGGGCCATCTCGTGGACGACCCTGCGGAAGAGGCCGAAGTCGAAGAAGCCCGGGCGCAGCTCGGCCGCCAGGTCTGCCGCCAGCTCCCCGGCGTTCTTGCGGCCCATGGGGCAATGGCGGCACTGCGATGGGCAGACGCCCGACACGAGCGCGATCTGCACCACCGGTGGGAACTCGGCGTAGCGGGGGTCATTGAAGCCGAAGGTGAGGTCGCTCATCGCACCACCCCCAGTTGGTCGCACCAGGCGACGCCGAGGGTATCGAAAGCCTGCAGGAAGCGGTCGCGCCAGCCGTGGACCTCGTCGGGGCCAAAGGTCTCCGTGGCCATGACGTAGCCGGTGCAGCGGTCGTGGCCGGCCTGGATGTACTTCGAGTAGTCCGGGTCAATCCACGTGATGCCGTAGGCGCGCGGGCGGACGGCGAGATCGGTGCCGGGGTAGGGGAGACAGGGATAGCAGGTCGCCTCGTCCAGGGCGATGTGGGGGAGCGTGTCGAGCGTCTGGGTGATGGTGGCTTCCGTCTCGCCCGGGAAGCCCACGATGAAGAAGCCCCGGATCAGCAGTCCGGCCTCGTGGGCCCGCACGAGGCCCTCCCTGATGACCGACACGCGCTGGGCCTTGGCCATGAGCGCCAGGATGGTGGGGGAGAGTGACTCGATGCCGACGCCGACGTGGATGCAGCCGGCCCGCACGAGGGCTTCGCACACGCCGGGCGCGGCGAGGTCCTCGGCCCGGCAGAAGATGCGGAACTTGAGATCGAGCGGCTCCAGCAGACGGCAGATCTCCTGGGCCCGCTCGCGGTCGGCCAGGAAGGAATCATCGTTAAAGCGGAAGGCCTGCCAGCCCGCCTCCTGGTGAGCCAGCACTTCGGTGAGCACGCTCTCGGGGCTGCGCGGGCGCCAACAGCCGCGCTCCATGACCCGCGAGTTGCAGAACCGGCAGCGGTTCATGCAGCCGCGGGAGCTATCGAGCGCCATGGCCGGCAGCCCGGCGATGCAGCGGTGGTAGCGCCGCATGTCGCACAGGCCGTTGAAGTCGGCGAAGGGCAGAGCGTCAAGGTCGGCGATGGGCCGGGCGCGGATGAGGTCGGGAATGCTCGAACGCTCCCCGCGCGCTAGCTTGTCAAGGATCGCGACCAGCGCCTCCTCGCCCTCGCCGCAGACCACCGCATCAAAGCCATGGGCCAGGACTTCCTCGGGCAGCGCGCTGGCGTGCGGCCCCCCGGCGACCAGGAAAGCCTCCGGGTGCGCCTGGCGCAGACATGAAACAAATCCATAGGCCAGGTAGCAGGTGGCTGTGTAGATGGAGAGACCGTACACATCGGCGTCGGGGAGGAGGTCGGGGGTCAGTTGGTCGGCGGGTGTGCCGGCGAGGTCGCAGACCTCAGCATCGTAGCCATGCACCCGGGCGTAGGTAGCCAACGCCACCAGCCCGCCGGGGGCTTGTCGTTGGTCATCGTCTATCTGGGGGACAGGTAGGTTCACCAGTACGACGCGGGGAGCGCCATCCGAGCCATCCACAACGCGCACCTTCTTGCAGAGGAGCGTCTATGCAATGCTGCGTTAGTTGCTGCGCATGAAGAACTGTCTACAAATACCTTACAACACTATGATGACTCGTTCTCCACAGCTTGTCAACAGTTTTTCGTCGTAGTCTTGCCGTTGGTGCCGGTCACGATCCGGCTTCACGGTCAGCATTATCACTCTCCTCGGGGGCATGGTTGCATTCATTCTGCCGATGCATCGGCTGCTTGAGCCGGAAGACATACCAGAACCAGACGCCGGAACCCAGCTTCAGCAGCGCGCCGATGGCGAACACCCACACGTAATGTCCAGAATCAAAGAGCCGGCCGAAGATAGGGCCGCCGATGGCGCTGGAGCCCATCAGGATCATCAGGCGGGCGGCGCTGAAGGCGCCGAGATGTTCAGCCGGGACGATGTTGATGGCCCCGAGTGGCACCGTGTTGTCTTCGATGTTGCGCCCGAACTGCGTCAGTAGGTAAAGCGCGAGGAAGACGGTGGGGTTGCCGCCCAGCAGCACGACCGTGCCCATGCCCAGCGCATACAGCACATCCCCGAATAGCGTCGCCCAGGCCGCGCCCCAGCGGTCGGCCCAGGCCGCGACCCAGATGCCGCCCAGCACCGTGGCCAGTTGCGTGGCCGAGGTGGCGTAGCCGGGGTAGTGCTCGGGCATGTGCAGGTATTTGAGCCCGAGTGGCACCGAGAAGCCGATGACGCTCATCGTGAGTCCGCGGACGACGTGCGGCCCGGCCAGCCACTGGAACTCCTTGAGCTTCAGCACCCGCGCCACCGAGGCGAAGGGGAGAGGTGAAGTGCTGGCGCCGGCGACGGCCAACTCGGGCAGCTCGCGCACCTGCCGATAGGTCGCCGCTCGGATCGTGATCGCGACCGCCGCGGCCAGGAAGCACCAGGCGTAGCCCATCGGGTAGGGCAAGTCCTTGAGCAGACCGGCGGCAAAGATGCCGACGAGAATGCCGGGGAGGCCGTAGGAGAGGGTGCTGAAACCGAAGACGTGTCCGCGCACCCCGGGCGTGATGGCCCGCGCCCAGATCGGGTAGTCAAGCATGACCGGGATGGAGTTGGTGAGGGCCTGCGCCACGCCGATGACGACCAGGGCCACGAGCATGGCCGCCAGCGGCAGGGCGACCCGGGGGACGAGGGCCACCCCCACCGTGACCACCGGGGCCAGGGCCAGCAGGGCGATGAACAGGCAGGCCGTGCGCACGCGATTGCGCACCCGGTCCGCCACGCCCATGAAGGCGAACAGCCCGCAGGCGGTGGCGATCAGCGAGGCGAAGCTGATCCAGCCGATGTCCTGCATCGAGAAGCCGGTGCGCTCGAGGAACGCGCTCCACAGCTCCCCGCCAAACAGCGTCGCCCCCGCGCCGTTGAGCAGATACGCCAGCGTGATCCAGAACAGGTTCCGCCGTTCCTGCGGGTCCGGAGTCGTCCGGCCCAGCACACGCTGCAGCACCGCGTCGAGTCCTGATGCCATCGGCGGAAGCCTCCGTTGCCGGGGATGCAGGACGGTATTCACCGAACCGAGACTGTGTCCCTCCGCGCGAGGCAGGAAGCACCAGCCCGCGCGCTGAACCTCCGCCGGGGAGGGTCTCGCATGAGCGATCTACCAGGCGGTCTTACGTTCGCTGAAGTCGAGCGCGTCCACGCCGCCGCGGAGGGCCTGCTGGCCGACACGGGCCTGCGGGTAGCACACGCCGGCTTGCGCGAGCGCTGCCGCAAGGCCGGGGCGACGGTGGAGGAGGCGCGGGAGGTGGTGCGCTTCCCACGCGAGTTGTTCCGGGCGCTTCTCCGCGAGGCGCCGCAGGGGTACACCGTCCGGGGCGTGGACGGGCAGACCTGGGAGATCGGCGGCGAGCAGCAGCACTGCCTGGCCATCGTCACCGACCCGTGGATCATTGACTACCCCACCGGGCAGCCGCGACGGCCGTGCCTGGATGATCTGCGGCGGCACACCATCGTCGCCAACCAGCTCCCGGACGTCTTTGCCGTGAGCCGCATGGACTTTCCCGTCAGCGATGTCGCCGGGCCGCACTCGAGCCTGCGAGCACTGCACGAGCACCTCAAGTTCCACCGCAAGCACATCATGGTCCTGGCCGCCAATGAGGCGAGCTGGCGGCAGTGGCTGGAGATTGGCGCGATCCTGTGCCACGGCACGCCGTTCGCCGGCAGCGGGCTGATCACCGTCGGTGTGGCGGTGATCTCACCGCTGACGGTGTCGGCGCTGAACGCGCAGTTGCTGCTGGAGGCCTGTGAACACGGCTGCCCCATCGTCCCGACCGTCTGCCCGCAGGCCGGGACGACGGCCCCGTACAGCCTGGCCGGGACGCTGCTCCAGGCGCATGTCGAGAACCTGGGGATGCTGGCGCTGACGCAGATCGTGCGCCCGGGCCACCCGTTCCTGTACGCGCTCGGGCCGTCGGTGGCGGACATGCGCAGCGGACATGACCGCTACTACACGCTGGACAAGGTGCTGTGGAAGCAGGCCGGGGTGCACCTGGCGCAGGCGTGCGGGCTCCCGTGCACGGCGGAATGCGGCGGCACGATGACCCATCGCACGGACGCGCAGTGCGGCGCCGAAGGGATGCTGTTCATGCTGGCGGCGCAGGCCTGCGGGGCGGACGTGCTCGCGGGGATCGGGTCGTGCTACAATGCGGTGGGGATGTCGGCGGAGATGATGCTGATCCAGACGGCGTGGCTGGGGGCCGCGCGCTTCCTGAGCCGCGGCATCTCGTTCGAGCGCTTCCGCGAAGCCGTGGGCAGCATCACGCGGCAAGGGCCGGGCGGCAACTTCCTGGCCGAGGAACTGACCCTCAAGCATCTGCGCAGTGGGGAGTTCTTCGCCTCGGACCTGTTCGACTTCTCGGGCTACGTCGAGGCGGGACCGTCGCTGCTGGAGCGGGCACACGAACGGGCGGAGGAGTTGGTCAGCGAGGGCGTCGAGGCGTTGCCGGCAGGGGTGGGGGAAGAGCTGGAGGCGTGGATGGATGAGGCCATGCGAGCAAGGAGTGAGGAGGCATGATGGGCCACGAGGTCATGCTGCGACTACTGGTCGGCGCGATCGCTGCCAGCCTGGCTGTGGCGGTGGGGGCGCAGGCGCCGGCGGTGACGTTCATCGTCGCCACCGACGGCAATGACGCCTGGAGCGGGAAGCTCGCGACGCCCAACGCCGATAGGACCGACGGGCCCTTCGCGACGCTGACGCGGGCGCGGGACGCCGTGCGGGCGCTGAAGCAGGCCGGGGGCTTGCCCGCCGGCGGCGTGGCCGTGCAGGTGCGCGCCGGGACGTACGAGTTGGCCGCGCCGCTGAAGCTCACGGCCGAGGACGCCGGAACGGAGGCCGCTCCGGTTGTCTACGGCGCGCGGCCGGGCGAGCGTGTCATCTTGACCGGCGCGCGGCGCGTCACGGGCTTCACGCCGTACAAGGGCGAGATCCTGCAGGCCGACATGGCCGCGCAGGGCTTCAAGGGAATCGCCTTCCGCCAGCTCTTCCTCGACGGCCAGCGGCAGGTCCTGGCGCGCTACCCCAACTTCGACCCGACCAATCCCCACGGCGGCGGCTTTGCGTATGTGGATGGTGCGCCGCTGAGCATGTACAAGGACTTGCCCGAGGAGGAGCTGCGGGTCATCCATCTCAAAGCCGGCGATGTGCGGCAGTGGGCGCACCCCGAGCTGGGGCAAGTCATCATCTTCCCGCGTTACAACTGGATCAACATGGAT
>CAZZDO010000250.1:0-7727 GCA_964653205.1 uncultured Armatimonadia bacterium | reverse complement strand
CGGTCTGCAAAACCGTTATTCACGGGTTCAACTCCCGTTGCCGCCTCCAACTCTTGCGAAACGCCCGACCCTTGCGTCGGGCGTTTCCGGTTCTCCTGGCAGCCTTCTGGGCACTGCCGCTCTGCGCGGCGGAGGTGGACATGCGGACCATCGAGCGCGACGGCATCACAGTGGAGTTCCCCCGGGGCTCGGAGGCGGTCGCCGACAAGCTCCTGCAGCGCGCCGGGCTCACCCGCGAGACCTTCGCCCCCCTCTTCCCCACCGTCCCGAACCTGCAGCTCCACCTCCAGTGGTTCCCGCGGTCGGTCTGGAAGGAGCGCGGGCACGGCCCATGGGGGATGCCGACCGCCATCGGGACGGACGGTGTGCTGCTCCCGGCCACCGACCTGGAGATGCCCGACGCCTGTGTCGTCATCATTGACCCGCTGACCGATCTGCGGGCGCTGAGCGCCGCTGAAGTGCGGGAGATGCTGGCCCTCGCCCCGCCTCGGCCGAAGACGCGCGTGGCGCTGCGGCACTACCTGAAGTCCCGCGCCTTCTACCACGACCTGATGACCGACTTCGTCCTGCCCCACGAGATCTTCCACGTGTACTGCAACAACGTCGGGATCAGGCGCCAGCCGGTGTGGCCATACGAGAGCCTCGCCCAGTGGTCATCCGAGTGGTTCCTGCACCGACAGGGCGAGCCCGATCTGGCGCGCTTCTACCACCTGTGCTACCGGATGTACTACCTGGCGGGGATGGGCCGGGACGGGAACGAGGGGCTGACGAGATTCACCAACTACGCGTGGTTCCACGGGGCGGACACCGTCATGATGGGTGAACTGGGCAAGCGTTACGGGGAGGACTTCATCCCACGAGTGGTGCGGATGGCGCAGGAGCGCGTAGCGGAGTTGGCGAAGGCGAGCGACGCGGAGTGGGTACGCCTCTTCTCGGAGACGGCCGGCGAGGACCTGGCGCCGTGGTTCGCCATCCGCTTCGGGGGTGCCCCGCGCCCGGAGGAAACCAGATGAGCCCCCGATGTCCGCTGTGGGTCTGCACGAGCGCCCTGCTCTGGTGCGCCATCGCCTTAGCCCAGAACCCGCCGCCCGCTTCCGGCCTCGCTCCGGCCGGCGGCATGCTGGCCTCCTTCGAAACCGACGCCGACAACCCGTTCGTGGTCTTGGACAACGTCACCGTGACGCGCGTGCGGGAGCACGCCACCGACGGGCAGTGGGCGCTGCGGGTCACCGGCAAGGGCTCGGACAAGCCCAGTTGGCCCGCCCTATGGCTCTACCCGAAGACGGAGCCGGACTGGTCGGCCCGGCAGCTTCTCGTCATGGACATCTTCCTGGAGACCCCCGAGAGCGTGGAGTTCGGCGCGCAGCTCTGCGCCCTGGACCGCAAGGACGCCGTCACCGTGTCGCTGGGGAAGCTGCGGCCCGGCTGGAACAAGGGCCTCACCCTCTCCCTGCAGGACTTCGGGTGGGACCTGCATCGCGTCGCCAACCTCGCGCTGTACCTCGCCTCCCCGAAGCAGGACGTCATCTACACCATTGACCATGTGCGATGGCAGACGCCGCCCCAGTTGGTGGGGCCGGGCGGTTGGGTGAACGTCCGGGACACCGGCGCGTCCGGGTCGGAGTTCGAGACCACGGCGGCTACCGCCGCTGGGTCGAACCAGATCACGGTGGCCGAGATCGGCGACCTGCAAGTGGGCCAGCAGATCACCGTCTCGCGCTGCAACATCCGCTACCTGCGCCCCACGCAGTCTGGCCCCGGCGAACCCTACTCGACCTCCAAGCCCCTCGGCGACGCCCTGGAGATGCGCGGCTACGACGGCGGCGGCGGGAGCTGGCTGACCTACATCGTGGAGATTGACGGCGCCGACCCGGTCACCTGCCGCTGGAAGAGCGACCTCGCCAAGCCCTGGGCCGGGACGAAGGTGCCCGTCACGTACGACTGGCAGCCCCTCAGCGGAGGCACCGAGGTGCGCTTCAAGCGCCAGGAGTGGAAGCCGGGGCAGATGGTGACGTTCTCGGCCCGCGATCAGCTCGTGAGCACCATCGAGAGCATCGAGGGCAAGGTGCTCACCCTCGAGCACGCCGCCAACCGCACGGCGACCGATGCGGTGGTCCGGCACACCGACCGCGCGGCGGTCCAGAAGGCCATTGACGCGGCGCTGCGGACCAAGGGCAACGTGTTCTTCCCGGCCGGACGCTACCGCATTCCCGGGGGCCTGCGCGTCCCCAACGCCTCCGCCATTCGCCTCGAGGGGGCCAACGCGGCGACAACCGTGCTCGACATCAGCGATGGCGAAGGCTCCTGCTTCGGGCTGCAGCGCGGGACGGAAGTGACCATCCGCAACTTCACCATGGTCGGCCACACCGGGCTGGACGAAGCGCCGCTGTCCTTCACCAACTGCAACGGCTACGGCTACTGGCCCAATAGCCTCAAGGGCTGCAATGCGGTGGGCATATCGGGGACGGAGCGGGTGCTGATCGAGAACGTGCACGTGAGCCGCATGGCCAATGAGGCCTTCTATGCCCAGGGGCCCGCACGGGCCGGACGCCAGGAGCCGCCGCAGTACCAGAAGTCCCTCACGTACCTGCGCTGCTCGGTGACGGATTGCGCCGCCAATGCCTTCAACAACAACGACCGCGGGGAAAACACCAGCATCCTGTACTGCCGCGTGGACGGCGCGGGCTGGCACGCCGCCGAGATGCCCGCGCGCTTCCTGCGGGTCATCGGCTCCTACTTCCGGAACACCGGCGCCATCACCGTCGGCGACATGAGCCACCGCTATGACGACCTCAACGAGTTGGGCTGCGGGCAGGCCATCGTCTCGGGGAACGTCTTCGAGGGCATCGGCCGCTGCGGCGGAATCGCCGTGAACCACGGCTCCTCGCAGGTCGTCATCGCCGACAACCTGTTCATCAACTTCAACGGCAACGCGATCACGGTCTCGAATGCCACGGTGCGGCCCTCGCTGCCGTGGTACAAGCCCGATGCCCCGCTGCACTGGGGCTCCTTCCCCTCCCGCAGCGCCGTCGTCAGCGGCAACATCATTGACCTGACCTACGCCGGCGACCAGCCGGTGGGGCGCACCGGCATCACCGTGAGCGCCTCCGAGGTGACCGTCTGCAACAACCAGGTCTATGTGCGCGGGGAGTGCGACACGCGCGTGACGGGGATGGCCCTCGCGGAGCCTGCGCTCAACCTCAACATCCACGACAATCTCATCCGCAACTGCGGCACCGGCCTCATCACGCGCCGCGCCGCCTCGCGGGTCACGCAGGTCATTGACCCCACCACCTTCATGGAGGCCTCCCTGCCCCTGGAGTGGGGCTACTCCCACTGCTACCGCAACTGGAACCTCGTGTGGACCACAGGCGGACAGGCGGCAGCGACGTCCGTCATCGAGGCCTACGACCCGGCAACCTTGCGCTTCACGCTCAAGGCGCCGCGGGAGATGAAGGTCGGGGACACGTTCGAGGTGTACGCGCCCGGGGGAGCCGACTGGACGATCCGCAGCAACACCCTCACCGGCTGCCGCAAGCCCGTGCAACTCGACTCGTACGGCAGCGCGACCAGTGACCTGGCCGGGAACACGATCAGCCGGGGCGAGGCGACGGCCGTGGCCGCCGCGCTGGAGGTGCGGGGATGGTTCAACCTGACCGGCAACCTGTTCGCGGGCTTCGACGAGCCGGGCAGCGTCGCGCTGAGCCTGTACCCCGACCGCGCGGGCCGGACGACCACCCCCCTCTACCGGAACAACACGTTCCGCCAGTGCGCGCAAGTCGTGGCCGAAAGCCAGCCGGGCCTCTGGGAAGCGGCGCAGACGTCCGGCAACCTGTTCATCGGGTGTGGCGCCACACCCCAGTAGGGCGGCTCACTACTCCTCCTCCGGCTCCACAATCGCTCCCATGAACAGCAGCGTTTCGGTGCCGGCGTCGCGGATTGCCAGGAAGAACGGGCGGTTCACGATCATCTCGAAGGGCTCGCCCGGGGCCGGCGCGGCCGCCCCGACCATCCCCACCTGCGTCACTGCCGCCGCCTCCGTGCCCTCCTCGTCCACCTTCACGAACGACTTCTGGCGCACGATGTCAATCCAGACCTTGCTCTCGGACATGTCGGAGAAGTCCGCCTTGTCCTTGTCGAAGGCCTCGGCCATGCCCAACGCGCCCAGCACGTCATTGAGCTTGCGGTCCATCTTGGCGGTGAAGCGCGGCAGCTTGATCGTGCCCTCGCGCTTGGCCATGTTCCGCAGGAGGTCGTTGAAGTCATCGGCGTTGAGGCCCTGGCAGAAGTCCGCGAGGTTGTTGTCCGGCGCCGGCAGCACCACGATCATCTCCACCCGCTGGTTGCCGTACGGCAGCGCGATGGCCTGCAGCTTGTGGTCCTCGAGGTAGCGGTATTCGCCGACCTGCGCCATCATCGGGACGGTCTTCTCGCCCTCGAGCAGTGTGAAGGTCGCGTCCTCCGTCTTGTCCTTCTCGAACGGGTCGGTCCACTTGCCCTTGAAGTACACGGCATCGAGCAGCATCATCCACAGGCCGGCGAGGTCCTGCGGGGTCGTGATCTCGGGGATCAAGCCATTGGTCTTGTCGTTGACCCAGTCGTTGATCCGCTTGGCCGAGGCGGGGTCGGCGAAGTCCAGGCTGGCGACCTCGGCGTCAAAGAAGGTGCGATTGGCTTCGAGGAAGCCGGGCTTGAACTCGACCTCGTCGTCACTCCACAGCGAGTCCGCGATGGTGAGCTTGAGGGCCGGGTCGGCCGACTGCAGGTCTACTTTGAGTGCCTGGAGCCCCTTGTCCACGTCCGCAATCGTCAACCCCTGCCAGTGCAGGGCCTCGAACATGGCGTCGCGGGTCGAGCCGGCGGCGCCGTTGGCCGTCATGCCCAGCGCCATGGAGACGCTGATCGGCGAGACGAACAGGTTCTCCCCGGGCTTCTCGGCCTGGAGCTTGCCGAACAGGTCGAAGGCGAACTTGAGATTGCGGTCGGACATGGCGCCGGTCTCCTCAGCCGCGGGCTGCGCTTGCGTCACGGGGGCAGGTGCGGGGTTGGGCGGCGCGGTCTGCGCCTGCTTGCAGCCCCACACGAAGGTCAGCATCAGGACTACGGCGATGGGAAGCGCGCGGTTTGACATGACAGGACCCCTCATGGAGATGTGTTGCGACGGTCTCACGTCCGGCGTACTCCTGAACCTTGGGGACCCCCGGGGCGGTGATTGTTCCCGGCCTCGATTGCCGCGGGCCTACCGCGTCCGCGCCAACAGCACCATCCCCAGCACGCCGAACAAGACGTCCGGCGTCCACCCCGCCAGCACCGGGTTCAGCGTCCCCGCCAGCCCGAAGGCCAGCGTCCAAGATCTTACCCCATTGTACAGGAAGACAACCACCACCGCGATGACAATCCCGACGAAGCTGCCGTGGCGCGCGAACCGGAAGCTGATCGGGGCGGCGATCAGCGCGAAGACCAGGCAGCCCAGCGGGATCGAGTACTTGAAGTGGTACTGCACCTGCAGGCGCTGGGTGTCCTTGCCGGCCGGGCCCAGCGTACCGATCATGTCGCCCAACTCCCCCGCGCTCATCTCGAAGGGCGTCCGGCGCGAGGCATAGTAGTCCTGCAGGGCCGCCTGCAGCGTGATCTCCTGCTCGCGGAAGTGCTGCACCGGGCCTTCCTGGTCGCCCGTGGCGCCGATGGTGACCGTGGCGCCCTCGCGGAGGTACCAGACGCTCCCCCGCACCTCGGCCCACTGCGCCGTGGTGATGCCGCGGACCCGTCCCTGCGCATCATGCTCCCAGATGGTCAGGCGCTCCAGTTCGTTCGTCTTGGGGTTCATGAACCCGACGTAGAAGATGCGGCGACGGGCGGCGTCACGGAACAGCACGTCCCGCTGCTGCTGGACTACCGGCTGGGTCAGTCCGATCTTGGCGAAGGCGTCGCGCGCGCGGCGCGACGCCGGGGGCGCCCAGTATTCCCCGCACGCGAAGGAGACCACGCTGGCGATGACCCCGGCGAGGACCAGCCCGACGCAGATGCGCGGGAAGCTCGCCCCGGCGGCCCGCATGGCGGTGATCTCGCCATGGTTGGTCAGCATCGTCACGGCCATGGCCACGCCGACGACGGTGCCGACCGGCATGGACCACGAGAGCGCGTGGGGGATGTGGCAGACCAGGTAGGTGAGGATCAGCACCGGGGGGACGGCGCCCCCCATGAAGGCCGCGCCCAACTGCCGGGCCACATCGCCGACCATGATGATGACGAACATCAGCAGCCCAATGGCGAAGGGCACAAGGAGCTGAGCGAGGATGTAGCGGTCGAGGAGTCTCATGGTGGACGGCGGGACTCGGAACTCGGGATTCGGGAACCGGGAGACGGCACCGGGGTCGGAGCCGACGCGAGTCCCGGGTCCCGTCTTCAGCCGTTAGTCTTCCAGCACCACAAACGCCACCGCGCTGTCGCGCTCATGGGACAGGCTGATGTGGATCTTGGCCACCCCGAGTTCCGTGGCGATGGCATGCGCGCCGTTGCTCACCGACAGCACGGGCCGGCCCGTGTCTTCCGTGGCGACCTCGATGTCCAGGAAGGTCAGCCCCCTCCCCCACCCCGTCCCGATGGCCTTCATGAAGGCTTCCTTGGCGGCAAAGCGCGCGGCGTAGCGCTCGTCGCAGGCGGGTCCGCAGCCGGCCCGCTCCTGCTCGATCGGCGTGAAGACGCGATCCAGGAACCGCGGGCCGTACTTGCGCCGCAGTTGGGACAGTCGCGCCACGTTGCAGATGTCTACGCCAATGCCGAGGATCATGGTGTTGTAGGGCAAAGGGACGTGCTGTAGGGCGGGGGCTTGTACCCCGCCCATGCCGTTCGGTTGTTGGTATGCGGGGCGGGGTACAAGCCCCCGCCCTACAGCAGACTCCCTACTCGTGTATCCACACCGGCGTGCCCACCGGTATGTTATTGTACAGCTCGATGGCGTTGGCGTTGTAGGTGCGACAGCAGCCGCCGGAGATGCGTTGGCCGATGGAAGATGGCTGGTTGGTGCCGTGGATGCCGATCGGCCAGCCCCGCTCCGCGCCCCGGGCCGACGTGCCCAGCCAGCGAGTGCCAAGCGGGTTCTTGGCGCTGCCGCCGGGCATGTACTCGCCCCAGTACGCCGTCCACGGCGGCCACACCGCTTTGCTCTGGATGTGGAAGTTCCCTACAGGCGTGTTGTTGCCCCGGCCGGTGCACAACGGGTACAGCTTAACTGGCTGGCCGAGGAAGTACACCTGCAGACTGCGCCCCGAACGGCTGATTTCCAGGCTGTACATGCGCTCCCGCACGATCACGTAGAGCTTCTTGTCGCCGCGCATGAGCTTGAACCAGTTGTTGTCGCGGCTGGCCCGCACCTGCACCCCGCACAGCGGTTCGAGCACCTTCACCGGCACGCGCAGTTGCCCATATTCAGCGAGCACCGGGGCGGGCAGCTCCAGCGGCTGGTAGTTGCGCAGAGCGGTCGTCTCGCCCGGCCGGAACGAAATCAGCGCGTCGGGCAGGATGATGCTGGCGCGGTCCTGGACCGCGTTCGCCTGTTCCTGCCCCTCGGTCCACTTCAACTCGCCGCCCAGCACATCCAGCGCCGGGCCGAGGGCAATGTAGGCCACATCATCCTTCTCCTGAGCCAGCAGGTAGGGCCGGTAGCCGGCCAGGATGCGCCGCGCGCGGCGACCGAGGTCGCCGCCGTCCCCCACCTCGGCGATCTT
>CAZZDO010000249.1:0-7729 GCA_964653205.1 uncultured Armatimonadia bacterium | reverse complement strand
GTCCGGAACGGGTACTCATACGCCGGCGCGCGGCCCATCGAGACGCGGAATGTCAGGTCCGACGGGAACAGCAGCACCGACTGCAGGTTGATGCCCCCCATGGCTACTCCCGGCTGGCCGATGAAGTTCATGCTCCGGTCAATCTGCCCGTAGTTCTCCCCGATGAGCCGCTCGAGCTTGCGGTAGCGCCCGCACCAACTGACCCACCCGCCCTGCGGCTCGTCCTGGTGGAGGGCGCGGAAGTGATTGGTCGCGATGGCGACCCCGGGCAGTCCGGAGACGTACTCGTAGTCGTCCTCCGGCGTCACCCACGTGTTGCCCGCGTTACCGAAGGTGAAGTCGTCGCCTCCCGCGCCGTCACGCAGACCGATGGTCGGCGGCTGTCCGGCCGCCGGCGGGGCCTGCGGCTTGGCCGGGAGTTCCGGCATGGGCGCATCGCCCGGCTTCGCCCACCGTACGGCTACGCTCTCATGGTCGTATTCCACGACCGCCGCCGCCGGCGGGTTGCCCCCGGCCACGAGCATGTTCGTGCCGCACGCGCGTGGCGTGGTCTCGACGATCTTGACACCCTCCGCCACTGTGCTCGCATGCTGGACGATCTTGCGGATCATGAAGCACGTGGACAGGCCGTCGAGGCTGTCCGACCGCCCCCACGAGGTGTTGTTGGCCGCCAGCACGCCCTTGATGTTCATGGCCGTCCAGCCGTTGATGATGCCCGCCCAGGTGAGGGTGAAGAACGGCAGGCCCGTCTCGGGGACGTAGTGGAGAACGACCGCGGCGTACTCGCTGACGCCATGGTCCCAGAAGTCGAAGTTGCGCCCGGCGATGAGTTCCCCGGTCGCCGTGGCGCGACCGTAGACGGCGAAGCTGCTGCACTGCGACGCCCGCCAGACATCGCCGAAGAGTTGCAGGGCCACGAGGTCCCAGTAGTCCACGCGGGCCTCCTCGGCCAGTGCGTGCAACTCCTCGCGGAGGTCGGGCGGAAGCTGCCGCTCCATGCGCTTGGTGCCGGCGATCAGCCGCGCGTGGCTGGCCGGGTCGCCGGCTTCGCCCCCGATGACGTCCTCCACGACCCGCCGCACCTGCCCGCCCAGCAACTGCCCGTGCTGCTTCCCCATCTGCGCGGGGGTCCCCATCAGCCGCACCACCAGCAGTCCGTTGCAGTGGTAGCGGGCCGGCCCGTCCTGCTCCCACTGGGCGTGCGCGACGGCGCCGATGAGCAGGACGGCGAGGCAGACGAGATGCAGACGGCGTGGGGCCATGGGCGGGGTTCTTTCGTGTGGCGGCGCAATTCATTGCGCCCCGGGGCGCGATAAATCGCGCCACTACGTCTGCGGCTCCAGCCGCAAGGTGAGGCCCTCGAGGGTGAAGGCCTGTCCCTTGTCAGACAACTGCAGGCCGATGGTGTGCCATCCGTCTTCGGCCATCCGCCCCAGCGCCAGTTGCCCCTGGTCGTCCAGCGGCAGCGGGCCCTTGCCGTCGAGCATCACGGTCAGTTCCGGCTGCGACGGCTGCGGGGCGAGCGTCCAGGCCCCGGCGGGCAGGTAGACATGGAAGGAGACGCTGTCGCCGGGCGCGATGACGACCTCCCGGCGGCCCAGCGCACCCTCCAGGGGCGGCTGCTTGAGCCGGCTGGCCTTCAGGTTCAGGCTGCCGGCGTCGAGGCTGACCGGGCCCTGCTGCGCCTGCCGCGCCATGAGACCCTTGAAGGCCAAAATGAAGTCGGCCGGTTGGCTGCCGGCCGCGCCCTGCAGCACCCCGCGCAGCATGTCCGGCCCATACGCCGCCTGCGTCCATAGCAGGAAGCCGATGGTGTACTGCATGGCCTCGGCGCCCGGGGCTTCACCGGCGGCCAACAGCCCCGACCCGGGTCCGGCGACCTGCCAGTAGTCCAGCGACGGGCGGGCGACCTTCTCGATATACTCGCGCACGGCGAACTCGCCCTCGGGCCAGAGCGCCGCCACGGCCTGCTGGGCCGCTTCAGAGGGCCACGGGTCGCCGGCGACGAGTCCGGCTTCCTGCGCCAGATATTGCAGGAACAGCCGCTCGCCCAACTCGCCGGAGGCGAACGGCTCGGGCCGAGCGAAGCGCCCGATCTCCGGCAGCACCAGGTGGCCGTACTCATGGGCCGCCTGCCGCGCCCACTCGACGCCCCCCCGGGCCACGGCGATGTCGTAGAAGTACAGGGAGTTCTTGTAGGTCTCCGCCCCCGCCGGGCCCTGGGGGCACATGTACGCCTTGACCAGATCAGCTTCCCGCGGCAGCCCCAGATACAGCCTGGCATACCACCGATAGCGCAGCAGCAGGTGCACGAGCCGCGTGGCGATGGGGCTGTAGTCATGCCCGGCGCTGAGCGTCTCAGAGGGCCACGAGAGCACGAAGCCCAGCACATACCGGTCGCTGTCGGCGGCCATGGTGTAGCCGTAGCAGGAACGGTTGACCTGGGCGAAGACCTTCTCTCCCGTCACAGGCACCGGGACTTGCACCGGCTCGCCGTCCCGCGTGCTCCCCTCGCGCTTCATGTCCTCGTGGAACAGGATGGAGTTGGTGTAGGCCAGGCGGCGGGTCAGGTCGCCCACCCGCACCTCGTCATTGACGAAGCCGACACCCCCGAAGGCAAGATACGGCGCGCGGATGACGCGGGGGAAGTGGCCCTGGTAGAAGAGCGCCTTGGTGTGCTCGCGGCCATAGGCGTCGTCCGGCCAGAGCGTCAGCAACTGCCCGTAGGCGTCGAGAGCCTTGGTGCGCAGCGCGATGATCTGGTCGGCGGGAGCGATGTCGCGGAGGCGTTCACGCCAGGCGTCGTAGAGATAGCCGAAGTTGCTGTAGACGGCGGGGTAGTTGGCGTCGAGAGCGCGGGCGTCCTGCAGCTTGCGCTCGGCCTCCTCGTAGCGCCCGGCGGTGATGAGTTCCTGGGCACTCTTGAGCAGAGCGGCGGCCTGCTGGCGCTGCTCGGCGTTGGCGGAGGTGTCGTCGGGCTGGGCCACGACGACGCCCGGCCGCAGCGCGAGCGCGAGGGCGGCAGTCAACAGCGCCAGCACCAGGCAGCGTCTCATCATGCCCCTCCTGTCGTCAACGAGCGCCTCAATGGCATTCGATCCGGTCCGCCACGTCCTGCACCAACTGCACGTTCTCGCGGTCCAGAACCCCCTCGACATAGAACAGCTTGTTGCTCTCCGGGCAGTGCCACAGCAACGCCTGGACGCGGTCGGGGTAGCCCTTGCCGCGCACGTGATCCACAAACGACTTGACCTTCTCCTGCGGCAGGGCCGTGCGCCCCGCGATCGTGACGGCCTCATGCCCGCGGTGGGTGGTCTCGCTGAACTCCGTGTCGAACTTCTTGATGCGCTTGGCCAGTTCCTTCTTGCCCCACTCTGCCAGACTCTGCTTGCGCAAGATGACATTGGCCATGCCCCAGCGGGCGGCGAGGAGCTGCTCGGTGTCCCGCGCCAGCCCGATCTCGATCAGCCCGGCCATGAGCTTCTGGGTGGCCAGCGTGAAGTCCCGGGGGCTGTAGAAGTCGAACCCGTAGGCGCTCCACAGAATCCACTCGTCGCGGGGATGGTCCTCGAGGTCCACGACGACCTGTTCGGCCATCTCCTGGACGGGCTCCGTCAGCCGCCCCATGACCTGCACGATGACGGTCTTGTGGCAATCCGGGCAGAACCACGCCGCGCCGAAGCCCTGCGTCTCCCCCTTCCACGCAAAGAACTTGGGGGCCTTCTTGCCGCGCAGCTTGCGCTTGGAGGTCAGCTTGATATCGCGGTTGACTTCCGTCTGGTTCTTGCGGCCCTTGCTCATCTCGCGCAGGTACTTCTCGACGACCTTGTCCAGATCCACGAAGGTGGTGCCGGCATCGGCCCACTTGACTTCGAGGCGAGGCATGTCGGCGTCGTCGAAGCGCAGGTAGCCCTGCGTCTTCTCCCCGCCGATGGCGCCGATGTTCCAGTCTTCAGGAATGGTGAAGGTCAGGCCCTGCCAACCGACGCGGACCCAGCTGTCAGTGTTCAGTTCTGCCATGAATGCTCTCTCTCGTGGCTGTCTGCGGCGAGTGCGTCGTTGGCGCCGATCAGTCGCCCCGATACGCTCGCGGCTGCCTCAACAGAATGCCCACGCCATGCTTCACGTGCCAGCCCAACCGCGCCGCCGCCAGCCGCAGCGCCTGCTTCACCTTTGGATCGCGGTTGCGGCAGAAGAGGTTCCACATGACCATGAAGGCCCATTTGCTGCCCAGCCGCGCCACCCGCGTGAAGTACAGGATGGCCGTGAGCACCCGGCCCTTGTGCAGGCGCCAGTAGGTGTACTCGGCCATCGTCATGCGGAAGTCGGACTCCAGGCTGGGGACCTGCGCCACCGACGCGCCGTGCTCGTGCCTGGCGTACGCCCCCGGCACGATGACCCGGCGCCAGCCCCGGCGCTGCATGCGTCGGCACCAGTCCACGTCATCATACCACATGAACAGCCGCTCCTCCATGCCACCGATCTGCGCGATGACCTCGCGCCGCACCAGCAGCACCGCCCCGACGATCCATTCGACGTCGTAGCACTCGGCGTCGCGGCGGCAGGCCCGGATCATGCGGTTCTCAATCTGCCGGTTGCGCTCCGTAGGCAACATCCGCAGCCCTAGCCGGGGATAGACGCCGGCCGGCACGGTCTGCCCCTCCGCGTCCCAGGCGGGGCTGCAGGCGCCGATGTCCGGGTGGGCGTCCATCACTCGCACGAGTTCATCCAGGCACCCGCGCATCAGTTCGGCGTCGCTGTTGAGGAACAGTACATAGCGTCCCCGAGCCAGCGCGAGGCCCTGGTTGCAGGCCTTCGTGTAGCCGACGTTGTCGGTGTTGACGATGAGGTTGACGTTGGAGTACAGCGCGCGCACCATCTCGGCGCTGCCGTCGCTGGAGGCGTTGTCCACGACAATAGTCTCGACGGTCTGCCGTCCGGCCCACTGGCGCGCGGAGGTGATCGCCTTGGCAAGCAGGGCGCGGGTGTTCCAGTTGACGATGATGATGGAGACGTCTACGGCGTCGTCGCCGGTGTTCATGCGCGGGTGCACCACATGTTCAGGTTCTCGCCATAGCCGCGCCGGCGCAGCAGCCGGCGGCTGAGCGCCCCCGGCGCCGGCGGCTCCGTCTCTCCGGCCAGCTTCGCGCTCTCCTGCAGGACCCACGCATCATCCAGCGTGCTCACGGCCACCGCGCGCAGGCCGGCCCGCTCGGCCACGGCCCGTAGGCTTCGCGCCGTGAAGTGGAGCAGATGTCGCGGCACGTCCAGCGCTCGCCAGTGGTTGCCATAGCGCCGCGAGCCCCAACTGGCGCTGTTGGGTACGACGATCTGCACAACCCCCTCGGCCGCCAGCACCCGACCACATTCGGCCAACACGGCGACCGGGTCGCGGGTGTGCTCCAGCGTGTGAGCGAGGTTGACGTAGTCAAAGCTACCATCCGCGAAGGGCAGGATCACCGCATCGCCCGCCGCGACCCGGTGCCCATGTTCCCGGGCGACAGGTAGCCCCCCGACGCCCAGGTCCACGCCGCAGGTCTCCCAGCCCAACTCCTGCGCGAGATCCAGACGGTACCCCGCCCCGCAGCCAATGTCCAGGAAGCGCGCGTCCGGCTCGGACGCCGGCAGGAGCCAGCGGGAGCGGACGCCGACTAGGGTGCGCACCAGCGTCCGCACCGCCCCGGCGACCACACCCGGCCGCAAGCGCGGCGGCAGAAGCCCCAGGCAACGCCACAGGCCACATTTCAGGACGTGGCTGCGCGGGCGCACCTCGCTGGGCTGATAGGAGTAGTAGTCGGCCGCGTAGTAGCGCCCGAGCGCCTGCGGTCGAGGCCGGGGGTTGAGGTAGCGCAGCGTGCAGGCCTCGCACTCGCCGATGGCGAAAACCTCGTCGGGCGCCTCGATGCAGGCAGCCTGCCGCCATGGACGCGACCGGCCATGACCGCACAGCGGGCATCCGACAACGGTCTCGAACTCCTGGGGCTGGATCACTCAGGCTGCTCCTGTCGGAACCGACGCCGGCACGAACGGTGTTGAACTGCCAGACATGCGCGAAGCCCTGCTTCTCCCTCTACAACAACTCTGGACGCACCGGGACCTCCTGCGCGAGTTGACTGCGCGGGAGCTGAAGATCCGGTACCGGCGCTCGTTCCTGGGCTTCTTCTGGACGCTCCTGACCCCCATCTACCAGGTCGTCATCTACACGGTGGTCCTCAAGTATATCATGGGCTGGGGCGGCCGTAATCTCTCGGTTGACATCCTCGTCGCCCTGATCCCGTGGACGTTCTTCAGCGTGGGCGTGCTGAACTCGTGCTCGGCGGTGATCCGGTACCGCAACGTGGTCAAGAAGGTCTACTTCCCCCGCCACATGCTGCCGCTGTCCACGGTCCTGGCCAACCTCGTCCATTTGCTGCTGAGCACCGCGGTCCTGCTGGTGTTCTTCCTGATCCGCCCGGTCGCCTTCCACGAGACCTTCCTGATGCTGATCCCGCTCATCATCGGGCAGACCCTCCTGGTGGCGGGCCTCAGCTTCTTCACCGCCTGCGCGCACACGTACTACCAGGACGTCGAGCACCTGCTGGGCAACCTCATGCAGGTCGCGATGTTCCTCTCCCCCGTGATCTACTCGGCCGAGCGGCTCAACGGCCACCCGCCGCTGTACAAGCACCTGTTCATGTGCAACCCGATGGCGGTGTACTGCGAGAGCTGGCGCGGGATGCTGATGGGCGTGCCCGCCGGGCCCCACGGCGACCTGATCTACCAGCTCCCCGACCCGCTGTACCTGGCCCTGGCCTGCGGCATCTCGGTCGTCGTCTTCCTCCTAGGGCTGACCTTCTGGCAGCGCCACGAATGGCGTTTCCCGGAGGTGATCTAGATGCCCCCGCGCATCTGTGCCCGCGATCTGAAGAAGCACTACGAAGTATGGCACAACCGGCCCTATGGCCTCAAGGAGGCGCTGGTGGCGCGTCTGAAGGGGACGGCCCGGATCAAGGAGCAGTTCTGGGCGCTGCGCGGCGTGTCGTTCGACATTGAGCCCGGCGAGGCCGTCGGGATCATCGGGCCCAACGGTTCGGGGAAGAGCACGCTGCTGGGCACGGTCGGCCGCGTCCTGCGCCCCAACGCCGGCACCGTTGAGGTCAACGGCCGCGTCTCCACACTCATGGAAGCCGGGGTCGGCTTCCACGAGGATCTGACCGGCATTGAGAACATCTACTTGAGCGGCGCGCTGCTGGGCATGACCCGCCGCGAGACCCAGGCCAAGCTCGACCGCATCGTGGACTTTGCCGAGATCCACGACTTCATTGACACCCCGGTCCGCATGTTGTCCTCGGGGATGTACATGCGGCTGGGCTTCTCGGTCGCCGTGCACCTGGACCCGGATATCCTGCTGGTGGATGAGGTCCTGGCCGTCGGCGACGAGTCCTTCCACCACAAGTGCCACCGCCGGCTGTCGGAGTTCCGCGACGACGGCGGGGCCATCATGTTCGTCTCCCACCACATGGCCGAGGTGCAGTGGCTGTGCAGCCGGGCGATCTGGATCGAGCAGGGCCTCGTGCGCCAGGACGGCCCGGCGGACGACGTCGTAGCGGCGTATGTGGCCGAGCACATGCCGGAATACGACGGCATGAAGGACACGCTGGACGAGCCGCCCGCGTAAGCTGTGTCGTCGCGAGGCACTCCCACACTCCCACACTCCCACACTCCCACACTCCCACACTCCCACACTCCC
>CAZZDO010000248.1:0-7780 GCA_964653205.1 uncultured Armatimonadia bacterium | reverse complement strand
CAACTCGATCAGTGTGAACCCACGCCTGCTCATGCCAACTCCTCCTTAGACTGGCTGCGGATAGAGATCACGCTTGATGCTGCAACGCATCCTTACCACTTCACCTCGGTCCCTTCCTCTTCCTGCCTGCCCCCCAAAAAAAGACGGGCGCGCCGCTCCCGCAGCGCGCCCGCCGTTCACTCAACCACTCAACCACTCAACCACTTCCCACTCCCTACTCTTGCACCGTCGCCTTCGTCCGCGCCGTGTACTCCGTGTGCAGCAGGTGGTGCGACTTGTGGCTCAGCGGCTCGCCCAGGAACTTCTCGTAGATCGCCTTGATCGAGGGGTTCTCATGCGAGCGTCGGATCGGCAACTCCACGTCCGCCTGGTAGATGGCGTCCGCCCGCTGCTGCCGGATCGCCGGTGACGTTGGGATCGGCTGGCCGCCGCCGCCCAGGCACCCGCCCGGGCACGCCATGATCTCGATGAAGTGGTAGTCCGCCTCACCCGCCACGATCTTGTCCAGCACCTTTGCGGCATTCGCCAACCCGTGCGCCACCGCCGCCTTCACCGGCAGGTCCCCGACCATCACCGTCGCCTCGCGCACGCCCTCCATCCCGCGCACCGCCTCGATGTTCACATCCGCCAGTTGCTCGCCGGTGAGCACCTCATACGCCGTCCGCAACGCCGCCTCCATCACGCCGCCGGTCGTGCCGAAGATCACTGCCGCCCCGGTTGATTCGCCCAGCGGGTCGTCGTAGTCGCTCTCGGGCAGCGCCGGGAAGTCAATCCCCTGCTCCTTGATCATCTGCGCCAACTCGCGCGTCGTCAGGACATAGTCCACGTCCTGGTAGCCCGAGTCGCACATCTCCGGGCGGGCTGCCTCGAACTTCTTGGCCACACACGGCATGATGGACACGACCTTCATCTTCGCCGGGTCCACCCCCGCCTGCTCGGCGAAGTACGTCTTGGCCACCGCGCCGAACATCTGTTGCGGCGACTTGCACGACGACACGTTCGGCAGCAGTTCCGGGTAGAAGTGCTCGATGAACTTGATCCACCCCGGGCTGCACGAGGTCAACTGCGGCAGCACCCCGCCCTCCTTGATCCGCTGGATCAGTTCGTACCCTTCCTCCATGATCGTCAAGTCGGCCGCAAAGTCCGTATCGAACACCCGGTCAAAGCCTAGCAACCGTAGCGCCGACGTCATCTTCCCGGTCACGATCTCGCCCACCGGCATCCCCAGCGCCTCGCCCAACGCGATCCGTGTTGCCGGTGCGGTCTGCACCACCGTAAAGGTCTCCGGGTCCTCCAGCGCCGCCCACACCTCGGCGATCTGCGTCTTCTCGGTCAGCGCCCCGGTCGGGCAGCGGTTGATGCACTGCCCGCAGTTCACGCACAGCGCGTGCCCCAGCGGCGTGTCAAAGGGCGCGCTGATGATGCTGTCATACCCGCGCCCCTTGATCCGCAGCCCCGACACGCCCTGGATCTGGTCGCACGTCTGGATGCACCGGCGGCACAGGATGCACTTGTCCGGATCGCGCACGACCGCGAGACTCGAGTCATCCACCGGGTGCCCCGGCGGCGGCGCCTTGACCCGCACTTCGCGGATTCCCAACTCCTCCGCCAGCGTCTGCAGCTCGCAGTTCCGGTTCCGCGCGCACTGCGTGCACTCCGACGGGTGGTCCGACAGCAGCAACTCGACCACCGTTCGCCGCGCCTGCCTGACTGTCGGCGAATGCGTGTTCACCACCATCCCCTCGCGCACCGGGAAGGTGCACGACGGCTGCAGCGTCCGCTCGCCCTCGATCTCCACCAGGCACACCCGGCACGCCCCCAGCGGCGGCAGGTCCGGGTGGTTGCACAGCGTCGGGATCTTGAACCCCGCGCCCTTGGCGGCCTCTAGCACGGTCATCCCGGGTTCGGCTTGCACTGTCTGACCGTTGATCGTTATGTTGAACCCTGACATGGATCAGTCTCCTTGCTCGTTGCCTTTCACTCAACCACTCAACCACCAACCACCTACAACTGTCACTCCTCCTCAATCAACACAAAGTCACAGTGCAAGCACCGCGACGCCTCCCGGCACGCCACCGGCATCGAGTACCCCAACTCCACCTCGCAGAACCCCGACCGCCGGTACGCGTCCGACACCCGCGGCACGGCCGGCGCCGGCTCCTCCTCCGTGGCCGCCTCCTCCAGCGCCGCCATCGCTTCGGCCATCACCTTCGTCTTCGGCCGCCGCTTTGGCTCCGGCATCGCCTCGCCCGACAGGAAGCTGTGGATCGCCTGCGCCGCCTTGTGTCCGTCGGCGATGGCGTCCACCACGGTCATCGGGCCCTCGGTCGCGTCGCCCGCGGCGAACACATTCGCCAGGTTCGTCGCCAGCGTCCGCGGGTTGGCGCACAGCTTGCCGTGGGCGGTCTCCACGCACTGACAATCCGCCTTCACCCGCTGCCCGATGGCCGGGATGATGGTGTCCAGCTCCAGCGTGAACTCCGCGTCCTCCACGGGCTCGGGGCGCCGCCGACCGCTGCGGTCGAAGTCGCCCAGCCGCATCTGCTGGCACACCAGCCCGGCGACCTTGCCGCCCGCCACCACGACCTCCTTCGGCGCCGCCAGGAAGTGGAACACCACGCCCTCGTGCCGCGCCTCCGCGATCTCCGCCGCGTGCGCCGGCATCTCGTCCTCGGTGCGCCGGTACACCAGGTGTACCTCGTCCGCGCCCAGCCGCAGCGCCGACCGCGCCGAGTCGATGGCCGTATCGCCGCCGCCGATCACCGCCACTCGCTGGCCCACCTCCGGCGGCCGCTGCAGGTTCACATCCTTCAGGAACTGGACCGCGTCAATGACGCCCGCCGCGTCGGCGCCGGGCACGTCCATCGGGATCCCCTCCTGGCAACCCACCGCCATCAGGATCGCGCCGTAACCGTCGCTCTGGAGGCTCTCAAACGAGATGTCCTGCCCGAACGCCACGCCGGTTTTCAGCTCCACGCCCAGGTCCACGATGTCCTGGATCTCCCTCTGCAGCACATCTTGCGGCAGCCGGTAGTCGGGAATCCCCAGCATCATCATCCCGCCGGGCAGCGTCTCCTTCTCGAACACCGTCACCTCATACCCCTTGCGCACCAGGTCCACCGCCGCGGTCAATCCGGCCGGCCCGGCCCCAATCACCGCCACCCGCTGATGCCGCTGCGGCGCCAGCGTCGGCTGCCACGGCCGCGTGTGGTTGTCCGCCGCCGCCCGCTTGAGCAGGCGAATGGCCACGGGATCATCGAGCTGTCCGCGCCGGCACTGCAACTCGCAGTATGCCGTGCAGACGCGCCCGCACACCGACGGGAACGGGTTCGTCTCGCGGATCACGTCGTAGGCGTCGTCGAACCGCCCCTCGGCGATCAGCGCCACATACGCCGGCACATCCACGCCCGCCGGGCAGGCATGCTCGCACGGCGCCTTCATCATCTCGGCGCACACCCCGGCGCGGCAATGCTTGTCGCGGATGTGCTCCTCGTATTCGTCGCGGAAGTACCGGATCGTGCTCAGCACCGGGTTCGGCGCCGTCTGTCCCAGCCCGCACAGGCTCGTCAGCTTGATCTGCTCGCCCAACTCCACCAGCAGCTCGATGTCGCCTTCCTTGCCCTTGCCCTCGCAAATCCGCTCCAGGATCTCCAGCATCCGCTTGGTCCCGATCCGGCACGGCGGGCACTTCCCGCAACTTTCGTCCTGTACGAACTCCAGGAAGAACCGCGCCAGGTCCACCATGCAGGTGCTGTCGTCCATGACGATCAGCCCGCCGGAGCCCATGATCGAGCCCAGCTCCTTGAGCGTCTCATAGTCCACCGGCGTATTGAGGTGTTCCTTGGGGATGCAGCCGCCCGACGGACCACCCGATTGCGCCGCCTTGAACTTCCGGTTGTTGCGGATGCCGCCACCGATCTCGTAGATGATCGTCCCCAGCGGCGTCCCCATCGGCACCTCGACCAGACCCGTGTTCTGCACATGCCCGGCCAGCGCGAACACCTTCGTGCCCTTGCTCGTCTCGGTCCCGATGGACGCGAGCCATGCGCCGCCGTGGAGAATGATCGGCGCGATGTTCGCGTACGTCTCCACGTTGTTGAGCAGCGTGGGCTTGTCGTACAAGCCCTTCTGGGCGGGGAAGGGGGGACGGGGGCGCGGCTCGCCGCGCCGGCCCTCGAGCGACGCCATCAGCGCCGTCTCTTCGCCGCATACGAACGCCCCGGCGCCCATCCGCATCTCGATGTCGAAGCTGTGCTCCGTCCCGAAGATGTTCTCGCCCAACAGCCCCATCTGCCGCGCCTGCTCCAGCGCCACGCCCAGCCGCGCGATGGCCAGCGGATACTCCGCCCGCACGTACACGTAGCCCTTGTTTGCGCCGATGGCGTAACCCGCGATGGTCATCGCCTCGATGACGCTGTGCGGGTCGCCCTCCAGCACGCTGCGGTCCATGAACGCGCCCGGGTCGCCCTCATCGGCGTTGCACACCACGTACTTGGGCGTGTCCGCGCTCTTGGCGGTCAACTCCCACTTCAGCCCGGTGGGGAAGCCGCCGCCGCCCCGCCCCCGCAGCCCCGACGTCTTGACCTCCGCGATGACCTCCGCCGGCGTCATCTCCGTCAGCGCCTTCGCCAGCGCCTCATACCCGTCCCGGGCGATGTACTCCTCGATGCTCCCCGGGTCAATTTCGCCGCAGTTGCGCAGCACGATCTTGTGCTGCAGCGCAAAGAACGGAATCTCGTCCATGCTCAGCGCCGGCTTGTACTCCTCGCTCGGCATGTACATCAGCCGCTCCACCGGCCGGCCCTTCAGCAGGTGCTCCTCGACCAGCTCAACGGCATCGCCCGGCGTCAGCTTCTGGTAGAACACGCCCTCCGGATACACCACCGCCACCGGCCCCAGGTCGCATGAACCCATGCAACCCGTCCGGATGACCTTGACCTCACCGCTCAGCCCCTGTTCGACAATCGCCTGTTCCAGCGCGTCCGCCACACTCTGTGACCCTGACGAGACGCACCCGGCCCCGGCGCATACCAGCACATGTGATCTAAACGCAGGCATCTCTCTCCTCCTGATGGCTACTGCTCCGACTCACCCCGCCTCGCCGTTCCCGATTCCCGCCGTTGCCGCTATTCGTACCGCCCCAGAATCTCCGCCACCTTCGTCGGCTTGACCCGCTCGTAGATGTCGTCGCCAACGGTCATCACCGGCGACAGCCCGCATGCGCCCACGCACCGCACCACGTCCAGGCTGTAGCGCATGTCCTCGGACGTCTCGCCCACGCCACACCCGCAGTGCTTCTCGACGGCCTCCAGCACCCGCTTGCCGCCGCGCACGTAGCAGGCCGTGCCCTGGCAAACCTTGATGGTGTGCCGGCCCCGCGGCACCGTCGTGAAGAAGCTGTAGAAGCTGATGACACTCTCGACGGTCCCCACCGGCATCCCCAACCTATCGGCCACGTACTCCTGCACCGCCTGGGGCAGATACCCCAATTCCTCCTGCACCCCGTGCAGGACCTCAATCAAGCTGTCGGGCGTGCAGCCCTTGCACTCGATGATGGCATCAATCTTCCCGGTTGTCTCACAGCAAATGCTCTCGACTGCGGCAGCCATCTAGCCCGCCTCCGTTCCGGTCGCGATGGCATACTCCGATACCACCTGACCGTTCACGATCTGGTCGGCGACGATCCGCCGCATGATCTGCGGCGTGACCCGCCCGTAACTCACCGGCGGCATCCCCGGCGTATGTACCTCCACCAGCGGCTCCTGGTCGCATAGCCCCTTGCAGCCTGTCTGTGACACCGTCACATTGCTCAGGCTCCGCAGGGACAGCTCGTCCAACAACGCCGCCAACACCTCTCGCGCCCCGGCCCCGATCCCGCACGTGCCCATGGCGATGATCACCCGTGCCCCGCCCTGGCTGTCTCGGACCGCCAGGGCCGCTCTGGCCTTCTCGCGCAGAGCCTGCAGATCTTCTCGTGTCTTCACCTCGTGCTGCCTCCTTCCGGCAACTGCCCGTCTAACCAAACTGCGTAAGATTGTGAAAAAAATCACATGTAGCCGCACTACCGCACATAGCGACTGCTCCCGGCCGGCAAGGCAACCTTGCCAACACGGTCACAGTCGCTTAGCATCCTTCGCTAACTCTGCCACCCCGCCGCCGACATCAACCCGCGCGCAACTCGCTCAGACTCTCCTCCACCCACGCCTCCAGCCAACACAATACCGCTGGACTGTTCACCGCCCCCCCCTCCAGTTCCTGCTTGATCTCCTCGGTGTCCAGAAAAAAACTTCTCGCCCCGATCACATGCCGGTAACGCAGCCGAATCTGCTCCACCTCGCACACCAGCGCCTGGATCAGCCCCCCCATGCTCCCGACCGGCGGCCGGTCAATGTGCGACAGCCGCATCCGCCCCCGCACCGTCGTCCCCGCGCCCGGCGCCGACGCAATTTCCAGCTTCCCCTCGCACCGCTCGCACGCCTCCTTCAACAACGACAATCCCAATCCCTGCTTGCGGGTCGTGCGCGTCGAAAAAAAAGGATCGCTCGCCTGCCGCAGCGTCGCCTCATCCATCCCGCGCCCATTGTCCTGCAGGCTGAACGTCAGCCAGTTCGCCGTCGGGTCCTCCTGTACCTCCAACTCCAGTTCAGACGCCCCGGCCTCGATGGAGTTCCGCGCAATGTCCAGCAAATGCAGCGCCAGCTCACGCATCGTCATCCCCGCCCTCGGCCCCGCCTTCGCCGGGTGGCGGCCCGGCGCCCCGCCGCAACTCCTCCGCCAGCGCCGCCCCCCACTGCCGCAAGGTGCCGTAATCCGTTCCCCTCTCCTGACCCCGCGGTCGTATCGCAGGCGAAGGAGAGGGGCAGGGGTGAGGCAGATTCGTGCCGTTGTCGTCCCCCTCTCCGGCGCGCGCCTCCGTACCGCGCGCGCGGGAGAGGGGCAGGGGTGAGGAGCCGTCATCCGTTCCCCTCTCCTGACCCCGCGGCCGTATCGCGGGCGAAGGAGAGGGGCAGGGGTGAGGCAGATTCGTGCCGTTGCCGTTCCCCTCTCCGGAGCGCGCAGCCGTATCGCGCGCGAGGGAGAGGGGCAGGGGTGAGGAGCCGTCCCTCCGCCTCAACCCCAACTCCCCCGCCACCAGCGTATTCCCCTGCCCGATCTCATCCAGCGCGTGCGCATCCGAGCTGCACAGCAGCGGCCACTGCGCCAGCTCCGGCCACCGCCGTCGCGCCTCGGTTCTTGTCATGCGCCACGACACTTCCAGGAAGTCCACCGGCAGATGCGGCGGCACGAACCCCAGCGTCGGGAGCAGGCCGTTGGCCACGCGGTCCACATGCGCTGCGATGCTCAGCCCCTCATGCGCCGCGATCATCTCGGCCAGCCGCTCCAGCCCGAGGTCCACCGCCGTGATGAGCAGCCGCTCCTCCTCGCCGATCACCTCGCCCCACTCATCGAGCAGGAACTGCGGCCCCAGCACGTCCGGCCGGTTCCTCCCGCCGGGCAGGTGCGACGCAATCACCGCCTCGAAGTCCGCCAGCGAGTCGCGATTGTCAAACAGCGCCAGCAAGTGTACGCCCTCACTGCTCTCGATCTCCAGGCCGGCCAACACGTCTACCTCAAAGGCCGCGGCCGCCTCGAAGAACGCCCACCCGTTCCGACCCGTGGAATGGTCCACGATGCCGACGACCTGCAGCCCGCGCTGTTCCGCGGTCAGCAACACCGCGGGCGGGCGCATCTCCTCGCTGGCGCAGGGCGACAGGGCCGAATGGATGTGCAGATCAAGCCG
>CAZZDO010000247.1:0-7796 GCA_964653205.1 uncultured Armatimonadia bacterium | reverse complement strand
GGAGATGATGTCATGCCCATCCGCACGCGCATGTTGACCAAGATCGAGCTGCCCGCCACCGTCGAGATCGAGATCGAGGATACCATCCGCGGCGAGAAGGTGGTGCGGACGGTGGACTTCGCGGCGTGCCTGCATGAACTGGCGGGGATCGGCACGGTGGACTTGCACGAGACCGACCCGGCCGAGCTGATCACGCTGGCGAGCGCGCTGGCCAAGCATCGCGCCATTGACGAGTACCTGCTGAGCATCGGCGTCAATCCTCACGAGCACCTGACGGACCCCAGCTAAACTCCCGGGCTCCCCTGGAGGCTCCCCATGCGTTTCCTGCTGATCGTCTGCTGCCTTGGCGGGCTGGCTGTGTGCCAGGCCGCCCCCTCCGGCGTCATCTTCTACACGGGCTTCGAGCGCGGCGAGCCGGGACGCTGCGGCGCCGGGTGGCGGCTCGAACTGCCAAGCCGGCCACCCGTGCCGGGGCGCTTTGGCAACGCCTACCGCATGGAGCGCGGGCGCGCGAACCTGCTAGCGGCCAACCAGGCGGCGGTCGAGCAGGGGACCGACGGCTTTGCGGCGGGACCCGGCGTGCAACTGGCGAACGCGACGCCGAACCCCGCGAAGGCCGGCAAGGCCCTGCAGGCGAGGGCCGCCGCGCCCGGCGTGCTGTGGACGCTGGCGCCGCGCGACGTGAAGCTGCAGAACCCCCACCGCCCGACCATCCTTGTCGTGCTCTCGGCCTACCTGCGGGCGGACAAGCCGGGGGCGCAGGTGCGCCTGACGCTACGCGACGCGTTGGAGGAGGGCGATTGGCGGCAGGCCATCGAGACCGCGAACAAGGCGGCGCTGGACAAGGACCCGCAGGCGAAGGTGACGCCGCCCTTCGCGACCGTGGCCGAGGCGGGCGAAGTGACGCTGACCGGCGAGTGGCAGCGCGTCATGGCGCTGCTGGAGATGGACGGACGGCGCAAGACGCAGTCGCTTGTCGGCGAGTTGGCGCTGGTCGGCGGCGCGCCCGCGACGGTGTGGACCGACAACCTGCAGCTCGAGCAGACCGCCGTCTATCCCACGACGAACACCGCGCCGACGAGTTGGCTGCCGGGAGGGGAGCGGGCCGCGCATTCGTGGCTGGATTTCCCCGCGGCGCACTGCGGGTTCACCGGCGAGGCGGGGACGGTGGCCTGCTGGGTGCGGCCCGTGCCGGATGAGTGTGGCGGCCTGCGCCCGGTCGGCCCGGCGCTGGCCCTCGGCACCGGCTGGTTCGCGCCGATCTGGACCGTGGGCAACAACATGTGGTACGCGAGCAACGGGTGGGCCAGCCGCTTCAAGCAGGGACGGATGAGCGTCGGTGACATCGAGAAGCGCCTGCTGGAGCCGGGCGCGCATGACGGCTGGCATCATCTCGCGCTCGTGTGGGATGAGGTGGAAGCGGTGGCGTACTGCGACGGCGTGAAGCTGAACCGCTGCGACACCGAGGGCGGCAAGCTGGCCTACGGCACGACGATCCGGCTGGGCGGGAGCTTCCTGGAGCATCAGCCGATGACCGGCGACCTGGATGAGGTGTGCCTGCTCGACCGGCGCCTGCCCGAGGAGGAGATCGTGCAGATGGCCAACCGCGAGACGCCGCTGGGGGCGGAATTGCCGGCCGCGCCGCTGCCGCTGCTGCGCCCGCGGCGGCTGGCCTTCCTGCGTTCGGCGGCCGAGGTGGCCGTGCCGCTGGCCCCGGAGGGGAAGGGGACAGTGAACCTCAAGGCCACGGCGCCGGCCTTCGGGGCGCAGGCGGCGGGCCCGGTGACGGCGGGGAAGCCGCTGCTCCTGAAGCTCAAGCCGTGGCTTGTCGCGCCGGGGCAGTACCCGCTGCGTGTGGAGGTCTCTGCCGGGGGCAAGCAGACCGTCATTGAGGACCGCATCGAGGTCTTCGAAGAGCCGCAGGGGCGCTTCATCATGTACGGGTGGGGGGACGTGAGCGACCTGGAGAAGCTGGGCCTCAACAGCGCCGTCGCCGGGCCCGCGCAGCAGCGGGAGTTGCTGGAGCGCGGCCTGTGGGCGAACTCGCGCATTGACATCCGTGAGGCGGTGCCGCACCCGTGGTCGCCGTGGAACCGCGAGCGCGCCGAGCCGATTGCCCGCGCTGTTGCCCGTGCGACGATGGCCAACCCCAACGTGTGGTCGTGCCTGGTGAACTCCGAGATGGGCGACCCGCCCTTCCCCAAGCCGGAGGACGAGCCGTGGTTCTATGCCTGGATGAAGCAGGAGACGGGACTGGCGGCCATCCCGGCGGAGATCGGGCGCGACCCGGTCCACGCCGCGCCGCCCAAGGAGGACGGCTTCCCCGCGGTCCTGACTGACGACGTCCCCGCCTACAAGTTCCTCGAGTGGTGGGGCGAGCGCGGCATGGGCTGGTGGCTGTTCGGCAATCAGCTCGCGCGCTGGATGAGAGACGAGGGGCTGGACGTCATCTACTACTCCGACCAGCCCGAGGCCGTCACGCAGTTCGCCGACATGGACATGGTGGACTACTGGGGCTACCCGAAGGTCCCCGAGGGCCTGGTGGCGCGGTTCAGCCACACGGCGAACATGGCCAAGCTGCTCGGCAAGCGCTTCGAGGCCATGCCGGGGCTCGTGTACTGGGACGACGGCAACGGGCTGTGGGTGGATGACGGCAGCGGCAAGCGCAAGGTGCTGTGCCTGAGCCCGGATTGCCTGCGGGAGAACCTGTGGCTGTCGGTGGCGTGCCCGTCCGACAGCGTGGGCCTGTACGGCCTCGGCGAGCGGAAGACAGAAGTGTACGACCCGGCGTGCGACGCGGTCCTGGCCGAGACGTACGGGCTCATCCAGCCAGTGGGGACGCTGGTGGGGGGCTTGCCCATCGAGCAGCCGCCGGTGGCGATGCTGGAGACGGCCGGGCTGGACTTCACGCAGCCGGGCATCTATGACAACTGGATCCGCCACTGGGTCAGCCGCAACACGGGGCGCATCCTGGCCCGGGCGCGGCTGCCGTTCGACTGGATCACGGATGCCCACGCCGAGGCGGGGTGGCTCGGCCGCTACAAAGCCGTCATCCTGCCGGGGGCGTACTGCCTGCCCGAGAAGACGCACCGGGCGCTCGTGGCGTACGCGAAGCAGGGCGGGAAGGTCATCGCCGACCAGGTGCTGCGGGCCGACATCCCCGGCGTGCAGCGGGTGGACCTGAAGACCCAGGCCGACCCGCAGGAGGCCCAGGACAAGGAGTGGGGCGGCTGGGCGCGGCAGTTCCGCGAGGGCGTCGGCGGCTTCGCGCAAGTCGAGCCGCGCGACCGGGTGTTCACGTACACACGCGAGTGCGGGCAGGCCCGCTATCTGTTCGTCATCAACGACCACCGCGAGCCAGGCCCGCAGCAGGAGCGGTTCAAGATCACGCAGATGGCCGCCGATGGCGGCGGGCCATTGCGCGACCGGGGCTTGCCGCAGGAGGTGACCGTGACCGTCCCGGCGGGGCTGACGCTGTACGATGTGCTGAAGCACGAAGCGATCCGCGCGCGTGAGGACACGCGCGCCTACGCGGGCAAGCAACAGTTCACGCTACAGCTTGCGCCGGGGGCGGCGGCGCTTGTCGCGGCCCTGCCGCAGGCCATCGCGCGGGTCGCCGTGGACGTGCCGGCGACGCTGAAGCCCGGCACGGAGAGGAAGCTGAAGGTGCGGGTGCTCGACAAGCTGGGCAAGCCGGTGGCGGGGCGGCAGTTGGTCGAGGTGAAGGTGACGATATCGCCGGTGGCGGGCGAGACGCCCGCTCTACCCGGTTGGGCGGGCGTGCAGCGCTACACGCGCGTGGCGGACGGAGTGCTGGACCTGCCGCTACGCTTGCCGTTGTCGGCGGCGAAGGGGGCGTGGCAGATCGAGGTGCGGGAGTGGGTGTCGGGCGAGACGAGCACCCGAACGATGCGCGTCGAGTGAGCGCCGCCTCAGCCCGACGCATGAGGCAGGAGCGTGTGGTGCGGACGGCCGGCGATGAGGCGCTCACCGTCGCTGAAGCCCTCGGGGCGGTCCCGTAAGTGCTCGACCAGCCGCCCGCGCCATCGGCCCAGCCGCTCCGCGTGCGCGGGCAGCCCGGCCAGGTCGTGTAGCTCCCGCGGGTCCTCCGTCAGGTCGAAGAGTTGCTCCTCGCCGGTCTGCGTGAACCAGATGTACTTCTCCCGCCCGTCGGTCAGGTACTGGTGGCTGGTCTCCGGCCCACCGGAGGCCGTGTGCTCCCCGTGCACGTAGTCGCGGTGGAGGGCGTCGGTGTCGCCGCGCAGGATCGGGACGAGGCTGCGGCCCTCGACGGTGTCGGGGATGGGGCAGCCGGCGAGGTCCAGCACGGTCGGCATGAGGTCCTCCAGGCACACCGCCTCATGGCAGACGCGCCCCGGCGCCACCTCCGGCCCGCTGATCAGGAACGGGATGTGGGCGGAGCCCTCGTAGGCGCAGTACTTGCGGAACAGGTAGTGATCCCCGAGCATCTCCCCGTGGTCGCTGGTGAAGAGCAAGACGGTGTTGCGCCGGGTGGCGGCGTCGAGGCCCGTGTGCGTGCCGAGGAGACGGCAGATCTGGTCGTCCATGTGATTGATGAGGCCGTAGTAGCCGGCCTGGGCGGAGCGCAGCAGCTCGCCGCGCAGGTCCACGCGGCCAGCCTCCACCCCAAGGCCGAGGCCGCCGTTGGGCGGCGGCGTGGCCCAGTCGCCGAGGGCCGGCGCGGGCAGGTCCTGGCGCAGGTAGCGGTCGAGATAGAACGCCGGGGGCACGAGCGGCGGATGCGGGGCGATGAAGGAGACGACCAGGAAGAACGGGCCGGAGGGGTCGCGTCGCTCCAGGAAGCGCAGGGCCTCGGTCATCGTCCAGGTCGTCGGGTGCAGCTTCTCATCGAGGTGCCAGGGGCGCGCGGTGTAGCCGTTGCGCGAGATCCCGTGGTCGAACATCCCGGCCCGGTCGCCGGCCTGATTGTCCGCCAGATAGCGCCGGTAGTCGTCGGTGTGCAGGACCATCTCGTCGAAGCCGTAGCGCTTGCGGGTGGGGTACAGGTGCATGGTGCGGCCCACCAGCGCCGTCTGGTAGCCGTGCTCGCGCAGCACGCCGGGCAGGGTCGGCGGGGCGTTCCATTCGAGGTGATCGTGATACCCGACCATGCCGTGGGTGGCCGGGAACTGGCCGGTCATGAGCGAGCGGCGCGCGGCGATGCAACTGGGGCACGTGGTGTAGGCCTGCGTGAAGTGCACGCCCGCGCCGCCGATGCTGTCAATATTGGGCGTGAGCACGGCGGGGTGGCCGGCCAGGGAGAGGCAGTCGCCCCGGTGCTGGTCCGGCATGATGAGCACGAAGTTGGGGCGGCTGTCGGCGGCTGGCATGGGTGCCTCCCGGCGAGGTCAACTGATGTTGCGGCTCAGCGACGTGAGGCAGATGATGAGGAACACGATGAGTTCGTGGGCGGAGTTGGGCGGGCGCTCCTGGTGCAGGTAGAGCCGGATGGCCAGCGCCGCATGGCGGGCGACGGCGGGGGCTTCCTCCACGCCCTCAACGATGTCGGCGATGCGGAGGGTGGCCTGGGCGAACTCCTCGAGATGGTCCTGGTCGAGGGCTTGCTCGACGGCCACGCCGAGTTGGCGCAGGGCCGCGCGCTCCTCGCGGCCGATGCCCCGCACCCGGGCCAGTAGCCGGCGGATGCGGGCCATCATCTTCTCGCGCATGCGGCCCTCGGCCAGGTCGTCGGCCGTGGCCAGGCGGTAGAAGTGGTTCTTCTCGCCGATGATCCGGCAGATGCCGTTGATGACTTGCATGCGCACGACCGGGGCCGACAGCTTCGCCAGCCCCTCCAGCGCCGGCTCGACGCCGCGCAGGTCCTCGCCGCGCGCCACGGCCTCGACGAGGGTGGGGAAGATGCTGCGGTCCGGCTCGTCGCGCAGTTCCTGCAGGAGGGCGTCGCGGGCCTCGTCGGTCGGGAGTTGGCTCAGGCCCATGGCCGCGCTCTGACGTACACGCGGGTCCTCGTCGTGCAAGGCCTCGAAGAGACGGTCCTGGCCGGCCGGGATCTTGCCGAGGGCTTCGGCGGCCTCGACCCGCAGGTCGGAGTCCCTGTCCTCGAGTTCGTGCACGAGCGGCTCGACCGCCTCCTCGAACCGTCCCTCGCCCAGGCCCTTGACCGCCCCGCGCCGCACCTCCGGGCTGACATGCTCCAAGCCCCGCACGAGCCGGTCCACCGCGAGCGGTGAGCCCGCCCGGCCCAGCCGGCGCAGGGCGTCGCCCCGCGTCTCGTTCTTGCGCGCCACGGCGTACAGGCCGTAGCTGTAGGCCATGTACAGCAGGTTGCCACGGAACTGGGCGAGCAGGTAGCGCGGTGAAGTCGCCTCGCCCTCCACGAGCACGGCGCTGAGGATGATCGGCACGACGTGCGCGGCCGCGGCGACCAGGAAGATGACCTGCAGCACCGAGAAGTCCACGGGGCCGAGGGCGACCACCGCCGGCAAGCGCTCCTTGAGCAGGCCGCCGATGACGGGCCCCACCGCCGCGCCCGCGGCCATCGCCGCCGCCCACACCGCGAAGTACACGCTGTTGCCCTCGCCCCGCGGCAGGAGCTTGAGGAGCAGATTGCTGGCCGAGACGCTCAGCCCCGAGACCGCCAGGCCGTTGATGACGCAGGCCACCGGCACGATCCACAGGTACGTCTCCGGCGTGGCGAAGGCCCACATCAGCGGCACGGCGGCCACCGGGATGATGAGCAGTTGCGCCAGCGGCTTGGAGCCGTAGCGCTGGGCGATGTTGCCGGCGACCAGGTAGCCGACCATCATCATCGCCAGCGTGATGTTGGTGAAGATGGCGATGGTGCTGTAGGGCAGCTTGAGGTGGTTGATCATGTAGACGCCGTACAGCGCGCCGGCCATGCTGCTGGCGGCCGTCCAGCAGGCGAAGTAGACCGAGAGCAGCACGAAGGGGCGGTTGCGCATCGGCACGGCGAGGCTGTGCCAGAAGTTCTCCTGCGGCGCCTCCGTCGTCGCGTCGGGGTAGGGCGTGCGGAGCAGCAGCAGGTAGCCCAGGATCCCCGCGATCCACCCGATCACGAACATGACGGCGAAGGCGCCGTAGGTCTTCTGCTGCCAGTCCAGCCACGTGCTCGCCACGTAGATGTACACCATCGCCGTGACGCTGATGATGAACATGCGCCCGCCGATGTAGCGCCCCCGCACCTCCTCGGGCAAGACGTTGCTCAGCCACGAGTTGAAGGGCGGGCTGTTGGTGTGCCCGATGGCGTAGGCGATGATCAGGAGCACCGCCATGGCGGCGAAGCGGACGTGCGGCGCCAGCAGGGGCACGAAGACCACGGCGCTGGCCGCGGTGATCTCGATGACCCCCATCCCCACCATCCAACGGCGGTGGCGCGACAACGCGCGGCTGATGGGGAAGGCCACCAGTTCCCACAGGCCGACGAGCGCCGAGAGGCCCACCAGGAACGCCACCTGCGCCTCGGTGATGCCGAGGCTGAGGGCGTAGCCGGAGAAGAGCGCGGCCGCGGGCGTCGCGTTCGGCCCGTAGATGGACCAGAGCGCGCCGCTGAGGGTGAAGTGGCGCAAGGCGTGCGCCGTGCGTTGGGTGGAGAGTGTGGAGAGCGTGGACATGGCTGGCGGAACCTGTGTGCACGGTATAGCAGTAGGGGAATGTTTCGTCAAGGCGATAGGTCATGGGGCTCGGTCCGCGCTCCAGGCAGGACATCCCGCCGCGTCTCGCGAACCTGCCCGCAATCCACCCGAGGTGACTGCTGATGCTGACCGCCGCAGAAGTCAAGGAGTTCGCCCGTCGCC
>CAZZDO010000246.1:0-7799 GCA_964653205.1 uncultured Armatimonadia bacterium | reverse complement strand
CACAAGACGGGGCGGCAAATCAAGACTTAAGTTAGCGCATATGGGGCTTGTACCCGCCCCGGACGGCAATACCCAAACGGATGGGCGGGGTACGAGCCCCCGCCCTACAACGGTCCCGCCCAGCAGGTATTCCCCTTCCCTCCGCCGAATACGCTCTTAACACGCCGTTAGCGTGCCCATCACATCACCCTCCGGAACCTACCCGCCCCATGATCTTCCAGCCTCCCTCTTCGTGGCCCGTCGCCGGTGAGCACGATGTCATCGTCTGCGGGGCCGGCCCGGCCGGGATCGCCGCCGCCTGCGCCGCCGCCCGGATGGGCTGCCGCACGCTCATCGTCGAGCGCGCCGGCTTCGCGGGGGGCGTGGCGACCAACTGCTGCTGCCCCTATCTCATGGGCTTCGCGGCCGGCGGCCGGAAGATCGTCGGCGGTGTGGCCGACGAACTCGTCCGCGACATGGACGCCCACGGCGACGCCCGGCTCATTGCTCACCCGGCCAGCGTACCGGACCCCGCGCCCATCGGCGACCGCCCCCTGCTCGACAACGTCATCATCTCGCTCGAGGGCCTGCGCCTGGCCGCCAATCGCCTGCTCGACCGCTGCGGTGTGACGCGGCTCTTCTACGCCTCGCTCGTGGGCGCCGTGACGGACAGTGACCGCCTCACCGCCGTGGCCGTGGACCGCGCCGAAGGCCCGGCGCTCTACCGCGCCGCCGCCTTCGTGGACGCCACCGGCGACGCCGACCTCGTCTTCCGCGCCGGGGGGCAGGTGCGCCATTACCCCGTCGAGCAGAGCATGACCAAGACAATCCTGCTGCGCGTCGGCGGCGTGCAGGGCTTCCACCGGCCGGACGTCGAGGTCGCCTTCCGTGCCGCGGTCGCCGCCGGGGAAGTGCCCCTCAAGGCCCAGGACGCCTTCATGGGCCTCGCGCTGCTCAACCCCGGCGAGGTGCTGCTGAACTTCACGCTCACCGCCGGCGACGGGGTGGACTCCGCCGACCTCACCCGCATGGACGACGAGCTGCGCGGGCAGGCCCGCCTGGCGGTGGACTGGTTCCGCGCCACGATCCCCGGCTTCGCCGATTGCTTCCTCGTGGACACGGCGCACCGGGTTGGAGTGCGCGCCGCGCGGGGTATAATCGGCCAGGAGACGATCACGCCGGACGATTTGGACGCGGGCACCCCCGTGGCCGAGCCCATCGCGGTGGGCACGCGCGGCTACGGCGGCCATGGCCTGGCGGCCTTTGCCCCGCCGTGGCGGAAGAGCAACCCCGGGCTGCGCGGCCTGCCGTGGCGGGCGCTGCTGCCGGTGAGCTTCGCCAACGTCGCCGCCGGGGGCCGGGCGATCTCGGCCGATCCGCGCGTACTCGATGCCTTCCGCCTCATGGCCCGCTGCATGGCCACCGGGCAAGCCGCCGGCATCACGGCGGCGCTGGCGGCCCGCTCGGGCCCGACGGACTACGCGACGGTACGCGAGCAACTTCTCGCCCAGGGGGCGGTGCTGGAATAGTCGAGCGACGCGCAACGCCTTGTCTCATGATTTCCTGATCGAGGTGACGTGATGTTCGGCAAGAAGAAAAAGAAGCAGTCGCAGTCCGACCAGGCCCTCCTCAGCGACGCGCTCTCCGATCTCCTCCACGATCAGCAGGTCAAGGAGAAGCGCAAGCGGCGGCGGATGAAGCTGCGCTGGCCCGAGTGGCTCGACAAGCGCGTCGCCATCGGTCTCGCGATCGTGATCTGCGCCGTCATCGGCGACGCGGTGCGGCGCGAGAACCAGGAGTTCTATGCCGTCGTCACGCAGACCTCAGGCGTCGTGACCATCTCCACCCGCGATGTCCCCCAGGAACGCGCCCCGCAGCTCAACGAGAAGCTCCCGGACTACTCGAACATCAAGACCGGCGCCAACTCGTGGGCCGAGCTGTCCTTCCCGGATGAGAGCAAGATCGTGCTCGACGCCAACGCCAGCATGCGCATCAAGCTGCTGGAATATCACCGCGGCGGCAAGTGGCGCTCGCGCTCGATCTTTCTCACCTCCGGCCGCCTGCTCGCGCGCATCACCGAGAACTTCGGCAAGGAATCCGAACTCCGCATCTACTCGCCCGGCTGCGTGGCCGCCGCCCGCGGCACGCGCTTCTCCGTCACGGCCGATGCCAGCGGTGAGGCCCGCACCATCGTCGGCGACGGCGTCGTCGAGGTGAAGGGCTTCACCGGCACGCGGATGTTCGTGCGTGACCGCGGCGACTGCACCACCCGGGCCGGGGGCAACCCGAGCCAGCCCGCGTACGCTCCCCCGCAGGACCTGGCCGACTTCCGCAGCCGCGCGATGACGCAGATCGTCCGCACCGACCCGTGGTACAAGCAGGCGGAGCTGACCATCACGCAGACGCTCGACGCGCCGCTGACGATCCTGGGCATCGGGAAGTGTAGCTGGGCCGTGGGCGCCGCCGACTTCGCCCGCCGCGCCTCCGCCCAGGAGGCCCTGCGCAAGATCCATGTCAATCTCGAGGGGGCCATGACCTTCCCGCTGTGGGTGAACCCGGCGACGCTCAAGGAGCTGAGCATCCAGGAAGAGGGGGGCGTGGAGAACATCCTCAAGAACTTCGACGGCGCGGCCATCGAGAGCTACTGGTCGGACGGCAAGCGCTTCCAGATCGTGGCCCGCGCCCGCGACCGCCACAAGACGCGCTACCAGCTAGACGCCGCCGGCGTACACCGGAGCGAGAACCAGGATTGAGGAAACGGCGGTGGTTGAGTGGTTGAGTGGTTGGTGGCTGAACTCGGCGCGTCTGCCGTCTGCCGTTCGCCGTTACCAACCACTCAACCACATGACCACTCAACCACTCCTCGCCCCTCACTCCTTCAGCTTCTTGAAGAAGAACTCCCCGTTCGTCGAGTCCCCGCCGCTGATGTTCGCCAGCACGGCATACCCGCGCGCCGCGTCGTACTCCTTGAGCTCCATAAGATAGACGTCGTCCTTCGCCCATGCCCCGGCGTGGCACTGGTGCTTGTCCACGGCCTCCTCGCGCACCTCGTCCGGCTTGTCCTTGGCGTAGGACACCAGCGCCGCCTGGTGGCACACCAGCCCGAGCAGCCCCTTGCGGTAGATCGGCCGGAACCAGTACTTCCCCGCCCCGCTCACCAGCGGCGTCACCTCCAGCCGCCGTGTCTGGCTGTGTGCGTCCTTGAACTCCTCGCTCTGCCACGTGCCGATCAGGTGCGTGCGGTACGGCTTCCCCTCGTCCGCCAGGCCGTTCTTCTCCGCCAACTCGCCGATCGCGGCGGCGAGCTGGTCCATCATCTGCGCGGTGCGGCTGAAGCGCTCGGGGGCCTTCCCCTCCGCCCCGGCCATGCACGCCTCATGCCACTTCGGGTAGTCCACCACGATCAGGTCCAGCGCCGCGAGGCACTGGCCGAACCACTTCTGCGCGGCGTCCTTGTGCTCGGGCGCCACCCCCTGGTCCCCACGGACGATCTGCCCCAGCGCATACACCGCCTGCAGCACCTGCGTATACGCCCGCACGATCTCCGTCTCCAGGAGGTACTCCGGCGCCCCCAGCGCCGTCGCCAGCTTCATCGCCTCATCACACCGCGCGACGTTCGCTGCGAACTTCTCTTCCGTCTCAAAGGCCGCGAACATGGACGTCCCCAGCTTGAGCTTCATCGTTCCGGCCGCGACCTTCTCGGTGGGTTTGCCCCAGTTCTCCAGGTACGGGAAGTTCGAGGCGTACAGGTCCCACGCCGGCGGCCCGATCAACTCCGTCCACTGCACGAACTGCGCCGGGTCGTTGAGCCCGTGCCGCACCGCGAACGCCGCCGCGAACTCCTGCCGCGTCCGCCCGTGGGCGTTCCAGGCCCACTCATACCCGCCCTCGGTGTTCACCTGGTAGTACGCCTCCGTCGGCACGATGTAGGCCACCAGGTTGGTCAGGCCCTTGTCCACGAACTCGGTCATGCGGTAGTGCGTGAACTCCGGGTTCGAGAACGGGGCGACCGTCAGCCAGTTCGAACTCAGCGTCGGGTACACGCCCATCCACCCGGCGCGCTTTACGTAGTCCTCCAGCAGCGGGTAGATCATCGGCTTGCGCTCGGTGTTGTACGTCAGCCCGCCGTGGTAGTACGACACCTTCATCCCCGGGGTCAGCGCCGCCAACACCTTGTCATTCGACTTGTAGCTGTACTGCGTCAAGAGCACGCGCAGCCCCAGCTTCGGGCACGTCTGCTTCGCCTCGTTCCACGCGGCCGCCAGCGCCTGCACTTCCGACACGAACCGGTCCACCTGCTTGCACTGCTCGCACTGGCAGCCCTTGCCCTCTTCCGACAGCCACACCATGACTTCACTCACGCCGGGGATCTGCCCCAGGTCAGCCATCCAGCCCCCGACAACCTTGGTGATCTCCGGCCGCGAGAAGCACACGTTGCGCACCGAGGGGTTGTCCGAAGGGGCGTCCACGCCCGCCAGTTGCGGGTAGGCGTCGAACATCCCCGTGCCGACGAGCTGTTCGAGGTGGTGGATGATCGGCACGATGCGCACCGCGTGCTTCCGCGCCCGCTCCATGATCTTCTCATCCATCGTCGCGTGCGGCACGCCGTCCTTGTCCACCGTCAGCTTCGCGTGCAGTTCGATCAGGTTGAACTTCAGGTCCGACAGCCTCTCGAGGTCCTGGACGCACGTCCCGCCCCACTGCCCGCGCTCCTCCAGGTCCGGCCAGTCGAGGATGCGCCCGAGTGGGATATCCACCGTCGCCGCCGCGCCCTGCCCCTTCACCGACGCCAACAGCAACTGCTTCAGCGTCTTCATGGCGTGGTAGTTGCCGACATCCGTGAGCGCGTCGCACGTCACGGTCACGATCCCGTTTGCCTCTGAACTCGTGATCAGGTAGCCCTGGTCGGCGTTGCGCTTGCCGGCGAGGGCCTGCCCGGCGGCAGGGGTGCGAGCGAACACGGTGACAGCCCTGGGAGTCTCGGCGATGTCCTCGGGGGCGAGGGGCTTGAACAGCTCGAATTGCAGCTCCTCGATGGTGCTGCCGTCCAACTCCGTCGGCTGTGCGAGCGTCCGGAAGATCACTGCTCCCAGCGGCACGGTGACCTTCCCGGTCAGCGCGACCTCCTTCGGCAGCGGCACCAGCCACTGCTGCCAGGCCGCGGCCTCCGCGGGCGACAGCGCCGCGGCGTGCGCCGGCAACGCCTGCGCGAGCGCGAGCAGCAGCATGAGCGCGATCAGGGACGGGACTTGCATGGGGAGCCCACCTCCGCGTGACGGACGACGAGTGTGTTATCCTTCGCCGGCGGCATGCCGCTTCCCTGCGCCCCAACACAGACGCCGCCGCCCCGAGACGGGACGGCTCTCGGGGCGGCGGCGCGGCGCTGCGGGGGCTCTGTCAGGGGAGGGGCAGAGACCCGGCACGAGAGATGGGGTCTGACCCTACTTTCGGGGGCGCTGCCGCGGGCCCACCGACCAGGGGAGCGGTGGCAGACTGCCAACGCGTCGGCGCGGAGAGGGGCGCGGCCGACGCATTGTGGCAGACCGACAGTACAGCGATGAGACAGACGACAGCCCAGACGATAAGGAGGAACTTGAAGGGTGACATGTCCAGCTTCCGAGAGACTTGGTTCCGGTGGCCCCCGGTGGCCACCTGCAATCATCACGTGTGACAATACCCGATCCACCCCCGCCCTGCGTTCAGTGGTTGCTCCCAGGTTGCGCAAGACTCTCGGCGGTAGTACGGAAGGCTCACGACCTCCTCAAGCAGCGCCGCAGTCCGGACACACACATGGACAAACGGGCCCTCCACCGGCAATGCCGGGAGGGCCCGAAGGGGCGCGACAGAAGAGAACGCGGGTGGGGTTACGCGTGCGCCAGGGTGACCATCGCTTCGACGGCGCTGCGGATCTCGTTGACGCGACACGGCTTGGGCAGATACGGCTGCGTGGTTCGCTGCAGGAAGTCCGCCATGATGCCCGTGGACGCCGACCCGGTCATGAAGATGAACCGGCGCGCCATTTCGGTGTGCTTCTCGCAACAGAGGGTGTATAGCTCGTCGCCGCTCATGTGCGGCATCAACAGGTCGCACAGGACGGCGTCGTAGCTGCTGGACGCGATCCGGTCGAGGGCCTCGACCCCGTCGGAGGCGATGTCCACATCGTAGCCGAAGGTGCGCAGCACCATCGCCAGTGAGTCCTGGAGCGGTTGATTGTCATCCACAATCAGGACGCGCCCCAACTCCCCAACAGCCGTCCTCCGGGCCACCGCGCTTGCCATGGTTCCGCCTCGCGATCCCTGCCTGCCGTGCTCGCAAGGCGTAGCACCGCAGCGGCAGTGTCATCTGTTCGTCGTCTGGGCCCCCTTACCCCTCGAAAGACCCCCGACCTCGTGACCTCGCTCCGGCCCCGCTCGAGGCCGCAAGCTGTGAGGGGCCGTTGCCCCTTTTGGGGAGGGTGCGCCACTGGGGCTATGACTTTCCGCAACAGATGCTCAGGGAGTCATCAAGGCACGTGGCGGCTGGTCTTAACCCCTTGACAGCCGCGTCAGACCGGACCGGACCTACGATGCCAACCCCGGCGCGGGGAGGAGCATCGGCCTCGATGGGGAAGTAAGCACGGGCGGCGGCGGCATCCCCCACCGCAGCCCGGCGCCCACCTGTCCCCCTGGCGCAGGCGCGCCCTACGGAGGTGTTGCAGTGGCGAATGACATGATCGGCGGGATGATGCGCTCGCGCCGCACCAAGGGCGTCCAAGTAGCTTTCGTCATGGCCCTTCTGGTCGTCGTGGGGCGCTTCCTGCCCGGCCCCCAGCAGCGGGTCTTCGCGCTGATCGAGAACTTCGCCTACGATCTCTATTTCGACCAGCGCCCCGCCCGGGACATCAGCGGCTTTGTCATCATCGCGATAGACGAAGAGAGCCTCAAGCCCGAGCACCTCGGGCGCTTCCCCTGGGACCGGCGGGTCTACTCCCGGATCCTCGCGCAGCTCAGTGGAGCGAAGGTCGTCGGCATGGACCTCCTCTTCCCCGAACCTTCGCCCGACGACGGCGACCTCGCCGCAGCCCTGCGGAAGCATGGCCGCACTGTGCTCGCGTGCCACAAGCGCCGCGTGGCGCGGGGCAGCGAGTTGCCGCACACATGGCACGGCTACGGCCAGGCGCCCGCGCCCGGCCTGCCCCGGGCCTTCAGCAACGGCCAGGAGACCGACGAATTCGTCCCGCCCGTCCCCGTGCTGGCGCACGCGGCCGCGGGCCTGGGCTACGTGGACATCGTGGCCGACTCCGACGGCATCTACCGCCGCGCCATGCCGCTGATGCTCAGCACGGCTGATGATGTCATGCCTCACTTCGGGCTCGAGATCGCTCGTCTGACCATGGGGCTCGACCCCGCGCAACTCGCCCACAGCGCCGCCACCGGTAGCCTGGCGGTCAAGAGCGCTTCGCTCCCCCTCGACCTCAACCGCGAGATGCTGATCAACTACGCCGGGCCGGCGCATACGGTCAAGTACGTCCCGGCCTGGCGGGTCGCCGCCGGCCAGGAGCCGGCCGCGACCTTCCGCGACAAGATCGTCATCATCGGCCCGACCGCCGCGGGCCTCTATGACGTTCGTCCCGCCCCCTTCACCCGCAACAACCGCCTCTTCTACGGCGTGGAACTCAACGCCAACATCGCCCACACCTTCCTGACGGGCCAGACACTGCGCAACAACACCGTCAGCTTGACGTGGGCGCTGTACGCCCTCGCCCTCGGGACGCTCATCGGGTGGGCCATCTGGTACAGCGGCGAGAAGCGCGCGCCGTGGCTCGGCGTGGGCCTCGTGGC
>CAZZDO010000245.1:0-7815 GCA_964653205.1 uncultured Armatimonadia bacterium | reverse complement strand
GCGTTTCGAGGCGGTCAATCATCTCCGGGTAGAGCAGCACCGGCCCCGGCTCCCAGGTCTTCAGGTCGTGCGAGCGCCATGTCCCCAGGCACCCCGAGGTCGCGGCCGGCGCGCCCTCCGCCTTCGCGTTGATGACGATCACCATCTGCCCGTCAATCGGCTCGGGGTAGAGGTACGGGTCGGCGCACGGGCGCCATTTCAGCGGCCGGCCCTGCCACGTGCCCTCGTACACGCCGTTCGGAATGACCGGGCCGTCGCCGACGAGTTGCCACTGCATCAGGTCGTCGCTCACCGCCAGCCCGACGCCCGGCTTGCCCCCGTTGACCGTGAAGACCATCCACCACCTGTCGCCGAAGCGCGCCACGCTGCCGGTCGCGAGGGCCTCCACCCACGTGCCACGGATGGGGACGATGACGGGGCCCTGATCGGTCCAGTGGCGCAGGTCGGTGGAGGTGGCGTGACCGATCTGCGTGAGCTTCGCGCCGATCGTCCAGCGATTGCCCTCGCCGATGCACGTGGGCACCTGCAGATAGAAGGCGTGGTAGGTGTCGCCGGACTTGGCGAACCAGTTGTCATTGGTCCACATGCCCGGCGGCGCGTAGTCGGCGTGAGTCATGGCGGCTCCCATCAGGGCGAGAATCAGGATGCAGGTGCGGACGTGCATGGCGTTCACTTCAGGCGCGGAATCTCGACTTGGTCGCCGACGCCGTACTGCCACAGGCGCACGACCTTGCCGCCGTACAGCTTCTCCAGGTCGGCCCTGCTGATGGCGTCTTGCAGCAGGATCTGGCTCTTCGTGTCGCGGATCGCGCCCTTGACCTGTCGCGCGTCCTTTCCTTCGCCCAGCCAGCTCCCGGCGAAGAAGTCGTTGGTCATCAGCGCCTTGCCCGCGGCGTCGTAGCGGCCGTTGGCGAAGTTGAGCATCGCCCCGACCCAGATGTTCCCATCCTTGATGTTGACCACCGGGCCCTCGCCCAGGTGGGCGGTCTGGTCGAGCTTCAGGCGGAGCAGCTTCCCCTCTGGCTTGGCGTCCACGATGCGGAACATGCCGCTGCGGCGCTCGTTGAAGATGCGTACATAGCGGTCCACGGCGAAGTCAGGCTGCTGGTCGGCGGGGGCCTCGACGGTGATCCCCTGCGCCTCATAGTCGGTCGCCGTGATCTTGCCGGTGGCATAGCCGGGGCCCTCGCCGGGGGCCGTCTCCCCGATCTGCACCTGCTTGATGACTTGGTCGCCTACGGTGGTCTTGAAGGAGAGGCCGAGGGGGCGATGGCTGCTCGTGCGCGTGGTCGTGTCGGGCGTGGACAGGACGATCGTGTCCACCGCGCCGTTACGGGTCACTTCCAGTGTGAGCGGCTGCTCGGACACGAGGCGGACAGACTGCACGACCGGCGTCTGCTGGAACGGGTCGAGCACGGTCAGGAAGTGATCGGGCTTCTGGCCTCGGGACTGGCGTCGGACGAGCAGGTAGTCCAGACCCCAGTTCGCCGGCCGTGCGGGCGAACGACCGCTGCCCATGATGACCTCCGCCGGCCCGCCGACGGGGATCACGTGCAGGTTGAGCTGATCTTGTTCGGGCAGCCCGTAGTCCCAGTGCCACGTCTGCGGCTCGGTCAGTTGCGCCCGGCGGACCTTCGTGAGGTAGCATGGGAAGTTGCGCGTGTTCTCCCGGCCCCAGCGGTCGGTGTAGCGCGCCGCGTGGGCCACGTCCGGCCCGGCGAGCGTGCCTCGGTCCTGCGCCTGCCAGTTCAGCGGCGGGGCCTGCATCGGGTCAAGCGGCCCGTGCCACGTCTGGTCGTGCTGCGAGCCGCCGTTGACGGCGAAGAGGTCCACCACATAGAAGTGACTCTCGTCCAGTTCGATGAGCACGGAGGTGCGCTCGTAGAGGTTGACGTCGTGGGCGGGCTTCGGGTCGGTTGTGCCCTTGGTGTCGTAGTGCGGCGGATACGGGTCGTGGCGGGCGGTGACGACATGGATGCCGTCGCGCTGGGCGAACAGGTTGCACTGCCCGCCGATCTCGGTGGGCGGCATCGTCTCGTCCACGCTGACCGTGTTGTGGGACATGATGCCGCTGTCCCAGTCGCGGTAGTCCCATGTGTACGGGTAGCCCAGGTCCGGCAGGAGGCTCACGCCGCGGGCGAACAGCTCCAGGTTCAGGTTGTCGAACTGCCGATGGCCAGGGATGCCGCTGTAGTTGAGCGACAGGGCGCGTTCCTGCCCCGGCGCCTGCCCCGTCTCGATGAGCGCCCAGCCGTAGGCATCGGTCAGGCGGTCGCGGAGCTTGATCTGCGACTCGGGCTGCTCCAGCGCCGCCTTCAACTCGGCTTCGGGATAGGTCTCAAACAGCTCACCGGGGTGGAAGCGGCCCTCGGGGTTGGTGCACGCCCGGGCGATGCGCGGGTCGCGGAAGCGCTCGAAGCCGTAGAGGTTCGGTGTCGTGACGTAGGAGTAGTACGCGGGCTTACGGCGCGCGGAGGGCTGGATGTTGCCGCAGTCCCCGATCGAGGGCAAGAAGGTGTGGAAGATCTCGATATCAATGTAGTAGTCGAACATCGCCTTGCCCTTGGGGTTGCCGAAGAGGTCGGGGTACTTCTCCTTCGGGAAGCGGTCAGGCTGGCGGCGGCGAATCTCCTCCATGAGGCGGTTGACGCGGATGAAGTCGAATTTGATGGAGCTGTAGTTGGGGCTCTCGAAGCTGCCCCCGTCGCGCAGCACGCCGTTGAGGATCATGTACGCCGCCCGGCCGTCGCCATGGAACGCGTAGTCCACCATGTCCTGAGAGTTCGGGTGCGTGTCGGAGTAGTCGTCCATGACAAGCGCACAGGCCATCGCGGCGGCCTGGTGGAAGCCCTCGTTGCCGTGGATGTGACCGTTGAGAATGCCCTGCATGCCGACCCGCAGCAGGTTCTCCTCGATGTAGTGGCGCAGGTCGCTGCCGTCGTTGACCGGCATCCCCTTGGCCTTCAGGAACGCGATCATCTCCGGGTCCTGGTCCATGTAGTTCCACAGGCCGTCATAGGCGTAGGCGGTGGCTTCCAGGCAGAACGTCTCCCAGATCAGGTCAGTGATCATCCCCCCGGTCTTCCAGGTGTAGTGCGGGTCGCGGCCGCCGTACGGGCCGAAGTACAGCCGGTCCTTGCGGTCGGTGAAGTTCGGGTATTCGCTGGCCAGTCGCGCCAGGAGAATGCAGCCCGCGCGGGCGTAGCGCTTGTCGCCCGTGAGGAGCCACGCCTGCGAGAGGCTGCGCAGGCACGGGATGGTGTTGTTCCCGTAGGCCATGTGGGCGTACTCGATGAGGAAGTAGAACCTCTTGTCGCCGACCTTGCAGCCGGTCCCGTCGTCGGGGTAGTCGCCCGAGGTCATGTCCCCGTTCATGTAGTCGTTGGAGGGGTACCACTCGCCTTTGGCGCGGCAGCGCACCTTGTAGGGATGGTGGATCGGGTCGGTCGTCCACGCCGTCCAGGCGCTCTGCTTACGCACCTCCTCGCCGTGCACGGGGCAGAGCGCGTTCGTGTCGTGGTTGGGCACTACGCGGGGGATCTTCGTCGTCGGCTGCATGAGCCAGATGAAGTCATCAGTCTGGGCGATGCAGTCCGCGGCGGCCCCGTACTCGCGGCCGATGTAGTACGTGTTGGCGTCGCCCTTCTGCATCCGCTCGCACAGGTTCTTCCCCCACTCCCGCGCCGCGTTCTCTTTGCCGACGGCGATCCGTTGGGGCGTGTAGTACGTCGGGCCGTCCTTGGCGCTGACGAGTGACATCGCGAGCAGACCTCCGAGCATGGCGAGAGACAGGCGCATGACAGACCTCCTGGAACAAGACAGAACAGTTCGGCGTGCAGGCGCCGCGTTCCTGTCTGGAGGCGTGGGCAGGTGCCGGGGCGACACCAGCGGAAACGACGAGTGAGGAGTGGGCGACTGCGTGGATACACTGCTGGCGCTGGACCTGGGCACTTCCGGCTGTCGGGCCGAGTTCTTCGGCCTGGACGGGCAGAGCCTCGCGCGCTGCCACCGGGAGTATGATCTGCTGTCGCCCGAGCCGGGAGCGGCGGAGCAGAACCCGGAGACATGGTGGTGGTCGCTGGCGGCGTGCGTGCGGGAGGCCCGGGGGCAGCTTGGCGAGGTCGCAGTGCTCGCCATCGGTGTCAGCGCCCAGGGGCATTCGTGGGTGCCGGTGGACGCGCGGCTAGAGCCCTTGCGCCACGCCCTGACGTGGCTCGACGCGCGGGCGGGAGCGCAGGCGCGGGGACTGCTGGAGCGGTACGGCGCGGCGTTCTGGGGCGCGCGGGCTGGGAAGCTGCCGGGCCAGTGGCACATGCTGCCCCAGCTGCTGTGGCTCCGCGAGCATGAGCACGACCGCCTGGCGGACGCGCGGCACCTTCTGTGTGCTCACGACTACCTCGTGGCCCGTCTGACCGGCGAGGTGGTCACGGACGCGACGAACGCGGCCACGACGCTGCTGTTTGACATCGCGGCGGGCGCGTGGTCGGCGCAGTTGCTCATGGAGCACGAGCTTGACGCATCGCTGCTGCCGGAGGTGCGGCCGGCGGGGAGTCTGGCCGGGAGGCTCAGGGCCGAGGCGGCCGGGGAGTTGGGGCTGACGGCCGGCATGCCGGTCGCCGTCGGCGCGCAGGACCAGAAGTGCGCGGCGTTGGCGGCGGGGCTCGAGGCGGGGACGGCCACGGCGTCGTTGGGCACGGCGACGGCTCTCATCGCCCTGATGGACACGCCGCGGTTCTCGCCGGAACACGGGGCCATTCCCTGCTTCCCGTATCTGCAGCCGGGGCAGTGGATGCTGGAGGTGCCGCTGGCGACGACCGGCGGCGCGGTGCGATGGCTGCGGGACGCGTCGTTCTGTAGGGCGGGGGTAGCGGACGGAACGTCCGCAGCTTGTACCCCGCCCATCCGTCCAGTGAGTCCCACGCGGGGCGGGGTACAAGCCCCCGCCCTACAGACGGCAACGGCATCCGGCTATGATGCTATGGTGGCTGCTGCCGAAGGTGCGCCTCCCGGCGCCGCCGGTGTGCTGTTCTTCCCGTATCTTGCCGGCGCGGCGGCGCCGTTCTGGCGCGGCGACGCACACGCGGCCTTCTGCGGCCTCACGCTGGCCACCGGCCTGGGGCACATGACCCGAGCAGTGCTGGAAGCCGTAGCGCATGACCTCCGCGCCAATCTGGACCACATGCAGGCCCTCGGGTGCGCCATCGAGCGCCTGGTGCTGTTTGGCGGGGGCGCGCGCAGCGCCCTGTGGACGGAGATCATCGCCGCCGTCAGCGACCTGCCGGTGCTGGCCGGCGCTGACACGGAGGCCGCCAGCCGCGGGGCGGCCATGCTGGCAGCTCATGCCATCGGCCTGCACGCGTCGCCCCTGAAGCTGCGCGTGCAGCCGGTAGCGGTGCGGCCGGAGTGGCGGGCTGCCTATGGGCCGCTGCGGGAGGCCTTCGCCCGGGCGCGTGATCAGTACTTCACCTTTGACGAGCGTCTGCGAGGCCAGCCATGAAGATACTCGCCATCTCCGATGTGCACCTGGACCCGGACGAGGAGGGCACTTGCCAGGAGTTCCTCGCGCGCGTACAGGAGGACGCCCCGGACGTGCTGGTCATCGCCGGCGACCTGGCGGTGGGGAAGTCGGACGTGTACGAGACGCTGCTCGCGCACTGCGACTTCTTCAGGGGGCCAAAGCTGTTCGTACCGGGCAACCACGACCTCTGGCAACTCCACAGCAAGCGCGCCACGTGGCGGCGCTATGAGGAGGAGTTGCCGGACGCCATCGCCACGGCGGGTTGGCAGTACCTGGATCAGGGACCGGTGATCCTCGAGGATGTCGCCTTCATCGGGTGCATGGGCTGGTACGACTACTCGCTCCGCCAGACGGTCAGCCCCGAGCCCGGCCTGCGCGTCTCGCCGGCTCACGTGACGGCGCCGCGACGGGGGATGAAGGTTGACGCGGCGCGCTCGCACCTGGCGTGGGAAGACCTCACCGCGGAAGACTACCAGACCAAAGCCTTGCAGGCGGGCGACGACAATCTCATGGAAGGCATCGTCTGGAACGATGTGTTCTACACTGACTGGGGGCGCAGCGATGCGGAGATGACGCAGGTCTTCTGCGACAGGCTGCGCGCCCAGGCCCGGCAGGTATCGCGCCGCGCCAAGCGGCTCGTGGTCGTCACGCATTTCGTCCCCTTTGCCGAGACGCTGCGCGACTACCGTGAGGTCGCCCCGGCCTACGCCCGGGCCTTTGCGGGGAGCGTCAGTCTGGGGGAGACCATCCGCAGCTTCTCCCGGGCGCAAGTAGCCATCTTCGGCCACTGGCACCACGCCGGCGAATGGCAGATCGGGAACCTCCGGGCGTTCAATGTGTCCGCCAAGAACGGGCCGGGGGAAGGCACGCTCATCACACTGTAGGGGCGCGCGGTACGCGCGCCGGAGGCACCATGCTCAGGATTGGCTTCGCCGAGGAGGACATCACCCCGCCCTTGGGCCCGCGGATGGCCGGGCACTTCCGCGACGACCGCGTCGAGGGCATCCATGACCCGCTCCATGCGCGCGCCATGGCCATCACGGGCGGGGGCCCGCCGGGCAGCGAGATCACCTTCGTCTTCATCAGTTGCGACCTGCTGTCCATCCGGCGCGGCACGGTGATGGCCGCTCGCCGCCGCATCGAGGAAGCCACCGGGATCCCGGGCGACTGCATCACCGTCAACGCCACCCACACGCACACGGGGCCGGCCGCCTCGCGCATCTTTGGCATGGACCCCGACGAGAACTACGTCGCGTTCCTCGAAGACCGGATCGCCCAGGCCGGCATCGAGGCCCTCCAGCGGCGGCAGCCGGGCAGCCTGACGGTCGCCTACGGCTTTGAGGGCAAGCTGACCCACCAGCGCCGCTTCATCATGCGCGACGGCGCCGCCCGCATGCACCCGCCCAAGGGCGGCACGGACATCCTGTACCAGGAGGGCCCCAGCGACCCCGAGTTCGGCGTGCTGTGGGCCGAGGACGCGGCGGGCCAGCCGCTGGGCTGCTGGGTCAACTACGCCTGCCATGTCAACACCATCGGTGGCGGCAGCCCCGTGTCGGCCGACTACCCGGGCTACCTGGCGACGGCCCTGAAGGCCCGCCAGCACGAGAAGTTTGTGACGCTCTTCGGCAATGGCTGCTGCGGCAACCTGTGCGCCATTGACGTGTATGATCCCGACCGCAACGACCGGGGCCATGAGTGGGCGCGCCACATGGGCGAGACGCTGGCCGACGATGTGCTCAAGGCCCTGCCGGAGGGTGACAAGCTCACCGATCCGCGGCTCGACCACCGCGCCGCGATCATCCCGATGCCCTCGCGGCATCTGCCCGAGGAACTGCTGGTCTGGGCGCGGGACTTCCTGGACGCCGCGGATGAGAACACCCCGTTCACGGAGCGTTGCTACGCCTCGATGGCGCTGGAGATGCGGCAGGCCCAGCGCCTCGAGCCGCTCGTGAATGCCGAGATTGACGCCTTCCGGCTCGGCGACTACGCTCTCGTGACCCTGCCCGGCGAGATCTTCACGGAGTTCGGCCTCGATATCAAGCTCAAGTCCCCGGCCAGGCGCACCTTCGTGATGGAGTTGGCCAACGGCATCGTCGGCTATGTGCCCACCAAACGCGCCTTTGAGGGTGGCGGCTACGAGCAGCGGACGGCGACCTCCTCGAAGCTCGACCCGGTGGCCGGGGAGATGATGGTGGCGGTCGGGAGGGCGCTGCTTGAGTCGATGTTCCGGTAGCGGGGGAGAGGGGGGCGCACTCACAGGATGGACAGGATGACGGCAAGGATGGACAGGATGACAA
>CAZZDO010000244.1:0-7839 GCA_964653205.1 uncultured Armatimonadia bacterium | reverse complement strand
ACGGCGACGGCAACGGCCGGTCAGTGGCCGGCTTTGCGCAGGAGTTCCTCGATGTCTACCCCGTTGATCTTCAGCCCGCGGATTTCGCAGTTGTCCAGCCGGACATTCGTGAAGTCCGTGCCGTAGAACGTCGCGTTGCGGAAGGAGCCGCGGTCGAAGCGCGCGTCGTCGAACTCGCAACCGTTCAGCCGCCCCGACGAGAAGTCCGTGTAATCGAAGCGGGTGCTCGTCACCGTCACGTTCTCGAAGCGGGCGTACGGCATCTCGACGCGGCTGAAATGGACCTCGCGCAGGTTGCAGTATTCCCAGGTCTGGCGGCGGGCTTCGCAACGCTCGAACTTCAGCTCGTCGAGGGTGACGTAGTCGAAGTGCGACCCCTGCAGGGAGCCGCGCTCGAAGCGGCCGTCGCGCGCCTCCGCATTGTACCAGATCAGGCCCGGCAGCTTGGTGTCGCGCAGATTAAGCTTCGGGAACGCACCGCCGGTGAACTGCACCTCGCTCCCGGTGCAGCTCTTGAGCACGGCGCGGTCGAAGACGCAAGTGTCGAAGCCGGCGCCGCTGAAGTCGCAGCGGTTGAAGTCGGCTTCTTTGAAGATGCGCTGGTCGAAGGACGGGGCATCCTGGGCCAGCGCGGCCACGGGCCCGAGGAGGGCCAGCATGATCAGAACACGCGTGTTCATGGCGTCGGTGCCTCCGTTTGTTTGAGGTGGATGGTCCGAACGGCGGGCCGGATAATATCCGGCCCCTCCAACGGCCACGGCCCCGCACGAAGGCGGCGGGAGATCCCTGCGGCGGGCCGGATACTGGCGATGAGGCCGCCAGTATTCGGCCCCTCCAACGGCCACGGCCCCTTCGACGGCGCGGCGCTGCTACGTCTTCTGGGCGCCGCGAGCCAGGACTACCTTGCCGGTGCGCACCATCTCCGTGATGCCGTATTCGCGCAGGTTGCCGATGAAGGCGTCCACCTTGCCCGAGTCACCGACCACCTGGAGAATCAGGGCGCCGTTGCCGATGTCCACGACGTCGGCGCGGAAGATCTGGCAGAGCTGCACGACCTCGGAGCGGCGGTCGCGGCCGGCCTCCACCTTCACCAGACATAGTTCCCGCTCGACGACCTTCTCACCTGTGTGGTCGAGCACGGTCTGCACGTCGTGGAGCTTGGCGAGCTGCTTGACCATCTGCTGCAGTGTGGCCTCATCGGCGTCCACCACCAGGGTGATGCGGGAGATGGCGGGGTCGTGGGTGGTGCCCACGGCGAGGCTGTCAATGTTGAAGCCGCGGCGGGCGAAGAGGCCCGCGACACGGGTCAACACGCGCGGCCGGTTCTTCACGAGTGCGGAGATGGTGTGTTTCATGATCGAGACCTTTCGAGTGAGCCGGGGACGGCTCGGGGCGCGATGAATCGCGCCACTACCGGGGGGCGCGATGAATCGCGCCGCTACTTATACGATACGATGTTCAGACGGTGGCCGGCCCACGCGCCCTGGCCGTGGCCAGCAACTGCGCGAAGGGCCACCGGGCCGTCGGTCTGGACGACGAAGCGGTCGTCGCCGGCGCGCAGCAGGATCTTCATCCCGGCCTTCAGGCCGCGGATGATGTCGTCATGGAAGGCGATGCGGATGCCGGCGTTGGTCAGCGCGTCTTCGGCTTCTTCTTCGGGCGCGGCGTAGCGCGCGGCCTGCGGCCCGCAGTCATAGCTCTGGACTTCGCCGTCCGGCATCTGGTCGGTGAAGACCGCCAGGACTTCGGCCGGGAAGCCCTCCTTCTTTTCCAGCAGGTAGCACTGGGCGTAGCGCCAGTTGCCGCTCTTTTGCGGGACGAGGGCGTGAACGTCGTAGCCGTCCCAGACGATCTCGCCGGCCCGGAGGCTGGCGTCGCGCATGTTCTGCTCCTGCGCGAGCACGACCGACACGAGGTACGAGCCGGGCTTCAGTGCCATCTCGACCGGCAGCGTGCCGCGCAGGTACTTCTTGGCGAAGGCCTTCGCGCCGATCTCCGAGGTCGCGTCGGCCGAGGACGTGACCTTGAGGGGAGCGACGTAGACCGAGGCGCCGGCCGCGCCGTAGCCGTAGACGCGGAGGGGCTCGTCGGCCGCGGCGCAAGAGGCGGCGAGGGCTACGGCAAGGATGAGGCTGGGGCGCATGATGGGTCGCTCCTTTCTGGCCAACGGCTGACGGCACGGATCTGCCTCACCCCTGCCCCTCTCCTTCGCTCCGCTGCGCTGCGCTCAGGAGAGGGGAACGGCGACGGCGACGGCGACGGCGAACGGCGACGGCTGCCAGCAGGGCTTCGACAAGCTCAGCCTCACGAGATGCTGGCGCTCCTACGGCTAGTCGCTTAGTGTCTCCTTGAGCATCATGTCGTGGATGCTCTTGCCCGCCGGGATCATCGGGTACACGTTCTCTTCCTTGGCCACGTGGAAGTTCATCAGCACCGGCCGGTCGTTGATCTCCAGCGCCTGCTCCAAGATGCCCTGAACCTCGTCCGGGTTGGCCGTCTCGAAGCCCACGCTGTCGTAGGCCTCGGCCAGCTTCGTGAAGTTCGGCAGCCCGCACAGGGCCACCGACGAGTAGCGCTTGTCATAGAACAGGTCCTGCCACTGGCGCACCATGCCCAAAAAGCAGTTGTTGAGGATGACGACCTTGACGGGCAGCTCGTGGTGACGGGCCGTGGCCATCTCCTGGATGTTCATCTGGATCGAGCCGTCGCCGGCGATGTCCACCACGAGGTTGTCCGGGTTGCCGAACTGCGCGCCGATGGCGGCCGGGAAGCCGTAGCCCATCGTGCCCAGGCCGCCGCTGGACAGGAAATGGCGGGGCTTTTCGATGGGGTAGAACTGCGCGGCCCACATCTGGTTCTGCCCCACCTCGGTGGAGATGATGGCGTCCTCGCCCGCGATCTCCCGCAGCTTCTCAACGACGAACTGCGGGGGCATGCCGTCCTTGTTCCAGTTGTACGACAGCGGCATCTCCTGCTTCTTCTGCAGCAGCATCTCTTCCCACGCGGTGCGGGCGCGGGGCTTGCACAGCGGCACGAGGGCCTCCAGGCCCGTGCGCGCGTCCGTCACAATGGCCACGTCGGCATGGCGGATCTTGTCAATCTCGGCGGCGTCCACGTCCATGTGGATGACCTTGGTGCCGGGCGAGAAGAGCTTGAGGTTGCCCGTGACGCGGTCGTCGAAACGCGCGCCGATGACGACCATCACGTCACACTCGTGCAGCGCCCAGTTGGCGTAGCCCATGCCGTGCATGCCGGGCATGCCCATGGACAGGTCGCGGCTCTCCGGGTAGGCGCCCTTGCCCATCAGCGTGTGCACCACGCCAATGTTGCAGGTGTCGGCCAGTTGCGTCACCAGGTCGGACGCTCCGGCCGCCAGTGCGCCGCCGCCGATGTACAGCAGCGGGCGCTCGGCGTTGTTGATGAGATCGGCGGCCTGCTCGATGTCGGCGTCGCGCGGGAGGGCCGGCGGGTGGTAGCCGTCGAGGCCCTCGATGTGGCGGGCCGGATAGGGCACGTCCGCCCGCTGGATGTCCGAGGGCAGGTCAATGAGCACCGGCCCCGGGCGTCCGGTGCGCGCCACGTAGAAGGCCTCCCGGATCGTGTTCACCAGGTCGTTCTCGTCCGTGACGAGATAGTTGTGCTTGGTGACCGGGATGGTGATGCCGGTGGTGTCGGCCTCCTGGAAGGAGTCGCGGCCGATGGCGGCGCGGGGGACCTGCCCGGTGAAGGCCACCATCGGGATCGAGTCCATGTAGGCGGTGGCGAGAGCGGTGACGAGGTTGGTCGCGCCCGGGCCGCTGGTGGCCATGCAGACGCCCACGCGGCCGGTGGAGCGGGAGTAGCCGTCGGCCATGTGGCCGGCGCCCTGCTCGTGGCGCGGGAGGACCAACTGGATGGGGAAGTCGTAGATGGCGTCGAAGAGCGGGATCACCTGACCTCCGGGGTAGCCGAAGATGATGTCCACGTTCTCTTCCTGTAGCGCCTTGAGCACGGCCAGGGCGCCGGGGATGGTCTCTGTTGACATGGAATGCCTCCAACCTGTGCGTCCTAGATCGCGGTCGGTGACCGCTCGTACACCCAGCGCGCTCCCCACCCCACCACCTGAGGAGGAGGAAAGGGGCGGGCCTGGTTCCACGGGCTTACGCCCGTGGCTACATACGGCGGGCCCTTCGGGCCGCCCTCGCCCCATCGTTCCCGAGTTCCCGAGTTCCCGAGTTCCCGAGTTCCCGCCGTTCCCGCCGTTCTACTCCATCACCGCGCCCTTGGCGGCGCTGCTCACGTTGCGGGCGTAGCGGGCCAGCCAGCCCCTCGTGATCGCCGGCGGGGGCGGAGCCCACGTCTTGCGGCGCTCGGCCAGGACGGCCTCGTCTACCTGCAGGTCGAGCGTGCGGGCGTCGAGATCAATGCTGATCACGTCGCCATCCTGGACCAGGCCCAGCGGGCCGCCCGAGGCGGCTTCCGGGGAGATGTGGCCCACCGAGAGGCCCTGCGTGCCGCCCGAGAAGCGCCCGTCGGTCAGCAGCCCCACCGTCTCGCCCTTGCCGATGCCGGCCAGGGCCGCGGTCGGGTTGAGACCCTCGCGCATCCCGGGGCCGCCGCGCGGCCCCTCGTAGCGAAGAACAATCCACGAACCATCTTCGATCTTGTTCTCCAGGATTGCGGCCATGGCGTCTTCTTCGCGGTTGAAGCAGATCGCCGGGCCTGAGAACTGGCGCATGGCTTCCTTGACCGCCGACTGCTTGATGACCGCGCCATCGGGGCAGAGGCTGCCGCGCAGGACGGCGACCCCGCCCTCGGCATGATACGGGTTGGCGAGGGGGCGGATCACCTCCGGGTTGGTGTTGCGGCCCGCCGCGGCAATCTCGCTGATCATCTTGCCGCTGCAGGTGATGTTGTCATCGAGCATGTCCTTGATCTCGTGGAGCACCGCGGGGATGCCGCCGGCCCACTCGAGATCTTCCATGAAGTGATCGCCGGAGGGGCGCAGGTGCAGGAGCTGCGGCGTCACGCGCGAGAGTTCGTCGAAGGCCTCCAGCGCCATGTCCAGGCCGGCCTCATAGGCGATGGCCGGGACGTGGAGCGTGGTGTTGGTCGAGCCGCCCAGCACCATGTCCATGCGGATGGCGTTGCGGATGCCGGCCCTCGTCATGATCTGGCGGGGCGTCAAGTCCTCTTCGACCATGCCCACGATGCGCTCACCGGAGTCGAAGGCGATCCGCTGCTTGCGGGCCATGCCGGCCAGCGCCGTGGCACAGCCCGGGAGGCTCATGCCCATGGCCTCGGTGAGGCACTGCATCGTATTGGCGGTGTAGAGGCCCTGGCACGAGCCGCAGCCGGGGCAGGCTTCGCGCTCGAGGGCGTGCAACTCGTCCTCGTCAATCTGCCCGCCGCGGAAGCGCCCGACCGCCTCGAAGGTGTCCTTGACGAGGTCGAGGCGGCGGCCGTTGTGGCGGCCGGTGAGCATCGGGCCGGCGGTGACGACGATGGCCGGGATGTCCAGGCGGCCGGCGGCCATGAGCATGCCGGGCGTGATCTTGTCACAGTCGGTGAGCAGGACGAGGCCATCGAAGCCGTGGGCGCGGGCCATGCTCTCGACGCTGTCGGCGATGAGTTCGCGGCTGGGCAGCGAATAGTACATGCCGATGTGGCCCATGGCGACGCCGTCGCAGATGGCCGGGAGGCCGAAGTTCATCGGCACGCCGCCGCCGCTGCAGATGCCCTGCTCGACGGCGCGGCCGAGCATCCCGAGGCCGATGTGGCCGGGGACGACGTCGCTGTAGGCGTTGGCGATGCCAATGAAGGGCTTGGTCATCAGTTGCTTTTCGGTGTAGCCGCAAGCATAGAGCAGGGCGCGCGAGGGCGCGCGGGTGAAGCCCTCAACGACGGGACCGCTGTACTTCTTCATGTTACGCCTCCGTATGGTCAGGTACGTCAGATTCGTGCTTGTCGCGCTCTGGTGAGCGCTCCTACACCCGATCCCTGAGAGCTGAGTCATTCCCGGGAACCGGGCGCCCAATGCCAAAACAGCCTCTCATCCCGGTGCGGCTATGGGACGAGAGGCCGGTGCAGGCTCCCGCGGTACCACCCATCTTCCGCCGGCGGAACAGTGTTCCGCACAGGCGGCTCTCGGACGCGCTGGTCGCGTGGGTGGGTTCGTCCTCGAACCCACAGACGCGGGTTCAGGGATGAACCCGCCTACGCGGCGCAGGCGTCGGCGCGGTAACGGGCGCACCCGGCACGGGCTAGCTGTGGGCTTCACCCGTGCGGCTCAGGGGCGACGTTCGGCGGGGGTCGCTGCCGGCACTTCCACCTTGCCGCCGGCTCTCTGGAAGCGACCATGGGCGCGATAAATCGCGCCGCTACGGGCGGGGTACAGACCCCCGCCCTACATCCGCCTACTCCTCCCCATCACGGCCAAGGAACGTCAGGTTGTAGGGGAAGTATAGCCCGCGCCCCCCGCATCGTCAAGGGTGCAAGGCAGGTTGCCGTGTTATGGGGCGGAACAAGCGGGTAGAATCAGAGGTATACATGCTGGAGGGGCAGACGCGCCGACGGAGGACGACCGATGTGGATCTCCTGCTGGAACTGTGGCGAAGACGTGTGGCTCGAGACGCAAAAGCAGTGCCGGCACTGCGACGCCCCCACGCACCGGTGCGCGGACTGCGAGCACTATGACGCGGACGGGCCGAGGTGCCTGGCCCTCAACATCGAGATGAACCCCGACGACGCCGAGCGGCCGACGCGGCTGGCGCTGTCGTTCAACTGCGCGGAGTTCCGCATGACGGAGGTGGCGGCGCAGCGGCACGGAGCGGTGCGGGCGGAGCAGGCGGGAACGGCGTCCCACCCCCTGCCCGCTCCGCACAGGGAGGGGGAATGGCACACGGCAACGGCGGGCCGGCAGGATGCCGGCGCTCCTACGGCAGCGGCGGGCCGGCAGGATGCCGGCACTCCTACGGCAACGGCCACGGCGGGCCGGCAGGATGCCGGCGCTCCTACGGCAGCGGCAACGGCGGGCCGGCAGGATGCCGGCGCTCCCAGGGACGGCGAGGAGGTCATTACCATTCGGCGGGAGCCGCCGCTGAAGCACCCGCAACTGCCCATCGCCATTGCTCACCGGGGCGACAGCGGCGCGGCGCCGGAGAATACGCTGACGGCCTTCAAGGGCGCAGTGGCCGCCGGGGCGCATGGCGTGGAACTCGATGTGCACATCACCAGGGACGGCCAGCCGGTCGTCATCCACGATGCGACGGTGGACCGCACCACCAACGGCAAGGGGGCTGTGGCGGCGCTGACGCTGGAGGAGATCAAGGCGCTGGACGCGGGGAGCTGGTTCGCCGAGCCCTTTGAGGGGGAGCAGGTGCCGACGCTGGATGAGGTGTTCGAAGCGCTGCCCGCGCCGACGGTGCTGTTCGTGCACCTGCGGGCCCATGAGAACGAGAGCGACCGGTGTGAGCGCGCCGTCGTCGAGGCGACGGCCCGCCACGACACGCGCAAGCGCACGTGCGTGACGCACCACACGCGGCACGGGCTGGCGCGGCTGCGGGAGCTGGACCCGGGGCTGCGGCTGTGCTGGATCCCCTACGGCGGGGAGATGGGCGACGAGTACATTGACGACGCGTACCTGCTGGGCACGCGGTTCATCCAGCCACGCGCGGCGGGGATCAACGAGCGCTTCATGGCGTACGCGCGGACGAAGGGCATGTGGGTGAATGCCTTCTGGGCCGACGAGATCGAGGAGATGGAGCGGCTGATCCGGCTGGATGTGGATGGGATCATCACGAACTACCCGCGGCGGCTGCGGGAGGTGCTGAGGGGGTTTGGGTAAGGGGGGCTGTAGTG
>CAZZDO010000243.1:0-7871 GCA_964653205.1 uncultured Armatimonadia bacterium | reverse complement strand
CTGACCGAAGACCAGGGCCCCGACTCCGGACAGTTGTGGCGCGCCCGCGCGGGCGGGGCCCCGCAGAGCCTGGCGCAGGGGCTGCGCTCGCCGCAGGGGTTGCTTGCCACGGGCGATCATCTCTACTGGACCGAGACGCGGCCGTCACCGGCGCCGGGGCTGGCGTGCGTGCCGGTGCTACAGCCGCTCAGCCTCGTCTATGCGGCCAACCCGGACGGGCAAGGGCGGAAGCTGCTGGCTGTGTCCGAGAGCGCCGAGGCGCACTTCCCCGGCAAGTTCCTGGGCGAGCGTCAGGGGCAAGTCTACTGGCTGCAGCACTTCGGGCAGCAGTACAGCCGGCCGCTGACGACGATCTGGCGGGCGCCGGTGCAAGGCGGAGCCGCCGAGCAGATGGTGCGGACCGAGGGCGCCCAGGACGCGGTGCTCGCGGCGCGAACGCTGTACTGGACGGCGCCGTCGGAGGAGATGTCGCCGCCGCTGGCAGGGCGCACGGTGCGCGCCATGGGGCTGAACGGGAAGGCGACGCGGACGTTGACGGATTGGATGAGCCCGGACTGCCGGCTGGTGCTGGCGGGACGAGGCCTGTATTGCTGTGACCATAGCCACGTGTGGCGCATCCCGGCGCGGCTGGGCGAGGCGCGACCGGTGGCGAAGCCGAACCTGGACCCCGCGCGCCTGGCCGACTACCGTGGGGCGGTGTACGGCATGACGACCGGCGAGAAGGGGAACCGGCTCGCGCGGGTGCCGTTGACGTGGGGGGCGAGGTGGCGCGGCTTGTTCGGGCCGTAGGCTGCCAGGCCGCGTAGGCGGGTTCATCCCTGAACCCGCACGGCGGGTGGGTTCGAGGACGAACCTACGCGGCACCCACGGCCTTCTGGCTCAAGATCATCGCGAAGGACTTGCTGACGAGTGAAGACACGGATGTCGCCGGCGTGGGCCGCCCTTGTGATCGTGCTGGCTTGCACGGCGGTTCTGTTCGGCTACTGGAATGGGCTCGTGCGCGAGCCGAAGCCCGGCCCCGAGGGCCCCATGGGCGGGGGCGGAGGCATGCCGCCGCCACCGCTGACCGGCGACCCGGCCGTGCAGGTGAGCACGTTGGCCGGCAACGGCGAGAGCGGGCTGGCGGACGGCACGGGCGCGGCGGCGCGCTTCGATGGCCCCAACGCGCTCGCCGTCGGGCCCGGCGGCGTGCTCGTCGTCACCGACAGCCGCAACCATCGGCTGCGGCAGGTCAGCCCGAGCGGGGAAGTGACGACGCCGGCGGGGAGCGGGCCGACCGCGACGGTTGTGGGGGGCTTTGCGGACGGGCCTGCGGCCACGGCGCGGCTGTCGAACCCGTCGGGGGTGACCGTGGCTCCCGATGGCACCGTGTACTTCGCCGACACCGGGAATCACCGGGTTCGCTGGCTGAAGGGCGGACAGGTAGGAACGCTCGCGGGGGGCGACACGGCAGCCGATGAGACCGGGCTGCCGGGCGGAGGCTTTGCTGACGGGCCGGGCGCGGCGGCGCGCTTCCGCTACCCGACGAGCCTCGCGCGCACGCCCGACGGCAGCCTGCTGCTGGTGGACACCGGCAACCGCAAACTGCGCCGCGTGACGCCGCAGGGCGCGACCAGCACTGTCGCGGACCTGGGCGCGGCCGGGGCGCAGGCGCCCTTCGGCCTCGCGTTGGCCGGCAGTACCGTCTATGTGACCGACCCCGGCACGGGGCGCGTATTCGGCGTGAGCGGCGGGGCGGTCGCGGCCGTGGGCGGGTTGGGCGGCACGCCGTTCTGGAAGCTGCCGACGGGGATCGTCGCCGGGCCGACGCTGATCTTCTCCGACGCCGGGGCGCACTGCCTCGTGGCAAAGACGGCCGGGCCGACTGTGCTGCTCGCCGGCATCGTGGATGTGACGACCCCCGCCCCGATGCTCGCCGACGGCAAGGGCGACCACTGCGGGTTCGCCTGTCCGGCCGGGCTGGCCCTCGCGCCCGATGGCCGCCACCTCTATGTCGCCGACTATGGCAACAACTGCCTCCGCGTTGTGACGTTGCCCGGGCGTTAGCCCACCACAGGCTCATCCTCCAGACGGATAGCCCCCCACTTCGCGACAGCAATCCACCACGAACTGCGTCTGCTCCATCGTGCGGTTGGGGTAGGCGGCGAGGTTGATGATGAGTTGGTTGCCCGGCCACCCCTCCGCGACCATCCGGTGGATGTCCGCGCGCACGCCCGCGCGGTCGTCGAGCGGGCCGGACAGCAGTGAGCCGAGGCCCGCGATGATCGCGATGCGATCGCCGAGGGCGCGGCGGCCCTCGGCGATGGTCACATCGCCAAGCGGCGGCACGGTGAAGGCATGCACCGCATCCATCTTGGTCTGGCGGTACAGCGGCAACAGACCGCGGATCAGGCCGCAGGAGTGGTGGAAGTAGAGCTTGCCGGCCGCGTGCGCGGCGTCGGCGCGGGCGTCGGTGAGGTCGAGATTGCACGCTTCGAACATCGCCGGCGAGATGGCCGTGGTCGAGGTGTCGTCCACGCTGACGACGGCATCTATGTCGGACTGCACGCCCACGGCCAGGCGGCGCTGGTAGTTGGCCTCCATGACCGCGAAGCAGTCGCGCAACGTCGCCGGGACGTCGGCCCACAGGTAGGCAAGGGTCGCGACGCCGGTGTAGACGCGAAACATCATCCCCAGCGGCGTGCCGTCCATCGGGCCGAGGAGCACGCCGTCGTCGCCGATCAGTTCGCGCCGTTGTCGGGTGCGCTCCACTCCCTCCGGGTCAAGCTCGATGACTTCGTCCTCGAAGATCGCGGCGAGCGCCGCCAGGTCAGCCGCGGTCTTGACCGGGTGCTCGGTCCAGTTGCTCGACACGGCGCCGGTACAGTCGTGGCAGACGCGAATCACTTCGCGCAGGTCGCCGGCCGGCGTGTGCCACAGGCGAGTCGTGACGTCGCCCTCGACGGTGCTCTCGACGGTGACGTTGCGCCGGGTGATGCGCACGGCGGGCATGCCGAACCAGTCCATGATATCCAGGCCGAGGGCGCGCGACAGCACGACCGTCGCCGTCCCACCCCAGCGCACTTCGCCGAGGGCCGCGGCGAGGTCGGGGTCCATGCCCTCGCGGTTCGGCTGGTTGTACGGGTCGCAGTGGCCGGTGAGCGGCAGCCACTCGGGCTGCTCCTGGCGGAAGACTCGCAGCAGATTCTCGCGGGGAGTGAGCACAGCAGACGCTCCATGCGCAGGATGACGCGCGGCGATTTGCCCCCGTGCCGGCGGCTACTCGGTGGCGACGGCCTGCAGACTGGCCCCCGTGGCCCGGGCGTAGGCCGCACGCGCCTGGGCCACGGCCGTTTCCGCATTCACGAGATTGGTGTTCGCCACGTCGAGGGCAGTCTGGGCGTCTATCACGTCAATGAAGATGCCGATGCCGGCGCGGTAGCGGCCCTCGGCCAGGCGGCGGGCCTCCTCGGCATTGGCCACCTGCGCCCGGGCCGTCACGACGCGCTGCTCGGCGGTCTTCAGGTCCAGAAACGCCTGCGAGATGTCCGCGATGACCTGCAGCCGCACTGACTCCAGTTGGGCCTGATTGGCCTCCAGGCCCGCTTCCGCCTCGGCCACCCGCGCCTTCTGAAGGCCCGCGTCGAAGGGGGTCCACTGCATCCCCACCGCGACGCTCACGGCATTCGGATCGTCGAACAGCGTCTCGCCACGCCGTAGCAGCGCGACGCTGCCGGTGACCGTGGGGGAGTTGGTCGTGCGGGCCGCGGCGATGGCGTGGCGGGAGGCGTCCACGGCGGCCTGCGCGCGGGTCATCTCCGGGCGCTGCGTCAGGGCGAGATCCACGGCCGCCGCCACCGCGTCAGGCACGCTCCCCTCTTCCCCCTTTGCGACCAGTTCAAGCGGCGTGCGCGGGTCCAGGCCCATCAACTCGGCCAGGGCCACGCGGGCCTGGGAGGCATCGCGGCGGGCGGAGGTCAGGCCGTAGACCGCGTCGGCCACGGCGGCTTCGCCGCGGACGAGATCATAGGGCAGGCCGAGGCCGCTGGCCAGCCGCGCGGACGCGAGGGCGAGATGCTGCCGGCGGTTGCGGACGTTGGCGGCGTTGACCTCGACAAGGCGGTCGGCCTGGACGCAGGCGTAGAAGAGGCGCTTGACTTGCAGGACGAGTTCGGCCTGGGTGGTGGTCAGGCTGGCCCCGGCAACGCGTTCGAGGGCCTGCTGCTGGCGCACGAGGTCACGGGTGTGGTTGACGTCGTAGAGCAGTTGACGGAGGGTGGCCGAGAACTGGTACGGAGAGGGCAGGCCGCCGTAGGGTTCATCGCCACCGAAGTCCTCGGCTTCGGTGACGGTCGCGGCCAGGCCCAGTTGCGCGCCGAGGCCGGCCCGGGTCTGGGCGGTGCGGGCCGCGGCGGTCGCGACACCCGCGCGGGCGACGGTCACGGCGGGCTGGTGGTGCAGGGCGAGAGCGGCGGCTTCGTCGGCCGTCAGGGGCCGGCTGGCAGCTTCGGGCACCGTGTCCGGTGGTGGGAGCTGCACCGGCGGCGGCAGCTCCACATCCTGCAGCTTCGGCATCACCGGGGGCGTGGGTTCCTGCGCGACGCCTGCGAGTGGCAGCAGTGTCAGCAAGGCCCAGGCGCAGGCCCCGAGTATCAGGCCGGAACGGGTCATCTGGAAGTCTCCCTGGCGGCAGAATCGCCGCACGACAGAATGGACGCGGCGGCGCGGGCCCCTCACCCGTCGTGCCGATGGCTCAGGCGGGTTGCCAGATCGTCGAGCAGCGAGTACACGACCGGCACAACGAACAGCGTCAGGATCGTGGACGTCATCAGGCCGCCGATGACGGCGGTCGCCATCGGGGCCTGGACTTCGGAGCCCTCGCCCAGGCCGGTGGCGATGGGCAGCATGCCCAACATGGCGGCCGAGGCGGTCATGAGGATCGGGCGCAGACGGGTGGGACCGGCGCGCAGCAGGGCTTCGTCGCGGGGGGCCCCGGAAGCGCGCAGGCGATTCGTGTAGTCCACCAGCAGGATGCCGTTCTTGACGACGATCCCGACGAGCATGAGGGCGCCGATGAACGCCGTCAGGCCAAAGGCGCGGCCCGTCAGGAAGAGCGCGAGCGCGACGCCCGTGGCGGCCAGCGGAACCGTGAGCAGGATCGTGAAGGGATGCAGGAAGGCCTCAAACTGGGAGGCCAGGAGCATGTAGATCAGGCCAATGGCCAGGAAGATGGCCAGGCCGAGGCCGGCGAACTCCTGCGCGCGCTGCTTCTGGCGGGTGCCCCAGTCCCAGTAGTAGCCGCTGGGAAAGCTGGACTTCATCTCCCCGAGGACGCGTTCCATGTCGGCCTGGACTTCCCCCGGCGAGCGGCCCTGCGGGGAGCCGGTGACGGCGATGTAGCGCCGGCGGTCCTGGCGTGTGATCTGGCTGGGGCCGGTGCCGTAGGTGGGGGTGGCGATCTGGCTGAGCAGGATGCCCCGGCTGGTGGCGCCGGTGCCGGGCGCCACGACGAGGTTCAGCATCTGCTCGACCGTCTTGCGCTTGCTCTCAGGCACCTGCACGACGATGGGGTACTGGAAGCCCTCTTCCTGGTAGTAGCTGGCGATGCTGCCCTTCGTCGCGGCGCTGATGGTGTTGGCGACATCCGAGAAGCTGAGCCCGAACTGGTTGCACTTGGCCCGGTCCACCTGCCACTGGATCTCGGGCATGGCCTCTTCCCAGTTGACGTCGAGGTTCTCGAGGCCGGGGATGGCGTCCATGCGCGACATGGCCTCCTGGGCCAGGCGCGACAGGGCGCCGAGGTCGTCGCCGAAGATGTCCACCTCGATGTTCTGGCGGCCGCCGGTCATGAGCATCGAGACGAGGTCGTTCTGATCGAGACGGGCGGTGACGCCCGGCATACCCGAGAGCTTGCGGCGCAAGTCGCGGATGACCTTGATGGTGGGGTCGCGTTTGCCGTCCTTGAGCTTGGCCGTGACCGAACCGACGAAGGGCTGGGCGGAACCGACGGTGCCGCTCATGCGCATGCTGCTGCCGGCGGAGGCGAAGGCGGTGGCGACGTTCGGGTTGGACATCACGATCTGCTCGACCGCGCGCATCGCCTCGTCCGTCCGCGACAGCGCTGTGCCCACGGGCAGCTTGACGTCCACCGAGAAGTCGCCGCTATCGGCCATGGGCATGAGTTCGGTGCCGATGAGGCCCCAGAGCGGGAGGCTGCCCAGTGTGATGGCCAGCGCGCCCCCGAGCACCCACCAGCGCCGCCCCAGGGCCCACTGCAGGCCGCGGCGATAGGAGGCATCCATGGCGTCGAACCATTGCCCCCAGCGGCGGAAGATGCGCTGCACCAGGGAGAGCCGCTGTCCGGTATCGTTGAGGCTCTCGGCATGGGCCTCGCTGGAGATGAGGCGGGTGGCGAGCATCGGCACCAGCGTGGCGGCCACGACGAGTGAGACGGCCAGCGAGAAGATGACGACCAGCGCGAACTGCGTGTACATCTGCCCGGCCTGCCCGCGAATGAACACGAGGGGCAGGAAGACGACCATGACGGTCCAGGTCGAGGCGAAAACGGCGGAGAGGATCTCGTTGGTCCCGTCCACGGCGGCGTCCCAGATGCCCTTACGGTCGCGCTCGAGGTGGCGGAAGATGTTCTCGAGCACGACCACCGCGTCGTCCACGATCAATCCGGTCGCCAGCGCCAGCCCGCCCAGGGACATCGTGTTGAGCGTGAAGCCGCGCAGGTAGAGCAGTGAGAAGGTCGAGATGATGGCGGTGGGGATGGAGAGCCCCACGACGAGCGTGCTGCGGAAGTTGCGCAGGAAGAACAGCAGGATGAGCACGGCCAGGCAGCCGCCGATGAGGGCGCTGATCTTCACGTCGTTGATCGAGGTCGCGATGAACTCCGCCTGGTTGTACGCCACCCCGAACTTCAGGTTGGGGTAGATCTTCTTGACCTGCTCGATCTTCTCGAACACGGCGGAGGCCGTGCTGAGGGTGTTCGCCTCGCTCTGTTTGGAGATGACGAGGCCGACGCCGGGCTCGCCGTTGAAGCGCGTGTAGATGCGCTGCTCTTCGTGGCTGTCCTCGATGGTCGCGACCTGGCCGAGGCGCACGACTTCGCCGTTGATGGTGCTGATGGGAAGTTCCGCGAGTTCGGCGGGGCTGGCGATCCAGCCGAGGCTGCGAATCACGTACTCGGTGTTGCCCTGCTTGGCGATGCCGGCGGGGAGGTTGAGGTTCTCCTGGGCGATGCGGCCGATGACGCGAGACAGCGGCAGGGCGTAGGCCTGCAGCCGCACGGGATCCACGTTGACGATGACGGCGCGCTCCTGCCCGCCGGTGACGGTGGCCGAGGCCACGCCATTGGCGCCCTCGACGATGGGCACGACCTGGTTCTCAAAGATCGTGCGGAGCTTGACCGGGTCCTTTTCGCCCGAGATGCCGTAGACGAGGATCGGGAACTGGTTGGGGTCGAACTTGCGGATGGTGGGCGTCTTGAGGGTGGGGTCGGAGGGGAAGCCCTGCTTGGCGCGCTCGACGAGCTGCAGGACGTCCACGGCGGCCTGCCCGATGTCCGTGCCCCACTGGAACTGCACGCGCACCATCGAGTTGCCCTCACGGGTCGTGGAGCTGACCTGGTAGAGGTTGGGGACGGCTGAGACGGCCTCCTCGATGGGGCGCGTGACCTGTGTCTCGATCTCCTGGGGGGCGACGTTCGGCCAGTTGGTGATGACGGCGATGGTCGGCAGCGTGACCTTGGGGAGCAGGTCTACCGGCAGGCGCAGTAGGCAGATGAAGCCCAGCAGCACCGGGGCGCAGATGAGCATCGTGATCGCCACCGGGCGACTGACGGACAGGCGCGCGATGTTCATTGCGGCGTCCGCCCGGCGGGGAGG
>CAZZDO010000242.1:0-7889 GCA_964653205.1 uncultured Armatimonadia bacterium | reverse complement strand
CAACTCGATGCACCTGTGCGGAGATGCCACGCACCACTTCAGGTTCATCCGTGACGAACTGAAGGTGAACAGCTTCGACACGGGCTTCCCGGTGGACCACGGGTGGCTGCGGCGGGAGTTGGGGCCCGAGGTCACAATCTACGGCGGCCCCACCGCGCAACTCGTGCGCAGCGGCCCGGTCGCGGCCATCGTCGCCGAGACCAGGCGCATCCTGCGGTCAGGGGTGATGGAGGGCGGGAAGTTCGTCTTGCGCGAGGGTAACAACCTCGCCCCCGGCACGCCGCCGGAACATGTGCGGGCGATGTACGAGGCGTGCCGGGAGTGGGGGAGGTACGAGTAGGCGCATGTAATCGTACGAGCGGCTTCCAGCCGCGAGCGCCCTACGGCCTCGCGGCTGGAAGCCGCTCGTACGAATCCGGGGCGCTACCGTCTCGTCACCACCACCGGCTTCAGCGCCTGCTCGCGGTCGGCCCTCGCCAACTCCGTCGCGACCGGCGCACCGTCCTTCAGCGCGTGGATGAAGTACGCCACCGTCTGCCCCGGCTTGGTCTGTCCCCCCACGAAGCCCAGGCCCGCCTTGCCGCCGGCGTCCCAGTAGCAGACGTTGTCGAACGGCGTCACCGCGATGCCGTTGACGGCCCACGTCGGCCCCCACGTCGCGTACCACTGCGGCTTGGGGTTCTTGCTGTAGATGTTCTCGGCGTCGCCCTTGCCGTCAATGCGCGCCTGGTTGCCCTTGTCGTCCTCGTAGTCCGCGTCGGCCATGTAGTAGGCGCGGCTCATGGCGCCGTAGATCTCCGGCGAGACGACCTGCACCGTGAAGTAGTCGGGGGTGAACGTGTACAGCTTCTCATGCGCGTGGTTGTTCGCCATCTTCTTCTTCACGCGGATGACCGTGCAGACCGGGCCGTCGCTCACGACCTCGAAGGCCTCGACCTCGCCCTGCTCGTCATTCCAGCCTGTGTCCTTGGAGGACGTGCCCAGGTTGGCCATGACCTGCACCAGCCCGACCCACACCGCGCGGATGTAGCCCTCGTTCAAGCGCACGCTGTACCTGCCGTTGTCGTACGTGGTGCGGTCGGCTTGCCAGCCGGAAGCGGCGGTCTGGCGATGGCGCTTCGGCTCCGCCCGGTCGAAGTAGACGCGGCAGGCCAGCGTCTCGCCGGGTGGCAGGTCGCGGGGGAGCTGGAAGACGAGATCGGTGCCCTGTGCGCCCGGCACAAGCTGAGCGAGGCACTGCGCCCCGCCGTCGGTCAGCACGACTCGCAGCGAGTCCGGATCGCCGTCACCCTTCAGCCCCAGCTTCGTCCGCTCCGCCGCCATGTCGAACGGCGTGCGGGCAATCGGTCGGCGCATGGCGACCTCGGCCTTCACGGTCAGGTCCACATGCCCGTCCCACAAGCTCCAGTCCGGCGCGACCGCCACGGCGAAGGCGAGGCGGTTGTCGCGCGCGCACAACTCCTTGCCCGGACTGTCCACTTCGAGGGCCAGGGGCACATCGCCGTCATAGGTCGCGGAGTCGAACTGGAATGAGAGGGGCTTCGTCACGCCGGCGGGCAGGTCCACCTTCTGCGTGGCCAGCGTCTGCGGCGTGGCGGTGCGCGTCACGAGACGCACGGCGGTCTGCTTGATGGGCTTGCCGCCGACGTTCTGCAGGTTGCCGGTAATCGCCACGCGCACGCCCTGCTTCGCGGGGCCGGGTCCCCAGGGCTGCAGGCCCTGCCACTGCAGTTCGGCGTGATCGGCCAGCACTTCCGGCGCGATCAGGATGAGCGACTGCAGGCCCTGCGTCGCGACCGGGAGCAGGGCGCCCCTGGCGGCCGGCACGGGCACGAGCTTCTCGGGCTCGCCGTCCGGCGCCATCGCCAGCATGTGCCAGGCGGCGGCGCTCTTGCCGGGGCACAGCGCCCGGGCGTTGAGCCGCAGGTCCTTCGTGTCAGGCGACAGGCTCAGGCGCAGGCGGCCGGGGCTCTCGACCTTGCAGGTCACGCCGCCGCCGCTGAACTCGATGAGGCCGGGGATGCTCTCGGAGGCGTAGAGGTAGTCGTTGGCGTGGATGCAGGTGACGGTGCGATCGCCCTGCGCGATGCGGTACTGCTCGATCTTCGGGCCCTTGGCGTAGAAGCCGAACTGTGGCAGCGCCCACGACTTGCCCTCGACCTTCAGCGTCCAGGGCTGCTCCCCGAAGTTCACCCACACCTTCGTGCCATCACCGAAGACCGCGTGCTGCACGGCGCGGTCGTCGGTCACGAATTCGTGGCTCACGAGTTCCTCGAAGCCCACCTTCTCGTGGAGCTTGCAGGTGGTGCGGTAGCTGTCCAGCAGGCGGGCGCGGAGCACCGGATCGGTCCACTTGTAGCTGTAGGGCTGCGCCACCCAGTACAGCGGCACGGTGCCGTAGAGGATGTTGTAGACGTCCTGCTTGACGCCCAATTCGGGCGCGACGGCCTGCAGGTGGCCGGTGCTGTCGCCCCAGTACCACGTCGAGACGACACAGTCGTGGTAGACGAGTTCCCATAGCGGGTAACGGTTCTTCTCGCCCAGGCCCCACTGCAGGTAGCGGTCGCCGATCTTCTCGCGCGTCTCGGGCAGATCGAGCCCGACGTAGCCCGCCGGCCAGGAGTAGAAGCCGCCGGACTGCATCCCCTCCCAGTAGTTGTAGATGTCCGCGCCCCACCAGCGGCCGTGTTCGCCGCCGAGCACGAGGCCGAGTTCATCGCTCATGTAGCGGGCCAGCTTGCGGTTAACCTCGCGGTGCGCGGTGCGGTCGAGCGGGTGCTTCTCGTGATAGCACTCCCGCAGGCCGGTGGCGGTGGTCACGTCAATGAAGCGCGTGTTGTACGGGTAGATGGCGAGGTCCTTGGGCACCCAGCGCCGCGCCACGGCCTCGTACAGTACGCTGCAGCGCTTCATGAACTGCTTGGGCTTGTCGCCCTTGGTGAGCCAGGCCTTCATGCGCTCTCCATTGGCGTTGACGACGACGTCATCCGCCTCGACGAAGTCGCCGTACTGGCTGTTGTCCCCCTCGTAGGCGTCCTCGTAGTTGTCGTACCGCCCCATCAGGAAGCCCATGGCCTTGATCTTCTCCATGTCGGCGGCGGGCTGGGCGCTGTTGAGCAGCATGCGGTCCATGCCGGCCGCCCGCGCCTCCAGGCAGAACCGCAGGTCGCTGCGGCCCCAGATGTCTGGGGCGCCCAGCAGGTTCGCCAGGTGCGGCTTCTTGCGCAGCTTCTCTTTCTGCGTGACGAGCAGTCCCTGGCTCTTGATGTAGTCCCGGAAGCGCTTGCAGATGGTGACATGGCCGCCGTCGGCGCAGAAGGAGTAGCGCACGACACGCGGCTGGCCGAAACGCCCGCGGATCGGGTCATGCTGGACTCCGGGGGCCAGCACGGTCTGCTCGCCCGCCTTCACGGTCTCGAAGATCGCCGCGCCGTTGTCGCAGGAGACGGGCAGTTCCCACACGAGCATGTACCCGACCTTGCCATCGGTGAGGCCGACCCAGGGCATGTCCAGGGAGCCGTAGGTGCTCCAGACGCGACCGCGCCAGCTCATGTCATCGGTCGGCACGCCGATGCCGTCGCAGTACTGCGCGCCCAGAATGCGCCCCGCGTGGTCGAGCACCAGCGGGTGCAGCGCGCCGAAGCGCCCGGTCTGCACCTCGGGGTCGTCGGCGTCGAGCACGATCTGCAACTCCGGCGTGTCGCCGAGCAGCCGGAAGGTGACCGTCCCCGGAATGGTCTTGCCGCCGCTCTTGATCTGCAGCTTGAAGGCAGCCTCGCCGGGCTTGTCGCCGGCGGGGGCGAAGGTGGGCCGGCTCGTGGCGTCCGCGCCCGTGGCGGGCGCGGCCCCCTGCGCGTCAGCCAGTGTCATGTCGGCGAACGTGCTGGGGTTGGAGTGCGCCCAGCCGAGGGGGTAATAGAGTTGTGCCTCGCGGCCGGCGCCGTCGCTGTCGTTGAGGCCCACGGCGAAGCGCACGTGGGCGCCGAGGCCGGCGGCCGTCGCCTTGGCGATCTGCGGCGGCAGGCGCACCTCAAGCTGATAGCCGCCGGGCGTGAGCCGGTGCGCAATCTGTGCGCCCGTCACCGGCCCGGCCGACGACCACAGATTGTCGCCGCCGTCGGTCAGGCGCACCGCGTACTGCGTGGCATCGAGCCAGAACTCCAGGCTGTCCTTCTCCCACCATTGCGCCTCGTCGGCGGCGGGGAACACGACCTTCTGGTCCTTCACGTCGGCGGCCAGATACAGCTCGCTGGCATCCCATAGCAGGCGGAGGCGGGCGCTGCAATCGGCCGGTCCGTCCACCTTGCGCACATCCGCGACCATCTGCGGCGTCAACTCGATCAGGGCGCCGCGGTCGGCCCATTCGCTGAGCACGCCATCCACCTTCGGGGGCTCGGTGGCCTGCGGCACGAGCAGCACGGTGCTGACCGCGCCGCCGTCGGGCCCGCGCCACACATGCCCCGCGGCCTTGTCGAGGACCTGGAAGGTCCCAGCCTGGGCGTCAAGGTCCACCTTGAGGGCCTGGTTCTCAAGCGTCCAATGCTGCGCCTGATGGGTCGTGCGTGGCGCCGCGGCCAATGGCAGAGCGAGTGCCAGGAGGGCGAGGATGGAAGCAAGGTGTCGCATGATGGAGGGCCTCCACAGCGCGTGATTGCGCGGCCTGTTGTCGGCACGTTTCGGGGGCGCGAGGCCCTTTCCCTTCTGCGCGGCCTTCTCCATGACTGCCTTTCGCGGCGGGCTCAGGGCGCGCTTGAGCCGTTCTTGAACGCGTCCTGCGCTCGCCATGACCTGGTGCGGGCATATCCTTAGTGGTCTGAGACGCTCGGAGGGGCAAAGAGTTTGGGCCGCCGCGCGCATGGGCAAACTAACAATATAACTTAGTTATGCACACGTGGCGCGTGTCCTGGCTCGAAAGGAATGACCGGCCGTGAGACTGCTCATCCAGGCTGTATCGGCACCCGAGCGTGAGGCGCCGGTCGCGCCTCCGTCCCTGCACGTGTCGCTGCCGCGCGTGCGGCGGCGCGCCATCGTGGGCGCCGTGGGCATGGCCGCCGGAGCGGCCCTGTGGGTCCTGTACCTGTACTCCATGATCCACAGCACCAACCCCCTGATCTACGTCGTCTTCGGGGCCGTGGGCGCCGCCTGTGGGCTGGCGCTGGTCAGGATCCCCGTGCTCATGTGGGACTTCGTCCGCAAGCAGGGCTACCAGATCGCGCTGCGCCAGTGGACGGACAAGAGCCGCGTGCTCGCGAGCGCGGCACGCCGCACGCTGCGCGAGGCGGACCTCGCGCACGACCCGCAGGCGGCCAATGACCTGGCGGTCGTGGACTTCCTGCAGGGCGACCCGGCCGGCGCCGCGGCGGGGTTCGAGGCTGCCGCCGCCGGGGGCGTCAGCGAGGCCCCGGCCAACCTGCTGGCGGCGTTGGCCGAAAGCGGGCAGTGGGATCAGATCGCGCGCCAGGTGCAGAGCGTCCCGCGGATCGAGACGCTGACGACCGAGACCAACCTCGCCCGCCTGGGGGCACGAGCGCGGGACGAGCAACTCCTCGAACGCCTCTGGAAGCTGGCGCAGGAACGCCGGCAGGCGCTGCTACTCAACAACCTCGGGGTCCGCGCCCTGCGCCGGCGGCAGTACCCGCAGGCCGAACGGGCGCTGCAGGCGGCCGCTCAGGCCCGGCCCGGCTATGCCTACGCTCATGCGAATCTGGCAGTGCTGGCCTACCGGCGCGGGCAGTTGCCGCAGGCCGTCCCCGAGGCCGCGTCGGCGGCTGGCCTTGTGGCCGAGGATGAGAGGGTCTTCGCCAATCTCGGCGCCCTCCTGGCGGCGGCCGGCGACCTGCGCAAGGCGCGGACGTGGCTCCTGAAGGCCCATAAGCTCCAACCCCGCGACCCCGCCGTGCTCATCAACCTGGGCAACGTCTACAGCCAGGACGGCGAGGACGAGGCGGCGGTGGCGGCCCTGCACGCAGCAGCCCTGCACGCGGACGACGGGACGGCCCGGTATGACCTGGGGCTGCACCACTACCACGGGGCTCGCTACACCGCGGCCCTGGAGGAATGGCTGCCGGCCCTGGAGCACGCTCCGGACGACCGCGACCTCCTGACCAGCATCGGCTGCGCGCTGTTCCAGCAGGGACAGTGTGCCGACGCCTACGAGTACTTCACCCGCGTGGCGGCCACCGGCGGCGATCCCGTCTGTCGCCGCAACCTGATCCGCGCGGAGTTGGCGGCCGGCCGGCAGATCGAGGCCGCCGCCCTGATCGAGGAGGGACACGACGGTGACGGCCTGGACCTGGAGCGCGGCCTCATGCACCTGCTGCGCGCCATGGCCATCAAGCCGGAGACCACCACCCACCGGCAGATGCTGGAGTTCAACCTCAACGCCGCTGCCGCGGCCTTCACCCGAGCCCTCAGCGCCGGGCAGACTGCCGCGACGGAAGCCCAACTGAACTACGGGCTGACGCAGTACCTGCGCGGCGAGCATGTATCCGCCGCCGAGACCTTCGCCCAGACGCTGCGCAAGGGCGCGAACCACGCCGAGATGACCTACCTGACCGGCCAGTGCTACATCATGGCGGCCTTGCGCGAGCGCGAGGAGCATGAAGTACGCGACGATACGCCCCCGCCGGCGGTGCGCGAGCTGTTCCTGAAGGGCCGGCCGTACCTGGAGAAGGCCGTCAACGTGCAGAGCGTGGCCGAGGTGGCGGCGTATGACCTGGGGCTGCTCAATTACATGGTCGGTGATTACCAGCGGGCCATAGACGTGCTGCGCAAGATCACGCGGCCGGACTCCCCGGTGCACGTGGTCAACACGCTGGCCCTGGCGCAGGCGAAGCTGGCCCAGGACCTGCAACTCACCGCGCAGACCGCCACGCTGATGCCCGAAGGGCGTAAGCAGGAGACCCGGGCGCAGGCCCGGCAACTGCTGGCCGCCGCCATCCACTACTTCAAGCAGGCGCTGGCCATCGAGCCGCTGGCCCCGCTGACCCACGCCAACATGGGCCTGGCCCTGATGCTGCGCAACCAGAAGGGGGACGTGGAGGCGGCGCTGGAGCACTGGCAGCTCATGCACGAGCACGGCGACGCCCGTCACCGCCGCACCTACGAGCAGTTCATGCAGGTCATGTCGCCGGAGGGAGCGCACCGGTTGCGCTTCCAGGATGTCGAGCTGTCCTTCCACCGGGTGAACGTACGCGAGTGGGTCGTGTTCCCCCAACCGCGCCCCGCGGGCTTCCGCTACGTGGTGCGGGAGCTATTGGATGAGCCGGAGTGGCAACTGCAGGCGGGACACCGCCTCGTGCGCCGGGCGCTGGCGTACCGGCAGAAGGCCGAGCGCATGCGGCGCAAGCTGCGGCGACTGGCGATCTGAAGCCGGGACCTGGGGAAGCAAGAAAGCGGGGCAGCCCATACGGGCTGCCCCTCGTTGCGACTTCTGACTGTGACGTCACTGCGGCGTGCTACAGCCCGCGCCACAGCGTATTGATGGCGGTCGCGGACCCCACGTTCTGCTCGTGGAGCCACTTCACGTGCCCGTCCACATAGGCAACGTTGGTACCCTCGTTGTGGCGGAAGTGCCCCACCCAGGGCCCGTCGTGGCAGCCGCCGGGGGAGATCTGGATCGGGATGTGCCAGAACGAGCCGTTCAGATCAATCAGGAGCTTCATCTCGGCCGGCTTGGTGATGGTCCCCATGGCCTTGCCGGCATTGTACTGCATGGCGGCGTACCCGCCGCTGCAGGTCTCGCCGTACGCCACTGTGATGGTCGGCGCGCTCGGGCAGCGCAGCATCTGCGTATTCTTCATGTACGGGCCCACGCCCCACTCCCAGCCACGCCATGCCAGGGCTCCGGTGCTGTACTCCGCCGACCGGCTCATCGGCAGGTTCTCGTC
>CAZZDO010000241.1:0-7934 GCA_964653205.1 uncultured Armatimonadia bacterium | reverse complement strand
CGCGGCAGGGAACAAGACCTCATCCCCACGGAAGAGGTGTGAGCCCGTGCCCCAGGTTCTGATGCACATCAACTACTTCGAGCGCTCCTACACGTTGGCGACGCTGTTTGACAAGGCCAAGTTCTACGGCTATGACGGCGTGGAACTGCGCGGGACGGCCGAGGGCCTCACGCCCGCCAGGTACATCGCCCAGGTGAAGAAGGAGATGGCGCGTACCGGGCTGGCCGTCACCATGGCCTGCCCCTGCAACCTGAACAACCCCGACGCCGACGCGCGCGCGGCCGAAGTGGAGAAGAGCACCGATCTCCTCCGCCGGGCCAGCGCCATCGGCATCAAGCTGTTCAACACGATGGCGGGCTCGATGGTCGCCGCGGGTGTCCCCTACAGCGAGTTCCACCTGAATGGGTCCGGCTGCGCCACCTGGGAGCAGTGGGCCTGGGCCGTCGAGGGATTCCAGCAGTTGGGCGCCGTGGCCGAAGAACTCGGTGTGAAGATGGCCTTCGAGACCCACAACGGCTACATCCACGACCTGGCCAAGCCCACGGCGGAGTTCCTCAAGCGCATCGGCTCCCCGGCCATCGGCGCCAACCTGGACATGGGGAACATCGTGCTCAACAAGAACGGTGAGCCGCTGACGGAGGCCCTCTCTGTCCTGGGCGATAGGGTCTACTACAACCACCTCAAGAACATCTTTAAGCCCTCGACGGGCGGCTACATCGTCTGCGGGCTGTCCGACGGCGTCATTGACAACCGGGTGTGGGCCCAGACGCTCAAGGACGCGGGCAACGATAGCCCGTTCTGCCTGGAAGCGCCCCGCCAGGGCGACCGGGACCTGTTCGCCAAGCAGGACATCGAGTACTTCCGGTGGGTGCTGGAGGGCCTCGGCTGGTCGTAGGCGTCCGGACCGCGGGCTTTCCAGCCCGCGGCGTGTCTTCGCGGCGTGTCCTCGCGGGCTGGAAAGCCCGCGGTCCATTTCCATGAGCTACCTACTTCTCGCCACCGACTACCCGCCCCAGACCGGCGGCATTCAGCGCTACCACAGCAACCTCGCGCTGGCGCTGCAGGCCCTGGGGCGCGAGGTGCATGTCATCGCCACCGAGCACCCCGGCTGGCAGGAGCATGACGCCGCGGCGGCGGTGCCCGTCACCCGCGTGCCCGGGGGGAGCAAGCTGGCCATCACGCGCCGCCTGCGCGACGAGGCGTTGCGGATCGCGCCAGGCCTGCGTGAGCCGTTGCGAGGGATCATCTCGACGAAGTGGTCGCCCGAGGGCCCCGGCGCGATGCAGGCCGCGCGGCGCCTGGGCGTGCCGTGGGGCGTCTTCGGCCACGACCGCGAGTTCATCCTCCACGCCGCCAATGTCGTCAAATGGGCGCTGCAGAGCTTCCTGCTCACCCGCGCCGACCTGTGCTTCGCCATCAGCAACTACGCGGCCGCGAACTTCCGCCGGGGCTTCGCGCCGGCGTCGCGCATCCGCATGGTCGGGTGCGGCATCGAGAGCGAGCGTTTCCAGCCCGACCCGGAGACCGCCGCGCGGTTGCGGGAGCGCCACGGCCTGCAGGACCGGCCGGTGCTGCTCACGGTGGCCCGGCTCGTGCCCAAGAAGGGGCACTTGCTCGTCATGCAGGCCCTGCGCCTGGTGCGGCGGCACTTCCCCGACGTGGCCTATGTCATCGTCGGGGACGGCCCGTTCCGTCCCCAGCTAGAGCAGGGCGTCGTCAACAACCGCTTGCAGACGCATGTCATCATGGCCGGCTCCGTGCCGGATACCGAGCTGTGCGGCTATTACACGCTGGCTGACGCGATGGTCATGCCCAGCTACGACGTCATTGGCGAGCCGACCGAGGGCTTCGGCCTGACGTTCCTGGAGGCCAACTGCTGCGGCACGCCGGTGATCGGCAGCCGCACCGGCGGCATCCCGGATGCAGTCGAGGACGGGCGCAGCGGCCTGCTCGTGCCGCCGCGCAACCCACAGGCGGTGGCGGCGGCCATCCTGCGGCTGCTCGGCGACCCCGCGGCCGCGCGCGAGATGGGGCGCATCGGCCAGGAGCGGGCCCGCACGCAGTTCAGATGGGAGCAGGTCGCGCAGCGCGTGGACGCTGCCTTTGAGGAGCTATGCCAAACACGAACCACGTGAAGCGAGCGCGCCGGATCGCCTTTGTGGACCAGGCGGACGACGTGGGCGGGGCCGAGCAGAGCCTGATGGAGCTGTTGCCGCATCTCGATCGGCGGCGCTACCAGCCCCTGCTTCTCCACACCGCCGGCACCCACTGGACGGATCACGCCGAGCTGGCCGATGTGCCCCGCCTGCCGGTGCTCACGCCCTCACCGGTCCTGGTGGCCAAGCGCGAGGAGTTGAAGCCCGGCCTGCTGGCCTCGTATGACTACCTCACCGCCTCCCGCCGGCCGGTGGCGGAACTGCGCCGTGCCATCATCGCGCAACAGACCGATCTCGTTCACACGAACGCGCTCAAGAGCCACCTGCTCGGCGGGCTGGCGGCGATCCTGGCCCGCGTGCCGCTGGTGTGGCACGTGCGCGATATCCTGACCGAACCCCCCGCGCGCAAGTGGCTGCTACAGACCGCGCGCTCCGTCAAGCCCTACGTCATCGCGATCTCGGAGGCCGTGGCGGCGCAGTTCGATCCGTTGCGGCACGTGCTGCGCCTGCGCGTGATCCACAACGGCATTCCGCTGGACAAGTTCCGTCCCGGCGAGCCCTCGCCCCAACTGCAGGCGGAACTCGGGCTGGAGCCGGAGGACGAGGTCGTGCTCGTGGTCGGGCGGCTCACGCCCTGGAAGGGGCACCAGACCCTCCTGCGCGCCATGCAACAGGTGCTCGCGGAACGTCCGCGCGCGCGGCTGCTGGTCGTGGGCACGACGACCTTCTGGGAGACGAGCTACGAGCGGGACCTGCGGGAACTGGCGGAGCAGTTGTCGGTGAGCGGGCGCGTGCGGTGGCTCGGCTTCCGGTCCGACATCGCCGACCTGCTGCGCCTGTGCAACGTCTTCGTGTTGCCCTCGATCAACGAGCCCTTCGGGCGGGCCCTCGTGGAGGCCATGGCCACGGCCAAGCCCGTCGTGGCCATGCGCAGCGGCGGTGTCCCCGAAGTCATGCGGGACGGCATCTGCGGCCACCTCATCGAGCCGGGACGGATCGGGGACTTGGCCGGGGCGATCAGCCAACTGCTGGCCGACAGGGAACGGGCCCACGCGATGGGTCAGAACGGTTGGCGGCGGGCGAACCGCTACTTCGACATCCGGCGCGTCGCCCGCGAAGTCCAGGACGTCTACGAAGAGATCCTCGGGCGTTAGTCCGCGTTCCCCCGCGACTCCAGGCCGCTCAGCCGCAAACGGTTCCCCCCGGCAGGGCTGGACAGAGCCCAGGGCGAAGGGGCACGCCACGCCTCGAACGAAGGTGACTGCCATGTTGAGACAAGCTCTGGTCTGCCTGCTGCTGCTCGCCTCCGTCGTCACGCTGGCGCTGGCCGAGGGCGACCTCGGCGCCACGCCGCAGCTGCTGCGCAACATCGGCTTCGAGGCCGGCACGGGGCCGCAAGCTGCCGACTGGGGCGTCTGGCCGCCGACGGGCCGCGACGCCGGTGTCAGCAGCACCCGCGACGAGGCCGTCAAGCACAGCGGGCAGTTCAGCGGGCGCCTGCGCATCGAGCGCGAGGACTTCCAGGGCCTCGCGACCTGGCACCATCCGGCGGTGCCGGTCGTCGCGGGGCAGGAGCTGGTGCTCAGCTTCTGGATGAAGGCCGACGCCGTCGCCGACCGCGCCGGCTGTGACGTGCAGTTGCGCACGGGCGACAAGATCGTCGGCAGCGCGGCCATTCCCAACACAAAGGGCTCGTTCGACTGGAGACAGATCACCCACCGCTTCACGATCCCGGAGGGCATAGACCGCATCTGCGTCGTGCCGCTGCTGGCGGGCAAGGGCACGGCGTGGTTCGACGACTTCGCGCTCTACGGCGCGCCGACGCTCAAGCCGACACTCGTGGCGCAAGCGCCGCGCATAGACGGCGACCTCTCCGACGCCTGCTGGGCCGCCGACCGCGGCGTCGCGGGCTTCGTCACGACCACCGGTGGCGTGCCGCAGCGCCTCACGACGGTCTGGGTCGCCCATGACGCCAACACGCTCTACTTCGCCTTCTCCTGCGCCAAGCAGCCGGGCGACAAGCTCAAGCAGAGCGTCACGAAGCGCGACGGGGTCGTGTGGGGAGATGACGAGATCGAGCTGTTCCTGAACCCGGCCGGCAACTTCGGCGACTACTATCAGTTCATCGTCAACCCCCTCGGGACGCGCTACGACTCGCACGTGACCGACGCGAGCTGGAACGCGGACTGGCAGGCCAAGACGAAGGAGACGCCGACGGCGTGGACGCTCGAGTTGGCGATCCCGTTCTCCGCGCTGCCGCTCGACCTCACGACGGGGCCGACGTGGTGCGCGAACTTCGGCCGGGGGGACAAGCTCGGGGGCGAGGCCAGCTCGTGGTCCGGCACCTTTGGGGGCTTCCACAATCCCGGTCGCTTCGGGCAGCTCGTGGACATGCAGCTTGACCTCGCGCCTTTCTACGAGCGCGACGCGCGGACGCTCATCACCGAGGTGCGCCGAGGCTACGACCAGGCGGTCGGCGGCCTTGAACTGACCGGCGCCCCGGACGCCGTGGCCGCGCCCGTCCGGGAGCGGCAGCCGCGCATCGCGGCGGCCCTCCAGCAGCTCGAGGCCGTCCTGCGCGACCCGCGCGCGACGACGGCCGCGCAGTGGGCGCAGGTTCGGCCCGTTGCCGCGCAGCTCACTGCCGATATCCGCGACCTCAAGTCCGCCAGCCTGCGCCTGCGGGCCTACACCTTCTGGAGCCGGGGCGCCGCCGCCGCGCCACGCTTCGGCCTGGCCACGGCCTCGCCGATGGTGAAGCTCCGCCGCGACGGCGCGGACGCTGTGGCCGATGTGAGCCGCGAACTGTCCCTCACCGCCGCCGCCAACGAGGCCGAGGCCGCGCAGGTGGTGACCATCTCCTTCAGCGACCAGGAGTTGACCGGCTGCGAGGCCACCGTGTCGCCGCTCACCGGGCCGGGTGGCGCGACCATCGGGCCGGATCGCATCAGCCTCGGCGTCGTCGGCTACATCGGGACCGGCAAGCCCGGCTACGAGACGGCCTATGTGGGCGACTGGCCCGACCCGATCCTCCCGAACGGTCCCTTCAGCGTGAAGCCCGGCGAGTTGCAGCCGCTCTGGCTGCGCGTGATGGTCCCGCCCGGCACGAAGGCCGGCGACTACCGGGGGAAGCTGACCGTCCGCGCCGGCGACGAGAGCCACGAGTTGGCGCTCAAGCTCCATGTCTTCGGCTTCGAGCTGCCGCGCCGCCAGCACCTCGCCACCCCGTTCGGTTGCGCGCCCGACACGCTCTCCCTGTGGTACACGGGCGACGCCGACTACATGGAGCGCATGCCGCCGGAGGTCTTCGACCGCTGGAACAACTTCCTGCTCGACTACCGCATCACGCCCACGCGCGTGGGCTCGGCGTACCGCAAAGAGACGCGCGGCCCCGACGGTCTGCCGCGCTATGACTTCACGCTCAACGACCGCTGCATGGCCGCCGTCGCCGACCGCCTGCCCCCGCAGGGCGTGGCGCTCGCCGGCATCGGCTCGGTCGGTTGGCAGTGCGACCGCGGGTCGGGCTTCGAACTGACCGACGACGCGCACGGGGGGCAGAACGCCGCGCGGTTCAGTTGGCCGAAGTCCGATAGCTGGTCGTCCATCAGCCGCTCAATGGACGGCGGGATCATCGCCGGGCGTCAGTGCCGTGCCTTCCGCTTCTGGATCAAGTCCCTTGACCCCGCCTTTGCCAAGGAGCAGATCGTCGCCTTCGTCAACTGCTTCCCCCACCGGTGGATCACGACGTTCACCGTCGGCGGCACGGACTGGCACGAGGTGCGTCTGCCCATCGCCCAGTACCACCACAACACTACCGGCGCCCCGCTGACGCTCGACGGCCTGAAGACGTGTGACAACTTCCAGTTCGTCATCTCCGGCAAGCAGCAGGCGATCCAGTATCTTGTGGATGATGTCGTCGCCGAGTGTGCGGACGGGGACGTCACGATTGACGACTTTGAGGCAGCCGGGCGCCGCGAGCTGCTCCAGGCGCAGGTGGGCGCGGCCCTGCGCCACTTCTGCGAGAAGGGCTGGCTGGGGCTGACGCACGTCTACGCCAAGGACGAGATCCAGCCGGTCGAGTACGACCGGCTCCTGCCTGTCTACCGCGAGACGGCGAAGCTGGCGCCCAACGTCCCGCTGATGCAGACGTACTACATCAACCGCCAGCCGAGCGAACTGGTCGGGCCGGTCAAGATCTGGTGCGCGATCACGTCCATCCACGATGACGACTTCTTCGCCGAGCGCCGCCGCGCCGGGGAGACCTCGTGGCTGTACGTCTGCTGCGGCCCGCGCCCGCCCTACGCCAACTTCTTCATTGACCAACCCGGCGTGGACCACCGCGTGCTGTTCTGGCAGACGTGGCAGAAGCAGTGCACGGGCCTGCTGTACTGGCGGGTGAACTATTGGCACGGGATGATCCCCGCGGAGAGCGCCGCGCCGCGCTGGCCGGCGGTGCCGTGGGACGAGGGGAAGGTCGCCACATACCGCGAGTTCAAGGTGAACGGGGATGGCTGGCTGGTGTACCCGGGGCCGGACTGGACGCCGTGGCCGTCGGTGCGGCTGGAGAACATCCGCGACGGCATCGAGGACTACGAGTACCTGTGGCTCTTGCGGGAGCGCGACCCGAAGAGCCCGCTGCTCACCGTCGGCGACGACATCTCGCGGGACTTCACGCACTTCACGAAAGACCCGCAGGTCCTCACCGACCGGCGGCTGGCGATTGCGCAGGCCATCGAGGCGAAGGCGCGCCGCTGAGGGCATGGGGGGGCAGCGCCAGCAATATCGCGCGCTCTGGGCAGGTGCGCGTGCGCGCGGTGCCGAATACTATGACTATCTCACACTGTCCCAAGGAGGACTGCACTATGGGCCGGACACGCGGTTTTACGTTGATCGAGCTTCTCGTCGTGATCGCGATCATCGCCATCCTGGCGGCGATCCTGTTTCCCGTCTTCGCCAAGGCGCGCGAGAAGGCGCGCCAGTCCAGTTGTCTGTCCAATGTCAAGCAGATCGGGCTGGGCCTGCTGCAGTACGCCCAAGACTTCGACGAGCGCCTGCCGGCCACGTACCAGTGGTACGTGCAGGGCAACGACTGGCCGCTGTATTCCTGGCGCATGTGTGTCTACCCCTATGTCAAGAACTCCCAGATCTTCCGGTGTCCCTCCGACAACCAGAACTCAGGCGACCCCAGCGGCGCGGTCTCGATGCTGGTCAGCTACCACGCCAACCCGTGGATCATGCCCGGGGTGCGCGGCACCTTTGACGGCTCCATGGGCACGATCACACACCCGGCCGAGACCATGATGATCTTCGACTGCTGGAACTCCGGCAACTGGTGCGCGGACGGCAACTGGAGCGGCGGCAAGTGCAGCGCCACCTGTTTCGGCGGCAAGCCGGCCGGTCTGCGCGTTGATGGCGTGGACATCTCCCGCCACAACGGCGGCTTCAACGCCTGCCTGGCCGACGGCCACGGCAAGTGGTACCAGGGCGGCAGCGAGGCCGACCGCAGCTACGCCAAGTACTGGCAGAAGACGCGCTGAGCAGTCAGCCTCCCACCGAACAGCAACGCGGGACAGGCACCTTGCCTGTCCCGCGGTCGTTTGCCCACGCCACTCCAGGTTAATCCCGCTGTCTTGAGCTGAGGTGGACGAATGTTGACAGCCACCAGGCAGACATGCACAATGCGCGAAGCAAGCCATACTTCCGCCTGACGTTGGGGTGCGACATGACACGGCTGCGCGGCTTCACCCTCATCGAGCTGCTTGTTGTCATCGCCATCAT
>CAZZDO010000240.1:0-7945 GCA_964653205.1 uncultured Armatimonadia bacterium | reverse complement strand
GGCGAGAAGCGCGAACTGGTGGCGCTGTTCTGGCCGGACTACCCCACGCCCCCCGACAACCTCATCCTCGGCACGAACTCCTTCGCCCTCCAGGACCTCACGATCTACGCCAGCAACCACCGCAACATCATCGCCGGCGATCTGGGCAGCAAGCCGGACGCCGGGAACGTGCGGCTGGAGCGCCTGCGGGTGCGCGGCGACGCCTACCGCGGGCATCTGAAGCCCGAGCAGGTGGACGAACGCTTCCGCATGTCGCTGAAGTGGTCCACCGGCGGGGGCGACACGGTTCGCGTCGGCGGCGAGAACGTCGTCATCACCGACTGCGACCTGTACGGCAGCGGGCGGTCGCTGTATCTCTCCCGCGCGCGGCATTCGCTCGTGGCGAACAACCAGCTCTACAACGGCCGCTGGGGGTGGTACTGCCTGGAGGGTAGCGATGGGCTGATCTTCGAGCACAACACGCTTCAGGGCGCGGACCTCATGAGCACCGGCGGCGGCATCGCGAATTACTCGACCGCCTGCAGCCGCAACATCTACTACAGCTACAACGACATGCGCTTCTGCCACGGGTGGGACCGCGAGGTCATGACGACCGACGCAGGGGGCGAGGCGTACTTCGGCAAGGTCGCCTCCGTCAACGGCACGGACATGACGCTGGCCGAGGACGGCAAGTGGGGTGGGCGCGACTGGACCAACGGCGGCGTGTTCATCCTGGACGGCAAGGGCGCGGGGCAGTGGCGGTGGGTGCAGAAGTGGAACGGCCGCGACGTGACGCTGGACCGGCCCTGGGACGTCGCGCCCGACGCCTCGTCCACGCTGGGCATCACGATGTTCCACGGGCGCTACGCCTTCGTCGGCAACAGCTTCACCGACTGCGGCGCGTTCCAGTTCTATGGCACGTCCATCGAGTGCGATGTCGTCGGCAACACCGCCGCGCGCAACCAGGGCTACCAGGCGCTGGGGCTGTGGTATCACGGCTTCCAGCCGAGTTGGTACTGCCAGTTCCTGGGCAACACCATCGCCGAGGGCAACTACTACCATTGGACTTCCGCCGCTGACAGCCTCATCAACGTCTACGGCGCGCGGCGGGCGGAGTATGAGGGGCCGCTCACGCGCGGCGCGGTCGTGCGCGGCAACACGTTGCAGGGCAACAGCCACATCAGCATCTCCGGCAGTTGCGCGAATGTCCTCGTCGCCCAGAACCACGTGGCCAACAGCGAGACCGGCATCTTCATCAGCCAGAGCTGCCGGGATGTGCTGCTCGAGAAGAACGAGTTCGCGAACGTGACGCATGACCTGATGGACGAGCCGGCCATGCGCAAGGCGGCGCAGGAGCGGCTGGCGAAGTACCTCAACCAGTCGGATCCCGTGCTGGTGCTGAACTTCGAGGAGGCGCCGGGCAACGTCACCCCCGATGCGTCCGGCAACAACTTCGCGGCCCGGCTCGAGGGCGGGGCGAAGCTCGTGGACGGCGGCGTCTCGGGCAAGGCCGTGAGCCTCGACGGCACGGGCTATCTGCGGGTCAACGAGCCGGCGGTCTTCAACGCCCCGGACCTGACGGTGGACTTCTGGATCAAGCCCGCCAACCTGAAGGGCCGTCGCGGGCTGGTCGCCAAGCGCTACGGCAACAGTGGCTGTCCCTTCGTCATCAACCAGACGGCGGCGGCGGTCGGCTTCGAGGCCACCGACGAGCAGGGCAAGTGGAGCCTCAACTTCACCGGCCCGGCGAGGCTCAAAGAGAACGAGTGGTCGCGCGTCACGGTCGTGATGAAGACGGGCTCGGGCGTGCGCATCTTCGTGGACGGCAAGCTGGCCGCCGCCAAGGAGAACCCGTTGGGGCGGCAGGACAACAACGAGCCGCTGATCCTCGGCCGCGAGGCCTGGGGCGGCGACCCGGCAACCACGGCCGGCCCCGGCTTCTTCATCGGGCTGATGGACCAGGTCCGCATCTGGACCCGGGCGCTGACGGATGAAGAGGTTGCGGGCGAGAAGTGACGGCGGTTGCGGGCGGGAGGCCGCTCGTACAGACCGGCTCCCGAGGGTTGAGGTCGCGGTCTGGTGACCGCTCGTACACGGCCCTGTCTTCTCTTCAGCAAATCGGTGTAGGAGCGGTCACCAGACCGCGACCGGGCGGCACCACATGCTCGGGACCGCCCCGACCGCGACCCATGGCAACGGAGTGTAATGATGCGCCTCGCCCTGCTGACGCTGAGTCTCCTGGCATTCACGCTCGCCCACGCCGCCCCCGTGGTGTGGCAGGTGCAGGACCCGGTGCAGCCGGGCGAGACGGCGATGCTCTTCGGCGACGGCTTCGGCGACAAACCGCAGGTGTCCGTGGGGCGTGTGAGTGATGGGCCGGCGGGGACTCCTGGCCCCGTCTCCACGGCCCTCCCCCTCAAGCCCGCGCCGGTGCTGCAGGCGCGCGACCAATGTGTGAAGTTCGTCCTGCCCGCCTCCGACAAGCCGGGCCTGTACGCCTACTCGCTGCAGAGCCCCGGCGGCAAGGCCACGGGGCTGCTGAACCGCCCGACGGTCTGGTGGGCGCAGCTTGACCCCGGAACGCCGGCCGAGAAGGGCGCCACGCTGCGCCTCTTCGGCAAGAGCCTGGGCGGGCCGCAACGCACGATCCTGGTGCAGGGCAAGCGCAGCGTGCGGCTGACGGCGGCCGGGCAGAGCGACCCGTGGGCTATGCAATGTCCCCTGCCGGCCGACCTGCCGCCCGGCGACTACACCGTCCGCGCGCACTGCGGCCTCGGCGGCGCGGCGGGGTGGAGCGAGCCGGCAACGCTGACGATCGCGCCCCCGCCTGCATGGCCGACGAAGACCTTCAACATCCGCGACTTCGGGGCCGATGGCAGCGGCACGCGGGATGACACAGCAGCGCTGCAGGCGGCCCTCGACGCCGCCGGGGCCAGCGGCGGGGGCATCGTCCTCCTGCCGCGCGGGCGCTACCAGGCCACCGACACGCTCGCGATCCCCCGCGGGGTCGAGTTGCGCGGCGAGCGCCAGGAATGGACCGCGCTCTTCTGGCCGGACATGGCGACGCCGCCCGAAGCGCTCATCAAGGGCACGAACTCTTTCGCGCTCGCCGAACTAACGCTGTACGCCTCCAACCACCGGCACATCGTCGTCGGCGATCTGGGGAATGTGCCCGAGGCTGGGAACGTGCGGCTGTGGCGCGTGCGCATTCGCGCGGACATGTTCCGCGGGCACATGAAGCCCGAGGAAGTGGATGCGCGCTTCCGGGCGGCGCTGCGCCATTCGACAGGCGGGCCGGATTGCGTGCGTCTCGGCGGCGACAACATCCACATCGCCGACTGCGACTTCTATGGCAGCGGGCGCAGCCTGTATCTGAGCCGCGCGCGCAACTCTGTCGTGCGCGACACTTCACTCTACAACGGACGCTGGGGTTGGTACTGCCTGGAGGGCAGCCAGAACCTGATCTTCGACCGCAACCGCCTGATCGGGGGAGACCTGCAGAGCACGGGCGGCGGGTTGGCCAACTACGGTACCGCCGCCTCGACGAACATATACTTTGCGCACACCGTCCTGCGCAACATGATGGGGTGGGACCGCGAGGCGATCACGTCCGACGCCGGCGGCGGGCTGTACTACGGGCCCATCGTCAAAGCCGAGGGGCGCACCGTCACGCTGCCGGACGACCCCAAGCCCGGCAAGCGCGACTGGACCGGCGCCGCCGTGTACATCGTCCAGGGCAAGGGCTGGAGCCAAACGCGGACGCTGACGGGCGTCGAGGGCGCCACACTCACGGTGGACGCCCCGTGGGATGTACCGCCGGACGCGACCTCGCTCATTGAGATCACGCAGATGCACCGGCACTACCTGGTCGTCGGCAATGACTTCGCCGACAACGGCGTGTCGGTGCAGTTCTACGGCGGGGCCATCGAGCACATCGTGGCCGGCAACACGTGTGCCCGCAGCGGCGGCTATCAGACCATCGCCAAGCCGTACGGCGGCTACCACCTGCCGCCCGACAAGAACCCCAACCACCAGCTCTCGTTCTTCTGCCAGTTCCTGGACAACACGATCACCGAAGGGGCGCTGTATCGCGCCGGGGCCAACAACGCCATCCTGTCGGGCGAGGCGAACATCGGCGTCTTCGGCTGGCCGCTGACGAAAGACTGGCCGTGGCCGTACAACGTCGGCGCGGTCGTGCGCGGCAATCGCCTGCTCAACAACGCGCGCATACACGTGGGCGGCAGCGCCAATGCCAACCCCTCCGTGGCCGATGTTGTCATCGAGGGCAACGACGTGCGCAGTGCCGACGTGGGCGTGCAGCTGGACCGGGGCGTCACGGGCCTGGTCGTGCGGCGCAACCGGCTGGAGAATCTGCAGACTGGCGTGTGGCTCGACAGCCTGTCCCAGGGCGTACTGATCCAGGACAACACGCTCGCCAAGGTGCAGACGCCGGAACTGGACGAGCAGGCCGTGCGGCGCGCGGCCGAGGAGAAGATCCGGGCCTTCATGGGCCGCCCGGAGCCCGTGGCGGTCTACGACTTCGAGGAGATCAAGCACGGGGCCATCGCCGACCTGTCGGGCAACGGCTTTGGGGCTGTGCCCAGGGACGGCGTGACGCTTGTGCCGGGCGTCGGCGGCGGGCAGGCGGTGCGCTTCGATGGGACCGGGCTGCTGACTGTATCCCACGAGCCGGCGGTCTTCAACGCCCCGGACATGACGGTGAGCTTCTGGGTCAAGCCCGAGACGCTCAAGGGCCGGCGGGGCCTCGTGTGCAAGCGCGCGGCCAATGCCGCCGCCCCGTTCGTCATCACCCAGGAAGGCGCCGCCATCGGCTTCCAGGCCTGCGACGAAGGCGGCAAGTGGAGCTTCAACTTCGGCTCGGCCGCATGCCTGAAGGCCAACGAGTGGACGCACGTCGCCGTCGTCATGACGCAGGGGACGGGGATCGCGATCTACGCCGACGGCAAGGTCGTCGGCCAGAAGCAGAACGCCGAGAAGCGCTGCACCAACCTCGAGCCGCTGGTGATGGGGCGCGAGGCGTGGGGCGGCGACCCGCCCGACCCCAAGCAGCCGGGCTTCTTCGTCGGCTGCCTGGACCGCGTGCGGCTGTGGACGCGCGCGCTGCCTGCTGCTGAGATGGAGGCCGAACGAGCTAAGGGAGTCACGCCATGAGAGCTGTTCTCTGCCTTGCCCTATCGCTGCTTGCGCTGAGCCTCGCCGCGGCCGGCCCGGCCATCTGGCAGGTGCAGGACCCGGTGCAACCCGGCGAGACCGTGATGCTATTCGGCGACGGCTTCGGCGACAAGCCCCAGGTCCTGCTCGGGCGTGCCGACGACGACTCGGCCGACGTTCCCGGCGGCAGAGGCTCGACCCATGTCAGCTACGGCGAGGGGGCGACCGTGCTGCAAGCCTCCGAGCAGTGCCTCAAGGTGCTCATCGCGCCCAGGCAGAAGCCGGGCATCTACAGCCTGCTTGTGGGCGACTCCCTCCAGGCGGCCACGGCCGTGCTGATCAACCGCCCGGCCCTCTGGTGGCTGCAGACCGACTGGGGCGCCAAGCCCACGTTGCGCTTGTTCGGCAAGAACCTCGCCGGGCCGAAGGCGCAGGTGTATCTCAAGGGTCCCACGACTGTGGCCCTCAAGATCGGCAAGCAGGCCGACACGTGGGCGGCGACGGTGGGCTTGCCCGACAAACTGCCCGACGGCGACTATGAGGTCTTCTATCACTCCGGCCACGGCGGGGTCGTGGGCTGGAGCGTGGGCATGCCAATCACTCTTGCGCGACCGAAGCCCTGGCCGGCGACGGTCTACAACGTGCGCGACTTCGGCGCCGACGGCCTGGGGACGCGCGACGACACGGGCTCGATCCAGGATGCGCTGAACAAGGCGGGCGCGGCCGGCGGCGGGGTCGTGCTGCTGCCACGGGGGCGCTATCAGATCACGGCCGGGCTGACGATGCCGCGCTTCGTCACACTGCGCGGCGTGGCGACGGACCAGACGGCGCTGTTCTGGCCGGACATGGCGACGCCGCCCGAGGCGCTCATCCAGGGCACGAACTCCTTCGCGCTTGAGAACCTGACGCTCTACGCCTCGATGGCCAAGCACATCATCGTGGGCGACCTCGGGGACAAGCCCGACTCCGGCAACGTTCGGCTCGTGGGCGTGCGCACGCGCGTGGACGCCTACCGCGGCCATCTGAGCGCCGACGAAGCGGACAAGCGCCTGCGCGAGTTGGGGAAGCTCTCCGGCGGCGACAGCGTGCGCCTGGGCGGTGACAGCCTCCGCATCGAGAACTGCGACCTGTACGGCAGCGGCCGCGCGCTGTTCCTCAGCCGCACGCGCAACGGCATCGTGCGCGGCAACGCGCTGTACAACGGCCGCCACGGCTGGTACTGCATCTCGGGGTCCGACGGGCTGATCTTCGAGAACAACGCCATCACCGGCGCGGACCTGATGGCGACCGGCGGCGGGCTCAACTGCCTCGACGGCTCCAGCTACTCGCAGAATGTCTACTATGCCAACAACAAGCTGGCGTTGATGCACGGGTGGGACCGGGAGGCGATGACTTCGGACGCGGGCGGCGGGCTGTACTACGGCCCCATTGCGCAGGCAACTGGAGCGACGTTGACGCTGCCTGAGGCCCTCAACCCCGGCCGGCGCAATTGGGCCGGCGCCGCCGTCTTCATCTTCTCCGGCAAGGGCTGGAGTCAGTACCGGAGGGTCGTGAAGGTCGAGGGGGATACGGTCACGGTGGACCGCCCGTGGGATGTCCCGCCGGATGCCACGTCGCTCGTCGGCATCACGATGCTGCAGCGGCACTACATCCTCGATGGTAACGACTTCAGTGACGCCGGCATCGCGATCCAGTTCTACGGCAGCTCGCTCGAGCACATCGTCGCCGGCAACACCTGCGCCCGCGCCGGCGGCTACCAGGGCATCGGCAAGCCGTATGGCGGGTACCAGCTTCCGCCCGACAAGAACCCCTGCCACCAACCCTCGTGGTTCTGCCAGTACGTGGACAACGCGATCACCGAGGGCGCCATCTACCGCTCCGGCGCGAACAACTCGATCCTGTCGGGCGACTCGGTCATCGGCGTGTTCGGCTGGCCGCTGACGCGCGACTGGCCGTGGCCGTACAACGTCGGCAGCGTCGTCCGGGGTAATCGCCTGGACAACAACGCCCGCATCCACATCGGCGGCAACGGCAACGACAAGCCCACCGTCAGCGACGTAATCGTCGAGAACAACACGATCCGCAACGCCGACGAGGCCGTGCGACTGGACCGGGCCGTACGCGGCGTGCTCGTGCGCGGCAACGTGCTGGACAACGTCCGCGACCCGCTGACGGGCGAGGGGCTGGACCGCGGCACGTTCGACGGGGCGCAACTGGCCGCAGCCGAGCGGTCGCGCCTGCGCGCGGTCGCGCGCGAGGCCGGCGTCAGCGACGATCCCGCGAAATGGCCCGCGGTGGCCGGGGCGCTGGAGGCGCTGGAGCGCGCACCGGCGGGCGCGACTCCCGCGGCCGGTCTGGACGCCACGGTCGCCTTCATGGGCGAAGTGAGCCGTCTGGGTGTCGTCCTGCCCCACACGACGGCGGCCCGGCTGCTGGGGTTCGACATCCAGGTCAACAAGACCAGCACGCTGCCGGCGTTGCTGCAGAAGGGCGGCGGCGGGGAGGGCACGCTCGTGCTCGACGCCTCCCTGGCCCGTTGGCAGCCGGACTGGCAGATCGCCGCGCATGTCGCCGAGGCGGCCGCGTGCTCGAAAGACGGGTCAGCCGTGCCGCTCAAGGACGGGCGCGCCACGCTGACGCTGCCGGTGACGCTCCCGCCCGGGACATGGGGCCGCCGGCAGGTGTGCCTGCACGTCGGGGTCATCCTGCCGCACACGCAACTGTGGCTGAGCCCGACGCTGACGGTCGGCAGCGGGCAGATTCGCGACTGGCTCGTGCTGGGCCCGCTCCCCAA
>CAZZDO010000239.1:0-7958 GCA_964653205.1 uncultured Armatimonadia bacterium | reverse complement strand
ATGTATTATCGGGTTATTATATTCCACGTGTGGAGGGGCGTTTCCACAGGGTTTTCCACAATTGCCGCTGACGTTGGGGATTCCCTCAAGGTTGCTTCCAGCTCCTGAGCGGAGATAGATGCAGGAATCACAATCTTTAAAGATATGTTATCGCTTGACTGAAGTATTGCGTGCTCATCCCTGGCGCCCAGACGGCAGAAAGGCATCGTTTCTCGACTACTGATGCCCAACGTCCACAATTGCGCCACAAATCGCCGCAGCCTCCGGAGGGCACCCCGGCACGGCCCTGTCGCCCGTCTCTTCCCCGCACGCGCAGCGGCCGATCAGCAGGTCCGCTTCCGACGTCGGGCCGGCCCCGATGAGCAGCGTCAGCCCCTCCCCACCGTCCCACCGATCCTTCGCCATCTCCAGCCCCTTGAACAGGCTCTCCATGCAGACGCTGCACGCCTTGTCGCTGATGATGCGCAGCCCCGGGAAGGTGTTCGCCAGCGCCTCGTGGGGCAGCACGAACCGCCGCCGGTGGTCCTCGAGCCGGTCCCCAACGATCTCGATCTCCGCCTCGTCGGCCACACCGACGCCCAGGCGCGCGCTCTCGGTCACCACGCGCACCTGTCGCGGCTCGATCCCCATCAACCGACACGCCGTCGCGTCCAGCGCCACCGGATCGGTCGAGGCCGCCAGCAGCCCCCACGGGAACGGGTCGGCATGTCCGGGCCCCATGCCCTCGTAGCCGGTCGTCCCGTCCAGCACGTTGACGGTCACCAGCGGCGCGATCAGCGTGTTCATCACCGCCAGCGCCCGGTGCAGGTCCAGCTCGTGGAACCGCTTCTTGTCCACCGGCCGCATGCAACCCTTGAGGTTCTTGAGGGCCATCGTGACGAGGGTGTTGAAGTGCGTCTTGGGGATCGGGACGTTGATGATGACATCGGCCTCGTAGAGGTGCTCGGACACGCCGATCGTCTCGGGCACGGCGTCGTTGTCGAGATGATGCAGGCGGTACGGCCCGCTGTGGAAGAAGACGAGGCGCGCGCCGGTGCGTCTGGCCACATCGGCCATTCCCGTGCTCTCGAAGTACGCCGTCCCGTCGGTCATGCCCCAGAAGCCCGCGTCGCCGATCGTCACGCTGTCCGCCCCGTGGTCGAGACACCAGCGACACAGGGCCTCGATCGTCTGCGGCGACGTATGCCCCGGCCCGCCATGCAGGTTGGGCTTGAGCAGCACGTTGTCGCCCGGGCGTACGCAGCGGTCCTGGCCAATCAGCGCCAGCACGCGGTCCACGGCGGCCACGAGGGCTTCGAGGGGCTCAAGGGGGGCTTCGACCAGGCTGACGCGGGGCATGGCGGGTCAATCCGATGGAACGGGCGGGTGAGTTCGTGCGTCCTATCCGTTCCCCGTCGCGCCGCCGCCTCCTGCTGTCGCCGCGATTGATTTCGCCAAGCCGGCTGTGCTAACCTGACTCGCGCGTGGGTTCCGAGCCCGTGACAGGAAGTGAGACGGACGTTGCCTGAACTGTATTCGACCGGCGTAACATTCATAGATGAGCTTCTCGGCGGTGGCCTGCAGCCGGGCTCGCTGACGGTTGTCCGCGGGGCCACCGGCATCGGCAAGACGCAGTTGGGGCTGAGCTTCTGCCAGGCCGGCCTACCCCAGGAGGGCCGCCGCGGCTTCATCATTGACATGGGCTCGCGGGGCGACAGCCAGCAGCACGCGGAGTATGCGCGCCGCCTCTTCGACTGGGAGCTAACCCAGAGCGCGCTGGACCTGGCGCACCTGTGGGACGGCGTCGAGCCGCCCGACTACCTCAACCCCTTCGGCTACGTCGGCAAGCGCGTCTTGCGCGACGAGATGAACGACGAGCAGTGGCGGGCCTGGAAGCTCACGCTCAACGAGAACCTGCGCCACGTGCTGGCCCACTGCTACGCCCACTTCGTGCGTGGCGCGCGGCGGCAGCTTGTGGATGGCATCGAGCCTTTCGCCACGGCCCGCGAGTCCGCGCAGATTGACCTCTTTGAGTACATCCTCCACCAGATCGTCCGCAAGCCGCACGACTGGGTCGCGCGCGACCTGTTCCAGGGCCGCTGGCCGCAAGTCAAGGACGAGGTCATGGCCCACCCGTACGAGGCCGCCGACATCGCGACGATGTTCCTGCAGACGACGCCCGAGACCGAACTGCACCAGTTGATCGCCGCGGAGACGATGGAGGACGACCTGACGATCAACGCCACGACGGTGATCCTGATGGGGCGGCTGCCAAACGCTGAGCGGGTCGAGCGCGGCGCGTTCGTGCTCAAGCACCGCGGCGGCTGGTGCAGCGACGAGATCGTGAAGTTCCGGATCACGGCAGACGGGCTGGAGGGAGTCGTTTCCCCCTCCCTTTAGGGAGGGGGCAGGGGGTGGGACGCCGTTGGCGCCCGTCCCTGCGGCCACGACGGCGTCCCACCCCCGCTGCTGCGCAGCGACCCCTCCCTGAAGGGAGGGGCAAAGGCAGAGGCATGACCACCACCCGCGAACAGATCCACGTCTCCCGCGAATGGCTCGACCTGCTCAAACGCCTGCCGGCAGCCGGGCGGATCATCGTCATCGGCCCGAGCGACGCCGGCAAGACGACGCTGTGCCGGTGGCTGCTGAGCAAGCTGCCGGCCGAGAGCCGCCCCGCGCTGGTGGACTGTGACCCCGGCCAGTCGCGTGTGGGGCCGCCCGGGTGCGTCGCCTGGCGCTTCGCCGGCACGAACGACCACGAGTTCTTCTTCGTCGGCGACACGACGCCGGCCACGACGCCAGCGACGGCGCTGGCGCAATCCGTGCGGTGCGCGTGGGCGGCGGAGGCGGCGGACGCGCGGCTTGTCCTCGTGGACACCAGCGGCTACATCAGCGGGCGCGGCGGCCTGGAACTCAAGTGCGGCAAGCTGGAGCTACTCAGCACGGCCCGCCACCAGCCGCAGGTCATCATGATCGGCGACAGCCCCGAGATCAGGCGTCTGCTGGCCGCCTGGCGCAACGACGACCGCCTCGTCATCCACCGTCTCCCCCACTCCGACCACCTCCGCCAGAAGACCCGCGAGCAGCGCACCGCGTGGCGCGTCGAGCGCTGGACCGAGCAGTTCGCCGGCCTGGACTTGCGCCGCATCAGCCTGCAGGGCAAGGCGCTCAGCGGGCTGCCGACGGCCTCGGAGTTGCAGGCGCGGAAGCTGAGCTTCGCCGACCTGCCGGGCCTGCTGCTGGGCTTTCACGACCGGGAGCGGCGCGGGCTGTGTCTGGGGCTGCTGCAGTCCCTGGACTTGCGCGGGCAGGAGCTGCTGGCCCGCGCGCCGAAACAGGCCGAGGACGCGCCCGGCCTCCAGTTCGGCCTGCTCCGGCTCACACCCGAGGGCCAGGAGCTGGGCCGCATCATTTGATCCCCCCGAGGTCCCCCATGGCCAAGCAGATGGTTGCTGACCTGCAGCCCAACCAGAACGTCTCCAGCGTCTTTGCCGTCAGTCAGCGCACCCTTATCCCCTTCAAGAACAAGAGTGGCAACTACCTGGACCTGCTGCTCAGTGACCGCTCGGGCAGCATCATTGGCCGGGCGTGGGACAACGCCGAGCCGTTCGCGGAGATCTGCCAGCCCGGCTCCGTCGTGAAGGTCGAGGGGCGTGTGGATGAATATCGCGGGAAGCTGCAGATCATCATCGAGGACATGGCCCCGGCGCAGCCCGACGAATATGCGCGGGCCGACATGCTCGAAGCCGCCGACCGCGACACCGGGGAGTTGCTCTCCGAGCTGTTCCAGTTCCTCGGTCAGGTCACCAACCCGTACCTGCGGCAACTGCTGGAGGGCTTCTTCGGGGACGACGGCTTCGTGCAGGCCTTCGCCGAAGCGCCCGGGGCCAAGCGGCAGCACCATGCGCACATCGGGGGCCTGCTCGAGCACACGCTGAGCGTCGTGAAGATCCTGTGCCTGGTGCAGGAGATCCACCCCCAGTTGGACCGCGACCTGCTGATCGCCGGCGGCCTGCTGCATGACATCGGTAAGCTCGCGGAGTTCAACACCGGGGTGACGATCGAGTACACCGACATCGGGCGGCTGGTCGGGCACATCGTCATTACCGACCGGTGGGTGCGGGAGAAGATCGAGACGATCCCGGACTTCCCGGCCGAACTGGACAATCGCCTCAACCACCTCCTGCTCAGCCACCACGGCCAGAAGGAATACGGCGCGCCGATCGTCCCCATGACCGCCGAGGCCTGCGCCCTGCACTACGCGGACAATCTGGACGCGCACGTGCAGTACTTCGTCCGCGAGATCAGCAAGGGTGGGGCGTCGGGGAATAGCTGGACGGAGTACCAGAAGCTGTTCGACCGGTATCTCTACATCGGGGCGCCGGCCGCCGGTCCGGCGGCGGAAGGCTCGGTCGAGGAGGCGTAGGCGCGCCTCCCACTGCGGGGCCCCCGTCCGCGCCGTGCGACCGGCGCGTCCACCCCGCAACTAGAGCGCCAGGTCCATCTCCCCCAGCCGTCGCAGGTCGTCCAGCACTGACGCCAGCGCCTGCAGCGCCTCGGGGGTGACGCCGCTGTCGGGGATCTCGCGGTTGCCGATCATCATCAGCGCCACTTCCGGCCCCAACTCCCACTTCGGCTTCGTGTTGTACCAGAAGTTCCCGGCGATGATGAGTTGCACGGGCCGCGTTCCCTTCGAGATGAAGCGCGGCTCCTTGGGCTCGATGTAGAGCTGGTTCTGCCCGAAGTACACACGCCCGGCGTAGTCACGGATATCAATGGCCGGGTCCTCGGTGAAGGTGTGCATCTTCGGTCCCTGCAGCGTCACGGTCCCGGCGGGCTGCCCCCCGGCACCCTCCAGCAGCACGTGCGTCAGGCTCTGCTCGTTGTAGAAGTCGCTCATCACGATGCTGTGGTTGTCGCGCAGGTGCAGCGTCGGCTTGCTGATGGTCGCCAGCCGCGTCTGGAAGCCCAGGAAGCCGTCGCGCTGTTGCTTCTCGCCCTCGACGGTGATCGTGCCCTCATACGAGGTCCGGAAGAGGATCGTCGCCCGCGCGCAGTTGGTGAAGCGCAGGTTGCCCTGCACGCCCTCCCCCTCGATGACGCTGCCGGCCGGCAAGTCCGCAAAGCGCAGGCCGTGCCGGTCCGGCTGCTTCTGGTACATCCCGTAGCCGAAAAACTCGTCGAGCTTCAGGCGGCAGGGCGCGTTGGGCGGCGAGGTGACGAGGATGTCCGCCCCATGCTGCGAGGGGCCGTTGTCGTGATGGCCCAGGGAGAGGCGGGAGAGCGTGACATCGCGGACGCCCTCGACGGCCATCATCGGCTCATCCGGTGCGCCGCGCCACGAGAGCGTGCCGCGGAAACCCGCCCCGCCGACGCCGTAGTCCCGCCCCGTCACCCGCAACGTCTTGCTGATCACGTAGCGCCCCTGCGGCAAGTACGCCAGCGCGCCCTGCCCGGCTTCCCGGGCGGCGTCAATCGTCGCCTGCAGGGCCGCCGCGTCGTCCGTCTTCCCATCGCCCTTCGCGCCGAAGTCCTGCCGCGCGTCGAAGAGGCGCCCCGGCGTGACGGCCTGGTCGGTCAGGAAGGTCTGCGTCGCGTCCTTGAGCTGCCCGTGGCGCTGGCCCGGCGGGATGACGTACACCGTGGCCGAGGCCGGAGCCGTCACGAGCTTTGCCTGCTCTTCCGGCGTATTGCACGAGATGAACAGCTTCTGCCCGCCGCCAATGGACACGGGCGGCGTCGCCAGGCCCTCCTTGACGAAGCTGCAGTCGAACAGCAGCACCGGGCTGACGCTGAGGGCGACCGCCGGGCCGGGCTCGGTCCAGTCGCGCACATGGCAGTCCTGAATCGTCAGGGGCGCGATGCTGAAGGGGACCTCGATGAAGCGCCGCGAGCCCACCGACGTGCAGCGGCGGATCGAGCTGCCGTGCTCGCTGCCGATGATGATGTCGCACACGCTGCTATGGTCGAAGTGGCAGTTGCGGGCGTAGAAGTTGGCTTTGCTGTCCTTGATGCCCACGCCGCAGCGGCGGAATTCGCAGCGGTCCACCGTGTTGTCATAGTCGTTGAAGGTCAGGAAGCCCAGCGCCGTCCCGCAGTCTTCGAAGAGGCAGTTGCGGTACAGGATCTCGGCCGAGGCGATCTTCTGCTGGTTGCCGACGCGCAGGCCGAACTCCTTGAAGCGCCGGAAGGCCTCGTGCCTGTGGCTGATTTCGGTCTCGAAGCGCGCGTCGGAGGCGTGGTCGAAGCCGACGGCGGCCTTCCCCGCCCCGTCCCAACTGAGCCCTTCGTAGCGGCTGTAGGCGATGCCGTTGCTGCGGAACATGACGCCGCCCTCGGCCCCGTCCCACATCAGCATCGTGTCGCGGCCATGGCCGACGATCAGGTTGCCAATGGACGCGCCCTTGAACACAAGCGTCTGCGTGAGGCGGTACGTGCCCGGCGGCAGGTAGATGCTCTTGGGGTTGGCGGGGTTGTCGAGAGCGGCCTGGATCGCCGCAGTGTCGTCGGCGACGCCGTCGCCCACGGCCGCGGGAGTCGCGTCGGTCTTGACGTTGATCCAGTCCGACCGCATTGCCCACTTCAGGCTCGGGATGTCGGTGGCGGCGTGGGCGGCGGCAGAGATCAGGAACAGCGACAGCGCGATGGCGTAACGCACGGCAAGACCTCCTGTGCGGCTGCGGGTGGGGCGGGTTAGTGCCGCGTCAGGCCTGAACCCATGGGTCGGGAGCCGTTGTAGGGCGGGGGCTTGTACCCCGCCTGCCGTTCGGGTATCGCCATGAGGGGCGGGGTACAAGCCCCCGCCCTACAACGGCGCTCCCCGAGCATTACGTCTGATACGGCACTAGGCGTGGCCGGTGCGTCTGATGATCTCGTCCTGCAACTCGGGCGTCAGCGCGATGAAGAAGTCGCTGAAGCCTCCGATGCGCACGACGAGGTCGCGATGGGCGCGCGGGTTCTCGCGCGCGTCCAGGAGCGTCTCCGTGGACACGCAGTTGATCTGTAGCTGCAAGCCGCCGCGCTCCATGACCGTCTTCACGATGGCCTTGAGGTGGTCGCGGGTGGCCTCCCCAAGCGGCTGAAAGCGCAGGTTGATGGCGACCCCGCCCATGAAGGGCCGTTGGTCCCAGCAGGTCGCGGAGAGCGCAGAGGCGGTCGGGCCGTTGGTCTCGCAGCCCTGCACGGGCGAGGACGCCGCGGCCAGCGCCGTGTGGGCCCGGCGGCCGTCGGGCGTCGCCGGCGTCTCCAACCCTCTGCGCACATGCTCCAGATACGAGTAGGCGCCGGGGAGCGCCCGCGCGCCGAACAGCGTGACGATCCCCGCACACGCGCCGCGCGCCATCGCCGTGATTTCGCGCATCAGCCCGTCGGTCAGCGGCTCGTGGGTGCCGAAGTGCGGGAGGCGGTTGAGGATCCGCTCGCGCAGGTCCTCGTGACCCGCGAAGTCATCCATGAGGATCCCGTAGAAGCCGCCCAGCGTGAGTTCACGCTCGTCGAAGACGAGGGTCTTGAGGGCCGCCAGGGAGTCCACGACGTTAGCCAGGCCCAGGAACGTCGGCATGATGAAGTTGTAGGTCGCACCGCCCTCATCCACGCCCTTCCCAGCCTTGAGGCAGTCGTTGACGAGACACGAGGAGAGGAGATTATCAGTGCCGTTGCGGGAGCGCTCCAGTTGCCAGAGCATCTGGGTGCGCATGTCCGTACGGACGCGCGCGCGCAGGGCGTCGGCGTAGGCCGCCTTGAGTTCGTCCAGGCCGGCACACTGGGGGTTGGCACGCATGACGTCGAGCAGTACCGCCGGCGCGTTGACGACCGGGCTGAAGACCCACGCGCCGGATTGCCCACAGGCTGTGATCTCCACGCAGGAGCTATGCACGTAGTTGCGCGCATGGGCCTCCGGCATGCCCACGTCCATCAGCCCGCGGGTGATGGCCGTGTCGTTGAAAATCGCGGGATGGGAGTAGCCCTCGGCGAGCATC
>CAZZDO010000238.1:0-7989 GCA_964653205.1 uncultured Armatimonadia bacterium | reverse complement strand
CAGGTACATCTCCTCGGCCTTGAAGTCCCCGATCGCCGCGACGACGGTCTCCTTGCCCGTGAACCACTTTCTGATGACGCGCGTCACCTGCTTGCCCTGCTCGACGCTTGTCTTGGCGATCAGCGTCTCACTCTTGTTGAGCTGGAAGTCCTCCGGCACGGGTGCGCTGAACGTGTTCAGCTTGCGCCAGGAGGGCTTCTGGTTGGCCAGCAGTAGCTCGTGGGCCACCACGGCATTGTCCTGCATGACCAACGCCACCGGGTTGTCCTGCACCCAGTAGAGGCGCGCCGGTGTGGCGCCAGCCGGCAAGTCCACGCGAGTGCCGCCGCCACCAAGCGCTACGAGGATGTCGTCCAGCAGGTTGGCCTTGGCCGGCTCGACGTTACCCCAGGCCACCTGCCAGGCCGCCCCCGCCCGGGAGCGCACGTAGGACACCCAGCGCTTGGCGTCGCCGTTGACCGCCCCGTCGCCGAAGTCAAAAGCGGAGGCAATCTTCAGGGGCGCACCCGTGCCGGCCGGCGGGATGTAGAGCAGGTCGAAGCCTGACCGAGACGTGCGCCGCTGGGCCAGAACCGAGCCGTTGGCCTGAGGACGGTAGCCGGTCACGCCCTGCACTACGAGCGTCGGGCAGGCGCCCGACAGCGAAATCTGCATCAGGTTGCTGTTGAGGTTCGGCTCGTTCGCTATCGCCTCGAGGTACAGCGCGGAGTAGGAACGGGTCTCGATCGGGCCGCCGAAGCGGCACGTCTTGCCGGCCGCAGTGTACAGATAGCCGATGTTGTTGCCGTTCAGGGTCACGATGAAGCCGGGAGTGACGACCTGGGCGGCCGCCTCACCGGGAACGGGGAGCCCCAGAGAAGCGTCCGGGAAGCTGACCGCCTGGATGCCGGTGACGGTCACCTCGTCGGGCTTGAGCACCAGCCGCGTGGCCAGGTTATCGCGGCAGGCCGTGGCGGCGATCAGCGCCGGCGTTTGCTGCTGAGGTGACACCTGCTGCTGCGGGGGCGGGTTGGTAATCTGGTTGGCAGGCGTGGGCACGCCATTGGTGCTCGCCAGTACGAGGCGCTGGCCCATGTCAGTGTGGTACTGATAGCGCTGCTCCTTCAACCCCAGCAGCACCTTGTAGCCGGGGGTCATCACCGCTGCGTAGGCCTGTCCCGGCTGCGGGCACCCCAGCGACGTGTCGGGCCAGACGACGCCCTCCACCAGCATGACTCGCACCTTATCAGGTGCCACGTTCGACTCCTTGGCCAGGGCGTTGATGCAGTTCTGCACCGGCGTAAGCTGGTCGGTCAGGCCCAGTGTGGCGCAAACGAACACCACCAGCAGGGCTGACCACAGGGAAATGCGCGCCGTTCGGCTCATCGCAGACCCTCCTTCATGGCATGCGGCTGCAGCGTTATCAAGCAGCGTGCGGCTGCCTGTTGCGGAACCTCAGAGTCACTGTGCGCCCTGCCTCTTCCCGCTCGGCCGGGGCCACGGGCGCGGCCCGGCACGCGTTGACACTCCGCGCGCCCTGCCGCTATACTGGCATGCGGACCGCATGGTCCGTCGAAGGAGTGTTCCCCAATCGCCCCTCGAACACCTTGTACCCTCTGGCAAGTGCGGGACCGTGACCCCGCCTTCGAGCAGGCCCTGTCGCACGCGTTGGGCCTGCCGCAGGTCGTCGCCGCGGTGCTGCGCCACCGTGGCATCCATGATGCCGAGGGCGCCCGCGAGTTCCTGACCCCGCCTGCCGGCGGCCTGCACGACCCCTTTAGACTACCCGACATGGCCGCCGCTGTCGAGCGCGTCCTGCACGCCCGGGACCAGGGCGAAGAGATTCTGGTGCACGGCGACTACGATGCCGATGGCGTCACCAGCGCCGCCCTGCTCGTGCGCGCGCTGTCCAAGCTCGGCCTCAATGTCCACTACTTCATCCCTCATCGCCAGCACGACCACTACGGCCTGTCGCGCCGGGCGGTGCGGATGGCCGGCAAGAAGGGCCTGGGCCTGCTCATCTCCGTGGACTGCGGCGTGAGCGACCACGAGATCATCGAGGAGGCCCGCCAGGAGGGGGTGGAGGTCGTCGTGCTCGACCACCACCAGCCCGGCGAGACGCTGCCCCCCGGCACCCTCGTCGTCAACCCCAAGCGGGCCGACTCGGACTACCCGTTCAGCGAACTGACGGCTGTCGGCATCGCCTACAAGTTCGTCTGCGCGCTCTGCCAGCGGCTGGACATTCCCGAGGCCTCCGTGGCCCGGGCGTTCCTCGACCTCGTCTGCATCGGGACGATTGCCGATGTGGCGCCGCTCGTGGACGAGAACCGTGCCTTCTGCGCCGCGGGGCTGAAGCTGCTGCCGGACTCGAAGAAGGTCGGCCTCCGCGCATTGCTGAGCATCTGCGACGTCAACGGCACCCTCAGCGCCATGGACGTGGCCTTCCGGATCGCGCCACGGCTCAACGCCGTCGGGCGCATGGGCGACGCGACTGAGGCGCTGGAGCTGCTGCTCAGCGAAGACGAGGACGAGGCGCTCAAACTGGCGCTGAACCTCGAAGCGCTCAACCGCCAGCGCCAGCGCGAGCAGGAGCGCACCTACCAGGAGGCGCGGCTGCAGGCGCAGGCCCTGTTGGCCGACGAGGACTGCCCCGTGCTGGTGCTCTCCGACGAGGGCTGGCATCCCGGCGTCGTGGGCATCGTGGCCTCCAAGGTCCTCGAGGAGTTCAGCCGCCCGGCCGTCGTCATCGTCGAGAGCGATGAGTTCTGCCGGGGGTCGGGCCGCAGCATTCCCGGTTTCAACCTCGCCGACGCCTTCGCCGCTTGCGGCGACCTGGTGGAGCGTGCCGGCGGCCACGAACTGGCCGGGGGGCTGACCCTCAAGCGCGACCGCATCCCGGACGTGCGGCGGCGGCTGTGCGAACTGGCCGCGATCAGCCTCACCCCCGCCGACCTGCTGCCCCACCTGGAGCTGGACGCCGCCGTGGACGCCGCGGAGATCACGCCCGAACTGGCCCAGGCGCTCGCGGCGCTCGAGCCCTGCGGCCAGGCCAACCCGTCGCCCCTGCTCTATTCGGCCGGGCTCGAAGTCCTGAACGTGCGGCAGGTCGGACGCGACAACAACCACCTGAAGCTCACGGTCGGGGCGGGCCGCATGGCGTTCGAGGCCATCGGCTTCGGCCTCGGCGGTGAGGCCCGTTGGATTAAGCGCGGGATGAGCATAGACCTGGCCCACACGCCGGGTCTCAACGAGTTCAACGGCAGCGTGGGGCTGCAACTCAGGCTGGAGGCGGTGCGCCCGTCCGCGTAGGTGCGCCGGTCCCCGGCGCACAATTGGGACGGGGAACCCGCCGGAGCGGAGCGCAATGAGGGTCCAGGACTTCCTGAAGACGCCGGTGCCCAGGCCGAGGGAGATCACAATGGTCGGGGCGCCGCTGGCCGCCCTCACGGGAGTCTACCTGGCTGCGACGCCGTTCATCGTGCCCGTCTGTGCCTTGTATCTGTCAACCTATCCGTTCGAGAGGGTCGCCGCTCAGACAGGCAAGTCCGTCTCGGAGCTGTACTACGGTCGACTGGCGGCGATGGTCGGCCAGCTCGCTGCCGTGGCCGTCGTCTTCGTAACCGCCGTGGCCTGCCTGCGTCTGCGGCAGTGGGGCCGGGTCGCTGTTGAGTTCATCCTTTGGACCATGCTGGCCTGGTCTCTAGGCTTCACGGGCTGGACGTGCAGCGACCTGGTCAAGCGGCCGCCGGTTGTGGCATCTCTCGTGCTGTGCATGTTCGTCTTCTGCGTGGGGATGGCCTGGGCTGCACTGCCGGCCCTTGGCATCCGCCTCCTGCATCGTCCGGCCGTGGCGGTCGCCATCCGTGCCGCTGAAGAGGCCCGACGCGAAGAGAGAACTCCCCATGACCACCCACCAACTGACCCTCAGCACTGGCCACCGACGGGAGATTGTGGACGTCACGAGTGAGATCGCGGCGGCTGTCGCCGATGCCGGCGACGGTCTCGCCTGCATCTCCGTCCCGCACTGCACCTGCGCGGTGTATGTCAACGAGAACGAGACCGGGCTGGTGCAGGATACGCTGGCCCTGATAGACAAGCTCAGCCAGGGCGCGTGGCAGCATGACCGCATTGACGACAACGCCGGCGCGCACCTGGCGGCGTCGCTGATTGGGAACTCCGTGTGCCTGCCTGTGCAATCGGGCAGACTGGTGCTGGGCACGTGGCAGCGCGTGATGCTCATCGAGCTGGACGGGCCGCGCCGCCGCACCCTACACGTGACGGTTGTGACATAGGCTGCGGACGCGGTGTAGGAGCGCTCACCAGAGCGCGACCGAACGAGGGTCGCGCTCTGGTGAGCGCTCCTACACACACTCGCTTGATATGGGTTCCTGATGGATCACCCCCCTTCCCCCGACGTCTCAGGATGCGAGCCTGCTGAGACCCCGAACGGAGCCAACGGCGGCATTGTGACCGAGGGCCAGGAGGCCATGCGCCCGCCCGTGACGACCCCCGTCACGCCGGAGACGCCGCCGAAGGGCCGCGTGGACCTGACGCAAGGGCACTTGCTGCGCGGCATCGTGCAGCTCTCGTGGCCGATCGTCAGCGGCGCGGTGCTCAACTGGATCATGGGGGTCGCGGACATCAAGATGGTGGGCCGCCTCGGCCCGCACGCCATCGCCGCGGTCGGCCAGTCCATGAGCATCATCTTCACGGTGCAGTTCGTGGTCTTTGCCATCGCGACGGGGACGCAGGTGCTCGTGGCCCGTTACACGGGTGCACGCCAGCCGGGCCGGGTCACGGACGTAACGCGCCAGTCCATCATCCTGTCGCTGGTCGCGGGGATCCCGATGATCCCCATCGGCCTGCTCGTATCGCGCACGCTGCTGATCTGGATGGGCGCGCAGGGGGAGGTGCTCGAACAGAGCGTCATCTACACCCACGCGATGTTCTGGGGCTCGGTGGGGATGATGCTCAACTTCCTGCTGGCCTCCAGCCTGCAGGGCGCGGGTGACTCGCTGACGCCGCTGTGGATGCTGATCTGGATCAATGTCGCCCACATCGTCATCGAGTACTGCCTGATCTTCGGCGTGGGGCCGTTCCCGGCGCTGGGCGTGGCCGGCGCAGGTTGGGCGGTCGTGATTTCCCGCGGCGTCGCGGCGGTCGTGATGCTCTGGATCGTGTGCAGCGGCCGCTATGCGGTCAAGGTCCCGTGGCGCGGGCCGTGGCGCGTTGACTGGTCCCTGTGGGGCAAGATGTTCTACATCGGCACCCCGTCGTCCCTGCAGGGCCTGGTGCGCAGCGTCGGCTATGCCGCGCTCATCGCCATCCTGAACCGCACGACGGCCGGGGAGTTCGCGGTCGCCGGACATGTCACGGCGGGGCAGTGGAGTTCGCTGGGCATCTTCGCCGGGCTGGCGATGATGACCGCGGCGATGACCGCCGTCGGGCAGAATATGGGGGCGAAGAACCCCGCCCGGGCCGAGCGCAGTTGCTGGTCGGTCGTGGCCATCTCGACGGTCACGTCGGGGACGCTGGCGCTGCTGTGTATCGTGTTCGCCCGGCCGCTGGTCGGCTTCTTCACTGACGACCCGCAGGCGTACTACTGGGGTCACTGGGCGGTGATCTACATCGCGGCCTCGCTGCCCGCGGCGACGATCTCGATGGCCTTCTCCGGTGGCCTGCGCGGTGCGGGCGACACCTTGAGTCCGCTGTGGGCCACGGTCGTCGGGACGCTGGTGATCGGCCCGGGGCTGGGGTGGCTGCTCGCGCTGCACCTGGGCATGGGCCCGGCGGGGGTGTGGATCGGCATGGTGGCCTCGATGCTGGCGCAGGCGGTCTACACCGGCATCGTGTTCAAGAACGGGAAGTGGAAGAGGATCGAGCTGTAGACTTCTTGGGCCGGGTGTAGGAGCGGTCACCAGACCGCGACCCCGTCGGGCTACCGGTCGCGGTCTGGTGACCGCTCCTACACCCGGCCCACAAGGGGAGCGCCTCGTCTACTTCTCCAACTCCCCGACCATCCCCGCCACATCCACCACGCAGTTCCCCTCGCTCGCCCGGATCGCGCCGAACAGCATCGCGGCGCTCTGGATGTTGTCGTCCAGGACCGTGACCGGGGCCTCGCCGCCGGCCCGCCACGTCAGGAACTGGTCAATGATCGCGTTGTGGCCCTCGTACTGCGGGCGTACCAGCGGCACTTCCTCCATGCGCAGGCCGCTCGGGAGCTTCTCCCACGTGCGCACCACCAGGTCGCTGTCCACGGTCACGGCCCCGCCTTCGCATTCGGCGCGGTACAGCTCCTTGTGCCAGGAGTTCTGCACCCCCGCCTCGCTGCAGTTGCCCTCATAGTTGACGATGACGCCGTTGGTCATCTTCGCCACGAAGTGACCGCTCGACTCGCCGTCGAAGCTGCTCCACGCCGGGTTCCAGTCCCAACCGGCGATGTGCTCACAGTTCGCGCCGGACAGGTTGCGCAACATGTCGAAGTGGTGGACACTGCCCTCGATGAGGAGGCTGTGGGGGATCTCATGCCGAAAGGCGCCCCAGGCCCCCCGGACGCGGTAGTCCGCCGCAAACCGGCCCATGAGATAGTTGCACCGCCCCAGCCGCTGCTCGGCCAGCACCTGCTTGACGGTCAGCATCGTGGCATTGTAGCGGTAGTTCTGCACGACCTGCATCTTGACCCCACTGGCCTTGACCGCGCGGTGGATGTCCCGGCAGTCCTCCCACGTGTCGGCAATGGGCTTCTCGCTGAGAATGTCCATCGCGCGCTCGGCGGCCAGCAACACCGCCTGCTTGTGGAACGCCGGGGGGATGACGATGCAGCAGAAGTCCGCCTCAACGCGGTCGAAGGCCTCGGCCATGTCGGCGAAGCGACGGTCCGCCGGCAGGCCCAGGAAGTCGCCGGAGGCGGCCAGGGGCTCGGGCTTGACGTCCACCAGGCCGACGACCTCCATGCGGTCGGCGAACTGCGGGAAGAAGTTGCGGACAAAGCCGCCGGCCATGCCGCCGGCCCCGATCATCAGACAGCGCAGCTTGTCAGCCATGGGGATCATCCTCTAAGATGGGTTGTCCTACCTAATCAGTCAGACTTCGTCCTCACCATTGAGAGTCCTGCCATGACCAACCAGCCAGCGTCCCCACCCTCCCTGCTCGTACTGCCCGGCGAAGACGGCGACACGCTCATCACCACCAGCCGCCAGTGGCCCGCCAAGCGCCAGGACATCCTGCGGCGCGTCGAGCCGTTGCTGCAGGAGGCCCCCCGGACCCTCTCACCGCTGGACCCGCAGGTGTTGGCCCAGGAAGACCGCGGGGACCACGTGGAGCAGCAAGTGCGCTACGGGGTGGAGATCCATGAGACGTGCACCGCCACGTTGCTCCTGCCCAAACCGCTGGCCCACCGCCAGCCGGCCGTCCTGTGCTGTCCCTTCAACGGCGAGAGCAGCACCTCGGCTCTGGGCAAGGAGCTGGCCAAGCGCCACTTCGTCGTGCTGATGCCTCACGAGCGCAAGTTGTCGGCCGGGAAGACGCTGTGGGACCACCAGCGCGGGCTGGACTTCCTGTGCCATCTCGACGCCGTGGACTCCGATCGCCTGGCGGCCATCGGGCAGGGCTATGGCGGCGCGAACGCCATCCTGCTGGCCGCCTTCGACCATCGCGTCAAGGCCGGGGCCGCGGCCTGCGCGTACGAGCCACTCGCCGTGGCCGAGCCGGGGGCCTGGGCCGGCTTCCTCGCGGTAGGGGAGCCGCCGGCGTTCGAGTGGGCCGAGGTCCTGGGGCTCATCGCCCCGCGGGCGTTCCACTACACGTACGCCGTGGAAGACGAAGTCTTCCCCCACGGCGAAGCGGTGCGCGATGACATGATCGAGCTGGGGCGACTGTACGACCTGCTCGGCTGCCGCGACAAGCTCAGCACCTTCGAGATCCCCGCCGGGCACGGCTACCCGACGGCCGCCCGCCGCGAGGCGTACACGCTGTTCCGGCGCGTGCTGCAGGACCGGCGGTAGGGGC
>CAZZDO010000237.1:4242-8014 GCA_964653205.1 uncultured Armatimonadia bacterium | reverse complement strand
CCTCCGGCTTGAGGCGCAGGCCGATCAGCCCGGCATAGCAGCGCGCCGAGTCGGGGCGCCGGCCCACAACCTCCAGCTTCAGCGTGTGCGCCCCCGCCGCCAGTTGGCGCTTCCCCAGCGACACCCGCTGCGTCGCCACCGCCGGGGCGTAGTGGTCTAGCGGCTCGGTCGCGGCCGCGCCATCCAGGTATAGCTTGACGATCCCGCGGTCGGTGTAGTTGAGCAGGTCCACGAACACCTCGCCCGACACGGCTTCCTTGAGCGTGAAGGGCATCTGCACCCACGCGCCCGGCTCCGGCGCCTTCAGCAGCACGATGTTGATCGAGGTTAGCTTCGACAGCAGCTCGGCGGGCGTGCCGGGGCCGCAGGTGCATTCGGCCTGCAGCGCCGGGAAGTCCAACCAGCCCTGGGGCAACTCGCGCGGGATCTCCCTGGTGCGCACGGCCTGCGCCGCCGCGTCCCACGACCCGCCCGGCACTTCCCACGTCGTCTCCAGCTTCATGTTCTCGCTGTCGGTGCGGAAGGCGAGGTCGTCACCGATGACGACATAGCGCCCCGTGCGCAGGGCCAGCGTCCGCCGCCAGTTCGCGAAGGGCAGCTTGGGCACTTCGCCCACGCACACGGCCGTGCCGCCGAGCACATCCTGGCGCAGCAGCGCCCCGTCCATCGCGACCTGCGGCTCCACCATCCCGTCGGCGCTGGACAACACCTGGTTGTGGTAGTTCTTCAGCATCGTCGTGCCGTTGAGGCGCAGCTCCAGGAGGTCAAAGGTGTGGTACGGGTTGCGCCCGGCCCCGTTGTAGCCGTCAATGAGGAGGTAGTCGCTCGCCGGTCCCAGCGCGCTGCGGTAGCTCCCCCACCGGAACGACTGGTCCAGCGGGATGCCCGTGTTGCGCGAACGCCACATGTCCTCGGGCATCCAGTGGATCGTCCACTTGTTGACGACATCGGTCGGCGGCGCGGGCCTCAGGTCCGGGCCAGGCCAGAAGGACTGCCCCAGCCGGAAGCCGTCCTGGTCGAGCGTGATGTGCTCGCGATACCACAGCCAGCGCCCGTCGTTCAGGACGTGGGCGGCCTTGTTGAGCATGTTCAGCGCCGAGGCCTGAACGCCCCAGTCGTTCTCCAGGCCGGTGGACAGGATCTCCTGGGTCTCGAAGGTGCGGCGCAGGTTCGCCATCATGTCCGCGTCGCGCTTGCCGGTGACGAGCAGGTAGTTGAGCATCGGGTCGTAGTACGAGGTGAACCAGAACAGGTGGTCGTTGTACGAGGCCATCCAGTAGGTGCGCTTGAGCGCCTCGAAGTAGTGGTCCCCGGCATCCAGGCAGCGCTGCCAGACGGGCGAGGGGTAGTCCTTCTCGAAGTAGCGCCCCAGCGCGTAGAGCGCGAAGGCGGACCAGTCGCCGTGGCGGTCGCCGATGATCGGCTGCGGCGCGGTCTTGCCGTAGACGCCTTCGGCGACGCGGTGGGTCAACTGCCGGGCCAGCGCGTTGGTGATCTTCAGGCGCTGGGCGTCGGTGAAGTCCGGGCTCTCCTCGATCAGGTCCCACAGCACGATCATCATGTGGGCCGCGTAGTGGTACGGGCCGGCCAGCGGGTCGTTCTTGTTCTCGATGCGCTCGCCGTCGTAGTCCTCGATCTCCTTGATGGCCGCGGCGTCAGGGAAGCTCAGCCGCAGGAACTCCTGGAGGCTGTGCTTGTCGCCGGTCATGTAGTAGTTGGCCATGTGCTTGGAGATCATGTTCCAGCCGAAGTAGCCGGAACTGCCGTACATCCGCGAGGCTTCCCAGATCTCCATCTTCTTCACGTCGTCGGTGGCCTGGTACTGCGGGCTGAGCTTGATCTCGGCGAGGTAGCCGAGGGAGAGCGAGCCGGGCTTCGCCAGTGGCTTGAGCTTGCCGATCAGCACCTCCGTCCCCGCCTGCATGCCCGCATCATCACTCCCGCCGATGAAGAGGAAGTTCTGCCCGTCGCCGTGCGGGCTGTGCAGCGTCCGCACGACATAACCGCCGGGCCCGGGGTACTTCAGGTCCAGAAAGGTGTAGCTCTCGTCATACAGGCGACTGATGACCGAGTTGGTGGAGCGGTTGCCGAAGAGGATGAGGTTGCCGCGTGGGGCGGGACTTCCCGGACCGCCCATCGGTATCTCGACTCCGGTTGCCGCCTTGATCGCCGCCTGCAGCCTCTTGCCGTCGGCCGCGTAGGCCTGCGGCGCGACGATCGTTGCGGCGGGCTTGCCGTCCTGCACCAGCCACGTCGCCAGGTGCAGGTCCTTGAGCTTGTCATATTGCGGCACGTCGGGTTTGGGGATCTCGGGTCCAGCGGGCTGCGCAGGCACGGCGGGGGCCTCCACTCCGGCTTGTAGTCTCACGTCGTCCACAACCATCTGCGGCGTCTCCGCCCGGTGGCAGTACAGATAGATGATGGCGCGCGCGGCGCCCTCGGGCGCGGTCATGTACGCGGCGACTTCGCCGAAGCCCTGCTCCGGGGCCACAAGGGGCACCTGCACGTACCTATCGCCGGGCTGGAAGCGCAGTTGCAGATACGCGCCCCCGGTTGACGCCTGGCCGTAACGCGCCACCTGCACGCTGGCCTTGTAGGCCACGCCGGGCTGGATCGCCACGGTCTGCGTGACGCCCAACTCGGCGGCGGCGCTGCCGTCGCTGATGAGCAGGCCCTTGCCGGTCGCGCCGGGGACGAGTTCGAGCTGCTGCCCCGCCTGCCCACCGCCGTAGCGCGACCAGCCGACGGGCACGCCCGGCTCGGTGAGGCCTTCGTCGAAGGAGGGGTTCTTGAGGGGGACGTCCTCGGCGGCGAGGAGCGGGGTCACGGCGGCAATCAAGAGGAGAGGTAGTAGGCGGGTCATGGCGGAGGCCTCCGCCGGGGAGGTTCCGTGGGGGAGGGAGCGGGACCTGCGGCCGTAGGAGCGCCGGCTTCCAGCCGGCATCGCGGGTTGGCGACAATCGTGCCAGCAGGATGCTGGCGCTCCTACGGCTACGGCATCGCCGAGAACACGTCGAGGGCGAGGTTGTCAGGCTCGCCCTCGATGAGCTTCAGCCAACCGGCCGCCCCGACCATCGCCGCGTTGTCGGTGCAGAGGGCGAACGGCGGGTAGCGCACGGGCAGGCCCAACTCTTCGCCGAGCAGCGATAGCCGCTCGCGCAGGAGCTTGTTGGCCGCCACGCCGCCGCAGAGGAGTATCTGACGGATACCCTCACCCCCGGCCGCCTGCCTCGCCTCTAACGTCGGGCTGCAGCATTGCTGCGGAGAAGCTGGCGCCCCACCTGGATGAGACTCCCCTCTCCCCCTGGGAGAGGGGTGCCCGAAGGGCGGGGTGAGGGCTCTCCGCACATTCCGCACCAGCGTATCCACCACCGCCTCCTGATATGACGCCGCCAGGTCCGCCAGCGGCAACTCCCCCTCCTTGCGCAACTGCTCCACCAGCCGCAGCAGCGCCGTCTTCAGCCCCGCGAAGGAGTAGTCGAGCGAGCCCTCGATAAGCGGGCGCGGCAGGTCGAGGCGTGGCGTGCCCTGTTCGGCCGCGCGCTGGATGGCCGGCCCGCCGGGATAACCCAACTCCAACACCCGCGCGGCCTTGTCGAGCGCCTCGCCCGCCGCGTCGTCGCGCGTGCAGCCCAGCAACTCATGGTCGCGGCGCGAATGCAGGAGCACGAGGTCGCTGTGCCCGCCGGAGACGATCAGGCAGAGCGCCGGGAAGTCCTCCGGCGCGCCGTCGGAGGGGCCGCATACGCCGGAAGCCGAAGGCTGGAGGGCC
>CAZZDO010000237.1:0-4142 GCA_964653205.1 uncultured Armatimonadia bacterium | reverse complement strand
ATCCGGCCCTGGGGCCGGATAGCGGCGATGGGGCCGCCGCTATTCGGCCCCTCCGGCGCGCCCGTGGAGGGGCCGCATACGCCGGAAGCCGAAGGCTGGAGGGCCATCCGGCCCTGGGGCCGGATAGCGGCGATGGGGCCGCCGCTATTCGGCCCCTCCGCCTCCGGCGGCAGGTCGCAGAAGTTCGAGTTGACATGCGCCTCGAGGTGGTTCACGCCGACCAGCGGCAGTCCCGTGGCGAGGCAGTAGGCCTTCATCGCGCTGACGCCGACGAGTAGCGAGCCGATCAGCCCCGGGCCGTTCGTCACTGCCAGGCCCCCCAGGTCGTCCCAGCCCACGCCGGCCTCATCGAGCGCCGCCTGCACGACGTGGGTGATCATCTCGACATGCTTGCGCGACGCGACTTCGGGCACGACGCCCCCGAAGAGCGCATGGATCTCCTCCTGCGAGGCCACGTGCGAAGACAGCACGCGCCGCCCCCCGGCAACGACCGCGGCGGTGGTGTCGTCGCACGAAGTCTCGACGGCCAGCACCAGTTCAGACTTCAACCGACAACTCGTAGTCATAGCGTTCCAGCCACTGCTCGTGGAGGCGCTGCAGGCGCTCCACTTGCGCGGGGGCTTCCAGGTTCTCGATGGCGGCCACGATCGCGTCTTCGTTCGTGTCCTGGTAGTAGCCGCGGCGGCGATGGACGTACGCGAAGCCCAGCTTGTCATACAGCGCCGCGGCCCCGGTGTTCGTGACGCGATACTCGAGGATCATGTACGGGTTGGCGTACTCCCGCGCCTCCCGCATCATTGTGAGCATCATCAACTCGGCCAGCCCGCAGCGGCGGCAGGCCGGCTCCACGGCGATCGTGCAGATGTGCGTCTCCCCGGCGAACATCCACGCCCCGACGTAGCCCACCGGCCGGTCATCCAACTCCGCGACGAAGAAGTGGCTCCCAATGCGCCCGCTCAGCTCTTCGCGCAGGGACTGCTCCGTCCACGGGCTGGAGAAGCTGGCGTTCTCGATGCGCACGACTTCGGGGAGGTCGTCGGGAGTGGCGCGGCGGAGGCGGAGGCGGCGCCGGGGAGCGGGGTCTGTCCCCGGAGGAGCGACGCGGTCGCTCCGCAGGGGGCTGACCCCCTGTCCCCCTGCGTGTTCAGCGATGGGGTCAGCCCCCTCCGGGGACAGACCCCGCGACACGTCCATGCCCTTCATCCGCTCGGCCTGCGACGCCAGCAGGTACAGCGGCTGCAGCGTGAACGCCGCCTGCGGGTCGGCGTGTGCCACGCGCCCGGCAGCGAGTTGCGCCACGACCGCCGCCTCGGGATGTGACTGGTGCACCGTCACCCCGGCCGGAAGCGTCGTGAGCAGATCACCGAGGTCCTCTGTCGCCGGGCCCGTGATGAGCCGCACGCCGTCGAGCAGGGCCGGCAGGTCCTCGATGGCCACGACGTGCGGCGCGGCCAACTCCACGGCGCCCGACTCGTCCCGCGTCCACAGCCCCGCGTAGACGTGTCCCCGCCGCGCGTGCTGCAGGATGAGCATGCGCTCGCCCTCCCCCACCTCGGCCGCGGCCGCGATGGCCTCCTGCGTCGGCACGCCCACCAGCGGCAGCCCCAGCACGTGCGCGAGGGCCTTGGCGGTGGCCATGCCGACCCGCAGGCCGGTGAACGAGCCGGGGCCCTGCGACACGGCGAGGGCGTCGAGGCCGTCGCCCGGCGCCACGGCCCCCAGCAGCGCCTGCAGGCGCGCGGTCAGCTTCTCGCACAGGTCCATGCGGCTGGGAAAGCTCTCAGCCGCGACCACGCCGTCGTCCCACAGGGCGACGCTGCTCACATATTCGGAAGTCTCAAGCGCTAGTATCCGCATCGTCGCAAGTGTGCCAGCAGTTCCCGCGCGCGCGGCCCGTGGGCCGTGACGGTCAGTGTCCGGCAGTCGCCGTCGGCCGCGAAGTCTATTGCCAGATGGTCCGGCGGCAGGGCCTCGGCCACGTTGTCCGCCCACTCGATGGCGACGGCGCCGTCAGCCAGCCAGTCGTCCAGGCCCATGTCCAGCAGGTCGTTGCCCCCGGTGAGCCGGTAGGCGTCCACATGAACGAGCACGGGCGCCGGCTCGGGCGAGGCGGACGGGTGGCGGCGCATGATGACGAAGGTCGGCGAGGTGACCCGCCCGATGGCCTGGAGGCCGTCGGCCAGCCCCTGCACCAGCACCGTCTTCCCGGCCCCCAGGTCCCCGTGCAGGGCGATGACGTCACCGGCGCGCAAGGCGGGGGCCAGACCGCGGCCGAGGTCGCGGGTGCCGTCCGGCGAGGTTGTGGTGATCGTGAGCGTCATGGGTTCGTGTTGACCCGTGCAGGTGGGCGGCGTCCTCAATCGAGGCGCCGCCGGTCACGTGATTTCTGCCCCCTCGGGGCTCGCCCGGGAGGGCTCGCCTTCACCGTCACAGTCCGAGGCCCCCTGCCGCCGTCGCCAGGCGCGCACCACCCCGGCGGAGACCGCAGTGCTGATCAGGACACTCCCCCACACGTCCGCGAAGTGGTGGACGCCCGCGCACAGCCGCGCTTCGCCGACCATCCCGCCGACCACGAAGACCAGGAGGGAGGCCCGCGGCGCGAAGGCCAGCGTGGCCATCGCGATGGCGAACACGGACGCGACATCGGCCGAGGGGAAGGACGTACGCGGGCGGTCATCGAGCGCCCCGGCGGCCGGTTCGGGGCCGGGGCGGACACGCCGCACCGTCACCTTGGTGACGTTCACCACGATCCCGGTCGCCAGCAGGCACAGGAGCGTCACGGCCAGCCACTGCCAGGCCCGGCGCCGCCCCCGCCACACCCACGCCGCCAGGAAACACCCCAGCAGGACCGCCAACTGATTGTCGAGCTTGCCGAACGGCCCTGCCACCACCGCCATCGTGTGGGACAGCGGCGTGGCCAGCATGGCCTCGCTGGCCGCGACGGTGTGCGGGTCCGCCCAGATCCAGAGGCAGGGCAGCAGGACCAGCCCCAGGAGCCACAGGTGCAACCAACGCGGCCGCCATTGTCGGGCGGCGGGCGGGGAGGCCTGACTCACTGCGACGCCTCCGTGGCGCCGGGGGCGTCCGGCAAGGCCGCCCCCGCGATTCCCTCGGCGACCGCGCCCGGCGGCCCCCCGAACTGCGCCGCCGCGCCGATCAGGCTGAACGCCAGGTTCGCCACGCGCTGCAACACGCCCACCGCCAGGCCCACCGCCTGCGGGATCCCCGCCCACTGCAGCAGCAGCAGCGTCGCCCCCTCCGTCCACCCGACGTTGCCCAGGCTCACCGGCACGATCCCCGCGATCTTCAGGATGACCGCCACGGCCACCATGCGCAGCAGCGGCAGCGGGTGCCCCAGCGCCGCACACCAGCACTGCACCGACGCACCCGTGAGCACGATCCCGACGCAAGACACCAGCCACGAGGCCGCCAGGTGCCCGCGGTGGTGGCGATACTGCACGAGCGCGCTGGACACCTCGCTGAGCTTGTCCACAACCTTGCGCGCCAGCCGGGCCACCAGGCCGGTGGGCTGCTGTCCGTCCGCCGAGACCTGTCGCCGCGCCAGCAGCGCGACCGTGACGGCGGCCACCAGGCCGCCGCCCAGGAGAACCAGCATGGTCACGCGGAACGGCGGGAAGTCCACGAACGCGCCGATCACGAGCCCGAACACCACCAGCGAGCCCCACCCGACCACGGCGCGGTCCACCAGCACCGAGGCCACGACCGCCGCCGGCGCGGCGCCGCTGCCGCGGATGGCCAGATAGGACTTCGCGACATCCCCGCCCACGGTGGAGGGCATGAAGTTGTTGTAGAAGAGGGCGATGAACCCCAGCCGCAGGGTCGCCATGAACGACTGGCGCACGCCGGCCGGCGGCAGCAGCAGATGCCAGCGCAGGATCGAGACCACGCGCATGGCGAGTTCCACGGCCAGCGCCCAGAGCATCCAGACGAGGTTCATCCCGCGCAACGCCGACCAGACCTCCCCCAGCGGCACCGTGTAAAGCACGATGCCGACCAGCAGAAGGGTGGCGAACACGCGGAGAATGAGCAACAGGGCGCGCTTGCGGCCCGAGGTGGGGTTGGTCATCATCTGTGGCGAGTGTAGCAGATTCCCCGCGGGATTTCCAGAACGCCGGCGCCCG
>CAZZDO010000236.1:4992-8017 GCA_964653205.1 uncultured Armatimonadia bacterium | reverse complement strand
TCCCCCGTTCCCGAGGTCGCGGTCGGTGACCGCTCCCACACTCCCACACTCCCACGCTCCCACGCTCCCACGCTCACAGTCCTTGCACTTCCTCCAGCACAAGCTGCGTCTGCATCAGCTCGTGCCGCGGGGCGCCGCCGTATTCCGTGGCGATCTCCGCCATCTGCGCGGGCAAGTCCTCGCGCTCGAGGCGCTGGTTGAGGTAGCGCAACGACGAGCGGCTCGGGGCGTTGATGATCTCCTCGAGCGCCAGCGACGCCTGTTGCAGCGTGCGCGTCTGGGCGAGGTCCGCGCCCTGCGGGTCGGGCAGCGCGGCCGCGAAGTCGCGCAGACTCTCGATCAGCTCCCGGCGGGCGATGCGCTGCTGCAGGCACGACAACTGCAACTCCTGCCCGGTCACGGAGGGGCCGACATAGACCCAGCCGCCGTACAGCAGAAGCAGCAGGCCCGCGGCGGTCACCGTCTGCAGCGCGCGCCGGCGCAAGGCCTGCCGCTCGCGGTAGGCGGTGGCGATCTCGGGGGCCTGGCGTTGCGCCAGCTCCACCAGCGGCTGGACGGTCTCGTCCGGCAGTGGGAGGAGTGAGTCCTCGTCTTCGTGCATGGCGTTGTGCAGGGCCCGACGGACGGCCGCCTGGTCGCCGTAGTCCAGCAGGTGCCGCCCGAGGCGTTGCAGCGCCTTGACGCGCAAGCCCCCGCCGACATGATAGCGGGTCAGCAGCGTGAGCGTATCGTCCCAGGCGAGCAGCACGGCTGTCGTCGCCGAGGCCTCATTAGGGGCGACGAAGGAGGCCGCGGTGTAGAGCCGGTCCATGAGCCGGTAAGCCAGCGTGGCCAGGGCCGCGGCTTCGCCGCGACGGCAGCGGTGGTACAGCGCCCGCTCCACGCGGCCGCCATGGGTCTGTGGCGGGGCCAGGCGGGGCGTCACTTCGCCTTCGTCTCCTTGAACAGGTCATCCGACAGGCCGGTGTTCACCCGGACGTTGCTGAACGTCACCGAGACGGTGCCCTCGCGCTTCGTGTTGCTGCTCGACCGCCACTCCGGGATGCGCGCGAGGATGGTCTGGGGCATCCAGAACTGGCCGCCGATGAGCTGGTAGGTCCAGTTCACCGCCAGCTCCTTCTTCGGGCCGGAGTAGACTTCCATGCGCTCGACGGTGTAGCGGTCGCCGCGCACCCACACGAGCAGGCGGTCGGGGGCCTTGCCCTGACCGGTGGGGATGACCTTCAGCGTGTACAGCGGCTGTCCGCCGACGGTGGTCTTGCCGATGATCTGGACCTGCGTGTCCTGCGTGATCTCCGTCCCGAGGTTGCCGGGCATGAGCGCGCGCTTGGGGATCATCACGACCCCGCGCGACTTGATGGCGACCTTGTTGGGGCGCTTGTAGTACACCTTTGCGGTGCGGCGGGGGACCTGGACGCCGGGCAGGTCCATGACGGCCACGACATCGGCCGAGTAGTCCTGAATGGCGGCGCTCAAGTCCAGCGAGCGGCGCAGGATGTCCTTGCCCGTGTCGGCGGCGAGGCCGAGGGAAGCGGTTACGGTCAACGCAGCCAGCAGGAAGACGAGCCTTCTCATACTACAGTGCCCTCTCCCCATCCCATGCTCCCACGCTCTCACGCTCACGAGGTCACGTCCCGGCGCCAGAAGATGATGGCTCCCAACACATACGGTACAAGACAATATCCGGCGACGCAAGTGAGCGCGGCCTGGAAGTCGGCGAACTTGAGCGACGCCTCGAAGGCGTGGCTCCAGACATCGAGATAGGTCGTCAGCAGGTACGGCTCCAGGAACTTGAAGTACTCCATGTGCTGCAGGATGCCGCTGACGGGGATGATCGCCACGGCCGAGCCGGCGGCGACCAGCGGGTTCTCGAAGATCACGGAGGCCAGCAGCGCCAGCGACGCGAGGCAGCACATCAGCAGGGCCGCCACGCCGTAGGCCACGAGCATGCGGGGCCAGGCGAGGCTCTCCTCCAGGATGACGAGGCCGTCGCTGCTGTAGGTGATGAGGTCGCCCCCGCCAAAGACCGCGTAGCCGACCGCCAGGGCGAAGACGCCCAGGAAGAATGAGAGCGTGATGGCGTAGACCCCGCCGGAAAGGGCCTTGGCGGTGAAGAGCGCCAGGCGCGAGACGGGGCGGCAGAGCCACGTCCGCAGCACGCCGGAGCGGTGTTCGGCGGCCACGAGCCCGCCGACGACCATGGCCACCAGCATTGGCACCAGCACCAGGAAGACCGGCTCCATGATGTGCCGCGCGACGGTGAAGGCCGTGACGAGGTTGCCGCCGACGGCCATCTCGGTCGCGGCCGGGTGGCGCACCTGGTGGCGGTGCGGCGCGCCGAACTGGTGGAGGCCCCAGACCATCAGCCCGACCACGACCGCCAGGATGCCATAGGCGACGTACGTGCCGCGCTGGCGGAAGATCTTGGTCAGTTCGAGACGCAGGCACACCAGGAGCTTCATGGGGTCTTCACCAGCTCGAGGTAGAACCGCTCGAGGTCCGGCGCCGCGGGCGTCAGGGCCGACACGCGCAAGCCCGCCCCCACCAGCGCCGCGTTCAGGTCCGCCGCCTTCCCCGGCTCGACCGTCAGGCGCAGGCCGTCCGCCTCGGCCGCGACCTGCTGGACGTAGGGCAGCGCCGCGGCCACTTCCCGCGCGCGCTCGGCGTCATCCACCTCCACGTGCAGCTCCGTCTCGTGCCCGGCCAGCAACTCCGCCACCGGCCCCGCCGCGATGAGCCGCCCCTGCCGCACGACGCCGACCTCGTCGCAGAGGAGCTGGACTTCGTGCAGCAGGTGGCTGGACAGGAAGATCGTCATCCCATGCTCGTCGCGCAGGCGGCGGAGCAGGTCGCGGACCTCGACGAGGCCTTGCGGGTCCAGGCCGTTGGCGGGCTCGTCGAGGATGACCAGGCGCGGCTGCCCCAAGAGCGCCCCGGCCACGCCCAGCCGCTGCTTCATGCCGTGGGAGAAGGTCTTGACGCGGTCGCGCTGGCGGGAGGTCAGGCCGACCAGCTCCAGGGCGCG
>CAZZDO010000236.1:0-4892 GCA_964653205.1 uncultured Armatimonadia bacterium | reverse complement strand
CATCTCCAGGTTGCGCCGGGCGGAGAGGTAGTCCACGAAGGCGGGGCCCTCGACGAGCGCGCCGATGTCCCGGCGCGTGGCGGGGCGGTCGGGCCGCACGGCCTGCCCGAGCACGAACGCCTCCCCGCCGGTGGGGCGGATCAGCCCCAGCAACATGCGGATGGTGGTGCTCTTCCCGGCGCCATTGGGCCCCAGGAAGCCATAGATGCAGCCGGCGGGCACGCGCAGGCTCAGGCCATCCACAGCCTGCAGGCGGCCGTAGCGCTTGGCGAGGTGCCGGGTTTCGATGGCGGCGTCACTCATGGCCTACAGCTCCCGGCCATCGCCACGCACGCGCGGTTCTGGAGGGCGCGGATGGCGTCTCCGTCTACCGTGTGACCGTTCATTAACATGGAGAACACCAGACGGTGGTCGTTGCGGTCCACATATCCTGACAGCGTACACGCGCCGGTCAGAAAGCCGGTTTTGGCGCGGACCGTGCCCGCCGCGCAGGAGTTGCACATGCGCTGGCGCAGGGACCCGTCCACCGCCGCTACCGGCAGCGTATGGACGAAGGCCCCCGCCTGCGGGCTCTCGGTGCGCATGTGGCGCAGGAGCCCGACCAGGAAGCGGGCCGTCAGGCGGTTGCGCCGCGAGAGGCCGCTGCCGTCCACGAACCGGCAGCCCTCGAGGTTCAGCCCCAGGTGCTGCCACGCCTGCTTCATCAGGGCGTCATAGCCCGCGCCGTTGGCCTCGTGGGCGACCATGAGGCTGCGCATGAAGCCGTCGGCAATGGTGTTGTTGCTGGGCTTGTTCATGCGCAGCGCGAGCGTCTCGACGGTGTCGGATTCCCACTCGCGGATGACGGTCGCGCCGTCGGGCAGGTCGCCCGCGCGTGGGGGCTCGCCGACGGTGATCCCGTGCTTCCTCAACGCCTGGTCCAGGAGCCGGGCCTCCTGTAGCTCCCGGTCGTCCGCGAGCCCGTTGGTCAGCCGCCGCACGCCCACGACCGCCCCGGTCAGGCGCTGGAGCTTGTCTTTGGCGAGCGCGGCCCCGAGCCGGGCCAGGAAGTCGTCATCGAGCAGGGGATGGCCGGCGCCGACGAGGTAGAGGTTGCCGGCCAGGACGCCGTCGGGGCCGAGGGGCTGGTCGCCGTAGACGCGCGTGTGGAAGCGGTAGTGGTCGCCCCAGGTGCGCAGGGCGAGGGCGGCGGTGACGAGCTTCATGTTCGAGGCGGGCATGAGCGGGAGGTCGGGCGCGCGCGCGTAGAGCGTCTCGCCCTCCAGAGTCTCGACGAGGGCGCCGACCTGCGCGAGGGACTTGTGCGCGAAGATGGCGTCGAGATCATGGCGCAAGTCGGCCGCGGCCGGACGCAGGCAGGCGAGGGCCAGGAGCAGGGAGAGCGAGAAGGCGCGGCGGCGGCGGAACATGAGGGGGATTATAGCCTTCGCGGCGGGGCCGTGGAAGGGGTGGACGCGGAGCAGTACCGCGTAGGTGCGCCGGTCCTCCGGCGCACACCGGTGCGGCGCCCCTTGCCCGCCGGAGGACCGGCGGGCCTACGCGACATTGCGAGCAGGACTGGCGCCTTCCCCAGGCGAACCCGTTGTGCATGTCGCCCCAGGAGGAGCCGTCATTGTGAACAGTCGCGTCGTCGTCTTCCCCGAGCCCATGCAGGCCGCGTTGATCGAGGAGGAGGTCGCGCCGCCGGGGGCGGGCCGGCTGCTGGTCGAGGCGACCTGCTCGCTCATCTCGACCGGGACGGAGATGATCTGCTTTCACGCTTCGTGCGACCCGGGCACGCATTGGGCGGGGTTCGCGCACCTGCCGCACCGGCCCGGCTACAGCCTGATGGGGCGCATCGCCGAGGTCGGGGCGGGCCTGGAGGGTTGGGAGGTCGGCCAGCGCGTGATCTGCACGGCCAACCATCGGTCCCATGTGCTCGTCGAGCCCGCGCAGGTCTGGGGCATCCGGGTGCCTGACGACATCAGCGACGAGCGGGCGGTGTGGGCGGTGCTGGGCGTCATCACGCAGACGGGCGTACGCATGGCCGAGCACGTGATGGGCGACAGCGCGGTGGTCATCGGGCTGGGGCCGCTGGGGCAACTGGTGACGCAGTACCTGCGAATTCTCGGGCTGGAACAGATCCTGGCGGTGGACCCGGTGCCGGGGCGGCTGGACCTGGCGCTCAAGCAGGGGGCGACGGCGGGGTTCTGCGGGCGGTCGGATGACGCGAAGGAGTTCGTGCTGGAGCACACGCAGGGGCGGCTGGCGGATGTTGTCTATGATGTCACCGGCCATTGGGCGGTGCTGCCGACGGCGCTGCCGCTGGCGCGCGACCACGGCAAGTTGCTGCTGCTGGGCGACAGCCCGCACCCGTCGCGGCAAGTGCTGACCGATGATGTCGTGTCGCGGCAGGTGAAGATCATCGGCAGCCGTAGTTCGTGGCTGCCCCCGGCGTACGCGATGTGGACGCCGCAGCGCATGACGGACTTGTTCCTGACGTACGTGCAACGCGGGGTGATGCGGGTGGATGAGTTGACGACCCATCGGGTCCGTCCCGAGGAGGCGGCGCAGGTGTACGCGATGCTGGCGGAGAACAGGGGCGAGACGTTGGGCGTGATGTTTGACTGGAGGGCGTAGGACGGGGGCCTGGGTGGTGCTGCTGAGCCGCCGTGCGGCAGCGTGATGCCGCCGGGGAGGCGGGTGCATGTGACCGAGCTATCGCAGGGACAGAAGGCGCTCGTCGTGATCGGGCTGGCGGCCGTGCTGATGGCCCTGGTGGTGCTGACGCTCAACCACACGGCGCGGACGCGCGAGCCGGCGGCGGTGGAGGTGGTCGCGCCTGCGCCTCAGGCTGCGCCGGTGCTGGTCGCCGTGCATGTGGTCGGGGCGGTCCGCCAGCCGGGGGTGTACTGGCTGCCGGAGCACTCGCGGGTGTCGGAGGCGGTCCAGTTGGCGGGGGGCCTGCGCCCGGATGCCGATGTGGCCTCGGTGAACCTCGCGGCGTACCTCCAGGATGGGGAGCAGGTCAAGGTGAGCTTCGCGGCCACGGCCCAGCCGGCGCCGGAGGCGCCCCGGATCGCTGCCGCGCCCCCGAACACGCCCGCCGCGCCAGCGGCCGCCACTCCGGCTGCCGGAACGCCAGCGGCGGGAGTCCCCGCGCGGCGGCCCGGGCCGTCACTGGACCTGACCCGTCTGAAGCCTGTGAGTCTCTCCACAGGCACGGCGCAGGAACTGGAGGCGCTGCCGGGCGTTGGGCCGCAACTGGCGACCGCCATCGTTCAGTACCGCGCCGGCAACGGCGCCTTCCGCAACGTGGATGATCTCGTGAAGGTGCCGGGCTTCGGGCCGGAGCGGGTCGAGAACATCCGGCCGTACGTGGTGCCATGACCGAGCCCGGGGCGGCGCCGGCGTGGGGGCCGTTGCTACGGGCCGAGCTACAGCCTCTCCTGCAGCGCCCCCTGGTGTGGATCACCGTCGCGTTCCTGCTGGGTATCGTCTGGGCCGATGCCGTCACCCCTCCCCCACTCCCTGTCGCGCTCATCGGTGTTCTGGCGGTGCTGCTGACCGGCTTCGCCGTCTGGCGTGTGCCGCGCGCGGCGCCGCGGCTGCTGCTCGTGTGCGTGTTTCTCGTCGGGGGGGCGCTTCATGCGTGGCGGTTGGAGCCGGGGGCGGCGGCGCAGGTGCCGCTTGAGGGTGTGACGCTGCCGCAGATGACGGCCGTCGTGACGGCCGCCGGCGAGTGGCTTGAAGGCCGGGGGCAGTCGGCGGTGCTCAACTGGAAGGACCCGCATGGCGAGACGATGGACCGCGTGGACTGCTGGATCGCTTCGGGGCCACGGGTGCAGGTCGGGGACCGGGTGGTGCTGGAGGACCTATTCCTGGGGCGTATCTTCCCCTCGACCGTTCCCGGCGAACGCAATGCGGCGCACGAGCTGGCCCGCAGCGGCATTCATCTGGACGGTTCGGCGGCGCGGGTGGTGCGGGTCGAGGCGCGGCAGTTCTGGCGCGGGCCGGTGGAGGACAAGCTGGCCTGGATGCGGGGGCGCTTCCTGGAGGTGCTGACGCGGGCCATGCCGGGAGCCACGCCGGAGACGTACGCCGCGCTACTGGCGAGCATGGTCTACGGCATGGCCGCCGCGCCGGTGCCCGGTGACATCAAGGACCTGTTTAGCCGCAGCGGGACGATCCATCTGCTCGTGGCGTCCGGGGCGCAGGTGAGCATCATCGCGCTGGTGCTGGTGTTCCTGGTGCGGGGGACGCGGCGGGTGCTGCCCGTGTGGGGGCTTGTGGTCGTCGTGGTGGGGCTGGTGGTCTTTGCTCTGATCGCCGGGATGGATGTCTCGATCCGGCGGGCGCTGGGAATGTCGGTGATCCTGCTGGGGACGTTCGTGTGGGGGCGGCGGTACGACTTGCCGACGGCGCTGGCCCTGACGGCGCTGGTGATCGCGGCGCTGGACAGCTCCCTGGTGTTCGAGCCCGGGGCGCAGCTCACGTATGCCTGCGTGATCGGCGTGTATCTCGCGTGGCCGCCGCGCCAGCCGGGTGAGTCGTGGCTCAAGACGACGCTGGCCGCCGCCGGCTGGGGGAGCGCGGGGGCGTGGCTGATGGCCACGCCGGTGCTGATCGCCCAGTTCCACGACATGGTGCTGCTGGGCACACTGGCTAATCTCATCGCCGTGCCGCTGGCGGCGGCGCTCCTCTATCTGGGACTGTTCGCGATCGGGTTCGGTCTGGTGTGGCTGCCGCTGGCCGTGTCGCTGTGCGGGGCGGCGCGGGCGCTCATGGACGTGATGCTCTTTTCCAACAGCTTCTTCGCGTCACTGCCGCTGGCGACACTGGACCAGCTCTACTGGCAGTGGCCGTGGCTGCTGCTGTGGTACGCGGCGGCGGCGTTCCTGTTCGCGCTGTGG
>CAZZDO010000235.1:4186-8037 GCA_964653205.1 uncultured Armatimonadia bacterium | reverse complement strand
GGGGCTTGTACCCCGCCCATCCACAGGAGCGGGTAGAGCGGGCGTCTCGCCCGCCGGCGGTCACCGGGGCGGGCGAGACGCCCGCTCTACCCGCTCAAATGGAGCCTGATGGGCGGGGTACGAGCCCCCGCCCTACAGCGGCCGGCAGGTAATGGCTCCCCATGGCGGGAATCTCCAACCGGAGGTCCCCGCCATGCGCTGCCCGCGCCTGCTCGCCCTGCTGCTCCTTCTGACGATTCCACTGGCTGCCTCCACCACCACCCTCGTCGTCTCCCCCCAGGGCCAGGACGGCGCCGCCGGCACGCAAGCCGCCCCTCTCGCCTCGATCCAGGAAGCCCTCAGCCGTGCTCGTGCCGGCGACACCGTGCATGTCCTCCCGGGCGTCTACCATGAGCGCGTGGCCTTCGAGCGTGGCGGCGAGCACGGCCGGCCCGTGACACTGGAGGGCGAGCCGGGCGCCATCCTGGACGCCTCCGACCCCGTCCCGCTCGACTGGCAGCCCTGCCCGGACATCGCCCCCGGTGTCTACCGCGCCCCCGTCCCCTTCACGCCCTTCACCGTGACCGCCAACGGCAAGATCGTCACGATGCTCGATGAGAAGCGCGTGGACCCGGCCAAGGTCGAGGACCCTAACTGGCAATGGCCTACGATCTTCAAGCAAGGTATCGCGCCGACCGGCTTTGAGGGCCCCAAGGCCCTCGGCATGGTGCGCCTGAAGCAGAAGGACCTGCTCATCCGCTTCCAGGGCGACCTCGACCCCCGCAACATGGAGTTCACCCTCGCCCCGCGCGAGCCGGCCGTGCACATCGTCGGCCTGGACCGCTGCGTCGTGCGCGGGCTGACCATCCAGAACGGCGCCGAGGGTGTGCGCCTCGAGGCCTCCGTCGGCAGCGTCGTCGAGGGCTGTACTATCCGCCGCACGGACTTCGGCGTCTACCTCGGCCCCGGCACCGACCGCTGCACCGTGCGCTTCTGCGACATCTCGATGGACCCGTACTCCGGCGCGGACCCGAAGCTGCCGGGGGCGTGGCAGAACTGGCTGGCCCACAAGACCGGCGGCTTCCACGACCGCCAGGGCGTGCAGATGACGGCGACCGTCGGCGGGCACGAGATCCACGACAACTTCATCCACGACCAGTGGGACGGCATCCAGACGAGCGGCGGGCCGGGCGAGAACGTCGGTGTGAACGTCCACCACAACCGCATCCTCAACCTCTCCGACGACGGGCTGGAGCCCAACGCCGCCGAAGAGAACTGCCAGTGGCACGATAACCTCATCGAGAAGTGCATCTGCGGCTTCCGCATCAAGGCCCCGCAGATCGGCCCACTGTTCGCGTACCGCAACATCTTCTTTTCCAACTCCGAGGACTACCGCAACTTCAACAGCGGCGGCCTGCCCGGCAAGCCCGCCGTCGTGTGGGTGTACCACAACACCTCCACCTCCGGCACGGCCATCACCAACAACAAGGTTGAGCCGCCGGGCACCCCCAACTACCACTATCTGAACAACCTCTTCTACTGCGTGGCCTGGCATTCCGGCAGCGGGAAGGCCGAGCCCAACTGGCAGGGCGACTACAACGTCTACGTCGAGCGCGACCCGAAGCGCGACTTCGCCAAGGAGCGCCCGCGCGCGGCGGGCTTTGGCCTTGATCTGCACAGCGCGTGGCTCGAAGGGGTGGACCCGGGCTTCAGGGACTTCGCCAATCACGACGTGAGCCTCACCGAGAGCAGCCCGGCCCGGAGCAAGGGCTACCACCTCGCCACGCTGTCCAGCATCCAGCTTCCTGGCATTCCGATGGAGGAGCCGGTGGACGCCGGGGCGCTGCAGTTCGGCGAGCCGATGCCGACGCTGCCGCGTCTCCCTGAGAACGTGGAGGTCCCGCCCGCCGGCACATGGCCCGGCCCGGAGGCGAAGTCGCCCGGCCCCGCCGGCCCGGACCTGCTCACCAACGGCGGCTTCGATGAGGACTTCACGGCCTGGACCGGGGACACGAACGGCTACGAGGTCCGCGCCACCAGGGCGCCCCAGAGCCCGAAGTACCTCGCCATCGTCAACGGGGAGAACCTCGACTCGCTCGAGCAGACAGTCACTGGCCTGACCGCCGGGCGCAAGTATGTCGTGGAGTACCGCTCCCGCCGCAACACGATCGCCGACATGCGCATCATCGTCCGCAACCCCGACGGCGGCGCGTATCTGAACGTCGGTAGCGGCGCGCGCTCGTCGTACTGGCGCCGGCTCATGATCGTCTTCACCGCGCCGGGCCCGTCGGTCAAGCTGGAGATCAGCCCCCGCGCGCCGGGCCAGTGCGACTTCGACGGCTTCACCCTCCGCGCACAGGGCTGACACACCTCAGAGGTGATTCCATGAACCATGTCCCCCTCATCCTGACTCTCCTGCTGGCTGGTGGCGTCTTCGCGGCTCAGCCGGCGCGGCTCTATGTCTCGCCGCAGGGCCGCGACACTTCGCCCGGCACGCAGGCCGCCCCCTTCGCCACCCTCGGCCGCGCGCAGCAGGCCGTGCGCGACCTCCGCGTCGCACAGCCCGACACGCCCGTCACCGTGACGCTGCGCCGGGGCACGTACACCCTCCCCGAGCCCCTGCGCTTCGGCCCCGAAGACTCCGGCACGAAGACCTGCCCCGTCGTCTGGCAGGCGCAGGCCGGGGAGCAAGTCATCATCAGCGGCGGCCGGGCCATCAAGGGGCCGTGGCGGCGCGGCGAGGGGAGCGTGTGGGAGACGACCGTCCCCGAGGCCAAGGGCGGCAAATGGCCCTTCCAGCTCCTGCGCGTCGGCGAGAACTGGGGCCTCCGCGCGCGCTACCCGAACCATGACCCCGAGCACCCGACCACCGGCGGCTGGCTCTTCGTGCGCAAGTGCAGCAAGCAGGAGGGCAACTTCGGCGGCGCGGTCGGCAACATCCACAATGTCGGCGACTTCATGGAATGGGTCGTGGACATTCCCGCCGCCGGGGACTACTTCGTCTATCACTACTACGGCGCCCACAACCAGCCCTTTGGCCGCACCGACATGGCCGGCCGCGTGGGCTTCAGCGTGGACGGCGGGCCGCAGATTCCGCTCGAGAACCTGCAGGACACGGGCGGCTGGGCGGCCTTCAAGTGGTCGGCCCGCAACGCCACGCTCCCCCTCGCTGCCGGCAAGCATACGATCCGCTGGACGAACCTCAAGGGCGGGGGCCTCAACTACGACGCCTTCGCGCTGTGCGATGACCCGGACTGGAAGCCCCAGGGCACGCCACCGAAGCCCCCACCGGCCGGCAAGCACCTGCTCATCGTCCAGGCCGAGACGTTCGTCAAGAGCCAGGGCAAGGAGCTGGCCGTCGCTCTGCCCGCCAGCCGCGAGCACTTCGGCTTTGACGAGGGCACGATCAAGGCCTGGCCGCAGTCGCGGCACATCGAGATGCACGTCTTCCCGGCGTGGGGATGGGTCAACAGCATCGAGCCGATCAAGCAGCTCGACGTGGCGGCCGGCGTCGGCACTCTCGACGGCGCGGCCAACCAGGAGTTGCGCGTCGGCAACCGCTACTTCCTCGAGAACATCGCCGAGGAACTGGATGCCCCGGGGGAGTGGCATCTCGACTCGGACACCGGCGTCTTGCGGATGATCCCGCTGCAGGCGGGCGGGAAGCCCGCTCTACCCGGGCAGGGGCCCGCTATGCCCGGGCAGGAGATCGTCGCTCCCGTGCATGACCGCCTCATCCACATCAAGGGCGAGGCGGACCGGCCCGCCGGCGGCATCCGCCTCGTCGGCCTGACCTTCATGGACACCAGCTACACACCACGGATCGCCAGCCCGTACTACCCGCCCGACGCGGCGATCTGGATCGAGGACGC
>CAZZDO010000235.1:0-4086 GCA_964653205.1 uncultured Armatimonadia bacterium | reverse complement strand
AGCCTGGCGGGCCGCCCGCTCGCCGAATGGCAGAAGCTGGGCTACGACCAGCGCTCCGTCGTCGCCGACCCGCTGTTTGAGGACCCGGCGAAGGACGACTACCGCCTGAAGGCCGACTCCCCGGCCTGGAAGCTGGACTTCGAGCGCATTCCGGTCGAGAAGATCGGCCGCCGGGGCTACCAGCGCAGTGAGTACGTCAAGCCGGGGCAGTAAGTACTGGTGCGGCCTCAGCCGCTGACGGTCCGCCGACCGGCGCAAAGAAAACGGGACAGGCCGCGTGGCCTGTCCCGTTGTGTTCTGGGGCGTGGGCTATGCGACTACAGCCCCGTCTGCCACTGCACGCCCAACTGGCCGACCGGCACGTCGCCGCGCTCGGCCCACATGTACTCCAGGGTGATCTCGTTGTTCTTGTCAATCTGCCAGGCGCAACCCGCGCGCACGGCCTTAAACAGATCGCCGGGGGTGCCTTCGGTGGGCTCAAAGCGCTCATACCGGACGAAGGGCGTCGCGCTCTTGGCGCCATAGGCCAACTGCCCGTACCAGCCGTTGACATCGGAACCGAACAGCTCACCGTCAATGTATTCGGCCTGGAAGCCCCACGGCTTGGGGTCGCGGTGCACGTACAGGCCCAGCATGCGGCGGTCGGTGGACGTCGCGACCGGCGGGGTGCCCACGTTCTCGGTGAAGGTGCCATTCACATAGCCGGCGCCCCACTGCAAAGACTGGCGGTCGTTCCAGCGCAGAGCCACCTCGTAGCCCTTGTTCGAGTTGTTCTCGGCGCCAATGAAGTTGTCGTTGACCAGACCCACATGCACGGTCGGCTCCCAGATGGAGGAAGTAGGGGTCGGCTTGCGGGTGATGTAGATGCCGTGGTCCGTCGGGCCCTGGAAGTACAGGCCGCGGATGCCACCGTTCCGGTAGCCTTCCAGGCCCGCGAAGCGGTCAAACGGCAGGCGCTTCGAGCTGCTCTCCCACGCGTCCCAGCCGAACTTGTTGTAGACGCGCCCGAACTCCACGTTCCACTGGTCGGCGAGTTTGTAGTCTACATACATCGCCTCGATGTCCACGCCGGCGGCGAAGCTCAGATGCCGGAAGAGGAGTACGGCAGTAGTGCGGTCATTCGGCTTGGCGATGGCCCCGAAGTACATGCGGCGAATGAGGAACTCATCCGTGGCAGGGGTGCCCGCCGGATAGACCTCGCGGCGGTCCTCATACCGTGCCTGCCAGTAACCCATCAGCCTGATGTTGTCGTACCACTTCGGCGCCGGCTTCGCCGCCGGCGCTGCCGGAGCGGCAGCCTTGGCCGCCTCCAGCGCCTTGAGGCGGTCCAGCGCGTCCGTCAACTGCTTCTGCAGGCTCTCCACGGTGGCCCTCAGTGCGTCGGTTGCGGCATCGGCATGTGCCGCCCCTGCCATGGCCAGCAGCAAGGCGACGAGTACGACGACCCACAGGTTTCGCATGACCTGCCCTCCCAGCTTGAGGTGTGTGCGAACTCAGAGGCGAAGGCCCCTGTTCTACCCAAAGTCCGTAGCGACTCGTCCCCCAAGCAGAAAGGGCCACGAAACGAACTCGCGACCCTCGGACATATCTAGGCGGCGGCGACCCCTGCGTCGGCGCCCGTGAGGGTGGGTGTGTTCGCTCTACCGCGCCACCACCGCACCAGTCGTGTCTCCGGCCGACAGGACTCCTGTCGCCGGATGACGAAGCTGGCGGCAGTATAGCCGTCCCGGCCGCACAAGGCAAGCGCTTTGCCTTCACGTCGCCATAGCAATCGGACCGCAGGAGCACAACATGGCTTCACTGGCGCAGCAGCGCGATACGGTACGCGAACTGGCCGGCCGCCTGGCCGAACTGGCCGGCAGCGAGGAGTACGAGCGGCGCCGCCGTCGCTGGCGCGATGTCAACGGCCTGCGCAAGCCCGACCGCGCGCCGGTCTGGTGCCGCCCGGCGGGGTGCTGGCCCGAGCTGCTGCCCGACGAGGCCCTCCAGTGCGAGGACCCCTACCTGCGCGCCCTCGAGCGCCGCCTGCGCATGGACCTGATCAAAGACGACATCGGCGACGATCACCTCGTCGAGGCCTGGTGGGATGTCCCGGCGGCCTTCGACTGCGACAGCGAGCATACCTGGGGCCTGCGCACCCAGGTGCTCGTGGACCGCACCGACCTGGGCGGCTGGCGCTATGAACCGCCGCTCAAGACCCCCGAGGACTTCGAGCGGGTCACCATCCCGACGTTCACCTACAACCCCACCCGCACCGAGGAGGCGCTGAGCCGCGCCCATGACGTGCTGGGCGACATCCTGCCCGTGCGCCGCACCTGTGGCAACCACCTGCACCACACCCTCGGCGCCTACGTGGACCAGTTGCGCAGCCTGGCCGACATGATGCTGGACCTGTATGTCCAGCCCCACCTCATCCACCGCCTCATGGCCAAGCTCCTCGAGGGCTGCCTGCGCGACCTGCGCACGGTCGAGGCGAGCGGGCTGCTGACGCCCAACAACTTCGGCGGCATGCACTGCTCGGACCCGATCAACGGCGACCCGCCGCCGGGCCAGGTCCGCCTGCACAACCTGTGGTGCGACGCCAACAGCCAGGAGTTCGACGAGGTCTCGCCCCGCCAGTGGGAGGAGTTCCTGCTGAGCTACCAGATGCCGATCTTCCAACAGTTCGGCCTCGTGCATTACGGCTGCTGCGAGGACCTCACGACCAAGATCGAGGGCATCCTGCGCATCCCCAACCTGCGGATCTTCGTCTGCTCGGCCTGGACGGACCTGGAGAAAGTCATTGCGGCGTGCGGCCCCAGATACTGCATCATGTGGCGGCAGTCCGCCGCCGAGGTGACGCTGCCGGACACGCTGGAGAAGATGGAGCAGCACCTCGACGACGGCCTGACCAAGCTGCAGGGCTGCCACTACCAGGTTGTGTTGCGCGAGCTGCAGACCCTCGCCGGCCACCCGCGGCGTCTCCACGAGTGGGCGGAGCTGGCGAAACGCAAGGCCGAGCAGTGGGCGTGACGGCAGTAGCCAGTAGACAGTGGGAAGCAGGTGGTGGCGAATGGGTGACGCGAAGGTAATACGGAAGGTGTTGCTGATTGGCGCGGCGCTGGCGCTCGTGGCCTCCGGGGCGTTGGCGCAGGATCGCGAGACGCTCTTTCAGGTCTCGACCCTGGACGCTCTCCTCGCCGGCGTCTACGACCCGGCCATTGCCATCGGCGAGTTGCGCCGGCACGGCGATACCGGCCTGGGCACCTTCACTGCCCTCGACGGGGAGATGGTGGTGCTGGATGGGAAGGTCTACCAGGTGCGCGCCGACGGCTCGGTTCACCGTGTCCTCGACCGCACGGGCAGCCCCTTTGCCGCGGTGACCTTCCTGGACCGCGACGAAGAGGTGCGCCTCGCGGAGCCGCTGGACCTCAAGGCGCTCACCGCCCTCGCCCTGGCGCGGCTCCCCAGCCGCAACCTGTTCTGCATGATGCGCCTGGACGGCGACTTCAGCTATGTGAAGACCCGCAGCGTCCCGCGCCAGCACAAGCCCTATCCGAAGCTCGCGGACGTGGCGGCGAAGCAGCCGACCTTCGAGTTCCACGACGTGGCGGGGAGCCTGGTGTGCCTGTACTGTCCGTACTTCGTGGCCGGGGCCAACCTCCCCGGCTGCCACTGGCACTTCCTGAACGCCGCCCGCACGGGCGGGGGCCACCTGCTGGACTGCCGCCTGACGCGCGGCACGCTGTGGCTCGACCCGACGCCGCGTTACCTGTTGTCGCTCCCCCGGAGCCGGGAGTTCATGCAGGTCCAGACCGCAGCGCCGGACACCGCCGGGGCCCAGCAGGTCGAGCACGACCACCGGTGACATCTGTCGGGTCGGCAGGGCTGTTCCGAAGTCTCTTAACGCAGCCGAAAAAAGTTGAGAGAATCTTTAAGACGATGCAGGTGCCTTCCATATTCCCAGAGAATTGGGGACCAGACGGAGCGTTTTGACGCTCCTACACCAGCCCTTGAGGCTGGAAAACGGAGACGTCCAGGGAGGTCACCTCATGCGACGGACCGGTTTCACTCTCATCGAGCTGCTGGTGGTCATAGCCATCATCG
>CAZZDO010000234.1:4889-8051 GCA_964653205.1 uncultured Armatimonadia bacterium | reverse complement strand
CTCAAGCAACAACTCAAGGACATGATCGTCGAGCGACTGTTCCTGAATGTCGCGCCGGCGGACATCCCCGACGCAGCCAATCTCATGGACGAGTACAAGATCGACTCGGTCAACTTGTTCGAGATTGTCGTGGGGTTGGAGGAGGAATTCGGCCTGACGCTGGAGGACACGGACTTCAGCACCGAGACCTTCTCGACAGTGGACAACATCGCCGCCTTCGTGGACCAGAAGCGGAGTTGAGCCCCATGGTCGGGTTGCCCGAGAGCGTGGCGGTCATTCCCGGGCCGGTGCCGCTGCACGCGGTGGTGCATGGTTGCGCGTGCTCGCCCCACCCGCCGTGGGGCCTGCTGTTCTGCGACCCCTTCGCCGAGGAGAAGAAGTGCGCGCACCGCGTCATGGTCGAGGCGGCGCGCGCGTTCTGCGCCGCGGACCTGACGTGCGTGCGCTTCGACTACCGCGGTACGGGCGACAGCCCGGGGGAGTTCGGTGCGGCCACGCCGGAGCAGTGGGTTGAGGACATCCTCGCAGCGGTCGCCTATGCGCGGGAGGAAGTCGGCGTGCCGACGCTGGGGCTGATCGGCCTGCGTCTGGGGGCGGCGCTCGCGCTGCAGGCCGCCGAGGCCACCGAGGACGTGGACTTCCTGGTGCTCTGGGAGCCGGTCATCAACGGCAAGCAGTACCTGACCCAGAACCTGCGCCGGTCGTTCATCAAGGCCATGCTGACCGATGAGGACAAGTTCGACGCCGGCAGCGTGCGCCAGGCGCACGAACAGGACATCTTCGACTTTGACGGATACCCCATCTCGGCGGAGATGCGGCGGCAGATCGAGAGCCTTGACCTGCTCGCCGCGCCGCCGGAGTTCGCCGGCCCATCGCTGGTGCTCAACATCACGACGAAAGAGCAGCCCGGAGAGCCGTACGTCGCCCTGGGCGAGGCCCTCGGCGGCCGCGTGATGGCCCTGCGGCAGGAGCCGTTCTGGTCGCGGATCGGGCTGATCGAGGCCCAGGCCACGGTCGAGGCGACCGAGATCTGGCTGGCCGAGCAGCAGGCGGCGTGGATGAAGGACGGGTAACACATCGGGGACAGACCCCTTCACACACCATGGAACGACACTGCTACTTTGAGAGCGACGGGGCGCGCTTGCTGGCCGCCCTGCACGTGCCTGATGAGGGCTTCCCCCGGCTGCCGCTGGGCCTGGTCTATCTGCACGGCTGGGCGGGCTACCGCATCGGCCCGCACCAGATGTTCATCAAGATGGCGCGGCGCGCCGAGGCGATGGGCTTTTGCAGCCTGCGTTTCGACTTCCGCGGCCGCGGCGACTCCGAGGGCGTCACGCAGGATACGACCCTCACGACGATGATCGCCGACGCCGTGGCGGCCACGCAGTTCATGCTGGCTGAGACAGGCCTGGAGCGGGTGGCCCTGATCGGCGACTGCTCCGGCAGCGAGGTCGCCCTCGGCGCCGGGCCGCTGGACGAGGCCATCGCGGCGATGGTGCTGTGGTCGGCGCCTATCGTCGCCGGCGACCGCCGTGGCAGCGACAGCGCCAAGAAGCGCCAGATCTGGCTGACGTACCTGCGCAAGGTGTTCCGCCAGGAGACGTGGCAGAAGCTGCTTTCAGGCGGGCTGCAGGTCGGGCAGATCCGGCGGGCGCTCGGCTCGGGCGGCAAGGGCGCCGGCGAAGAGGGCGCCGCCGTGGATGCCGCGATTGACTGGTACCAGCGCTTCCTGGATTTCGCCGGCGAGCGGCTGTTCATCTACGGCGGCAACGATCCGACGACCGCGGCCTCCGTGGAGCACTACGAGGGGTTGTGCCGGCGTGCCGACAAGCCCTTCAACTCCTATCTCGTGGCCGGGGCCAACCATGCGTTCTATTCGCTGGCCTGGGAGAACGAGGTCATCGGCCAGAGCCTGGAGTGGCTGGCCGAGCAGGCCGCGGCGCCGGCGAGCGACACTTGACCCGTGACTGGTGACAATGGCCCAACCGCTGGCCGAGGCCCGCATCCGCGTCCTGTATGTCAACCACGTCGGCATCCTCGGCGGGGCGGAGAAGAGCCTGCTGGCGCTGGTGGAGGGGCTGGACCGGCGGCAGATTGAGCCACATCTGGCCGCGCCCGACGATGGCGCACTCGCGGAAGCGGCCCGCGAGTTGGGCGTCCCCTTCCACCCCGTCCCCGTGTGTCGTCTGCACCGCCCGAAGGACCCCTGGGACGTTCTGAGTGCCTTCCGCACCTTCCAGCGCTTCTACCGCGCTCTCCGCCGGGTCTGCCACGACGTGCAGCCTGACCTGATCCATGCCAACAGCCTCATCGCTGCGTGGGCGGCCACGCGCGTGACGAAGGTCCCGGTGCTCTGGCACTGCCGGGACTTGCGCGCCTCGGCCCCCGTCATGCAGGCGGTGCGCCCGAAGGTGGCGCGTGTGATCGCCATATCGCACGCAGTCGCCGCGCACATCGAGCAGACCGCGCCGCGAGGCGCGCCCGTGCAGGTGATCCACAACGGCTTCAGCCCCCGCGATGTCCACGTCACGCGGCGGCGCAGCCAGGTGCGTGAGGACTGGGAGATGGGGGTGGACACACCGCTCGTCGGCGGCATGGGGCAGCTTGTGCCGTGGAAGCGCCAGGAGGTGCTGCTGCGGGCGATGCCGGAGGTGCTCGCGGCCGTACCGCGGGCGCGGCTCGTCATCATGGGCAGCGACACGTTCGACGAGCACCCGGAGTACGTGCAGTCACTGCACGCGCTGGCCGAGGAGCTGGGGGTGAGTGACCGGGTGGTGTGGGCCGGCTTCGTCGAGCATCCGGCCGAGGCGTTGGCGGCGCTCGATGTGCTCGCGCATCCGGCGGAAGATGAGCCTTTCGGTCGCGTCGTGCTGGAGGCCCTGGCGCTGGGCGTGCCGGTGGTGGCGATCAACCAGGCCGGGCCGGCGGAGATCATCGAGGACGGCGTGAGCGGATTGCTCGTGCCGCCCGGTGACGCGGCGGCGATGGCGGCAGGGATCGTCCGGGTGCTGCAGGACGAGGACTTCCGGCAGGCCCTCAGCGACGGGGCGCGCATCCGCGCGGCGCACTTCTCGGCCGCCACGATGGCCGCCCGGGTGTTGGAACTGTACCACGAGGTGCTCGCCTCATGAGAGTGGGCCTCGACGGGATGCTGCTGGGCGG
>CAZZDO010000234.1:0-4789 GCA_964653205.1 uncultured Armatimonadia bacterium | reverse complement strand
ATTGCCTACGAGCAGATCGGCCTGGCGCATGCCCTGCGGCACTGCGACCTGCTGCACGCGCCGGGGTATGTCATGCCGCTGAACTGGCGGGGGCCGTCCGTACTGACCGTGTACGATGTCATCGCGCTGCAGCACCCCGACCTGTGCAAGCGCAGCAACGTGTGGCACTTCGGGATGATGCTGCCGCGCAGCCTGCGCCGGGCGACGGCGATCATCGTGCCGACAGAGACCGTGGCGCAGGCCGTGCGCGGGATCGCGCCCGAGGTGGGGGAGAAGCTGCGCGTGATCCCGCTCGGGGTGGATGAACGCTTCCGCCCGGCCCCCGAGGCGGAAGTCGCGCGCGTGCGGCAGGCGCACGGCCTGGCCGAGCCCTACCTGCTGTGTGTCGGCAACATCGAGCCCAAGAAGAACCTGGCGGCAGTGCTGGAGGCTTTCGACGCCGTGGCCGGCGAACTACCGCATCACCTGGCGATTGTCGGGCGTCGGGCGTGGAAGTGTGAGGCGTTCGACCGGGCGCTGGCGGGCATGGCCCATCGGGAGCGGGTGCATCTACTCGGCTACGCCGCCGGCGGAGACCTCGCCGCCCTGTACACCGGCGCGGCGCTTCTGGTACAATGGTCGCTAGTTGAGGGAATGGGGCTGCCGCCGCTTGAGGCCATGGCCTGCGGCACGCCGACGCTCGTCTCGGACGGCGGGGCGTTGCCGGAGGTGGCTGGTCCGGCGGCGCAGGTCGTGCCCCTGGGCTCTCCGCAACGACTGGCGGAGGGCTTGCTGCATGTCCTGCGCGACGACGCGCGGCTGGCTCAGTTGCGCGCGGCCGGCCTGCGACATGCGGCGCAGTACACCTGGGAGCGGCACGCCCGGGCCGTGGCGGCGCTCTACGAGGAAGTCCTCCATGCGCAGAGTTGACTCGGGACGCGCAAGGGTAGTCTACGTCCTGGGCCAGTTCCCCTCGCTGTCGGAGACCTTCATCCTCCGCGAGATGGTGGCACTGGAGGAGATGGGCTTCACGATCTTGCCCCTGTCCATGGAAGCCGCACCTCCCGATCCACCCCATGCCCAGGCCGAACCCTTCGCGCGCCGCACGCGCTACCGCCCGCGCCCGCTGTCCGGGGCGACGGTCGGGGGACTGATCCGGACGTTCTTCCAGCGGCCGCTGGGGTTGGCCTCGGGGCTGTGGTTCCTGATGCGGACGCTGATCGTGCACCCGGGCTGCGTGCGCGAGTTGCTCTCGGCCTTCGCGGCGGCGCTGTACTTCGCCTCGCAACTCTCGCCGCGCGAAGCCCGGCACGTACACGCCCACTTCGCCAGCTACCCCGCTACCGTCGGGCTGATGCTCACGGAGCTGTGCGGGTGCGGCTTCAGCATCTCCTGCCACGCCCAGGACGTCTTTGGGCCGGGCACGATCCTGGCGGCCCAGAAGTTCCGTGAGGCGGATTTCGTCGCGGTCTGCACGCGCCACGGCATGGAACGATTGCAGCGCAACCATTCACTAATCCTCGCCGACAAGCTCCAGTTGATCCACCACGGTGTGGACGTGGCGCGGATGGCGCAGGAGACGCATGTCGAGTACCCCGTGCCGATGATCCTGTCGGTCGGGCGGCTGGTGGAGAAGAAGGGCTTCCCGTTCCTACTGCAGGCCGCGGCGCTGCTCCACGGCCGGGGCATTGAGTTCGAGTTGATCGTCGTCGGCGATGGGCCGATGCGCGACGAGTTGGAGCGCCTGACCGGCGGCCTGGGGCTGCGCGACAAGGTGGTGTTCTCCGGGCATCTGCCCCAGGAGCAACTGGCCCACGTATATCGCCGCGCGGATGTCTTCTGCCTGGCGAGCACCGTGGCCAAGAACGGCGATCGGGACGGCCTGCCGAACGTCATCCTCGAGGCCATGGCGTACGGCGTGCCGGTGGTGGCGAGCAACCTGAGCGCGATCCCGGAGGCCGTTGTGGACGGAGAGACGGGGCTGCTGGCGTCGCCCGGGTCGCCGCAGGAGTTGGCGGCGCAGATCGAGCGTCTGCTCAGTGAAGAGGAGCTACGGGCGCGGCTGGTGGCCAACGCCCGGCGGCTCGTGGCCGAGCGGTTCGACCTGACCAAGAACACCGTGCGGCTAGGGCAGCTTTTCGCCCGCAACCTGGGGCTGCGGGATTGGCCCCCCGATGGGCTGGACCTCGATCCGGCCGCGGCGCGGGCCGAGCCGTAACGGCGCACTATCGCGGTCGGTGACCGCTCGTACAGGAGCGTCCCGCGGGCCGCTGCCGGTGTACGAGCGGTCACCGACCGCGACGTGGCGTCCCCATGCCGGGGCCGGGCCCGGCTACCGTCGCCTTCCCGGACCAGCTGGCGGCACAATCACGGCCTCTTCAGGATCCATTCATGGACGATCTCGAACCCGATCTGCAGCCCGAGACTGTCGCGCCCGTCGGGGCGGAGACGCCGGTGGCCGATGATGCCCACGCCGGCCGGCGCATGGCCATGGGCGGCGTCATCATCTCCTTCTTCCTCTTCCTGGGCAAGATCGCCGGGTACGCCCGCAGCATGCTCATCTCGGGCTACTTCGGCAGCGACATCCGCACCGATGCCTTCTACAAGGTCTACAACGTCCTGATCTACGGGACGTACACGAACCTGGAGAAGATCATCCGGCCGGCGTACCTGCCGCAGTTCGTGCGCGACAACAAGGAACAGGGCGAGCCGAAGGCGTGGGAGTTGACCAGCCTGATCGGGAACCTGGAGTTGCTGTTCCTGCTGGCGCTGACGGTGGTCCTTGAGGTGTTCGCGCCGCAGCTCATCCGCTTGCTCTGGCCCACCACGGCTGCCGATCCGGTCGGCTTCCCCGTCGGCGTCCTGATGCTGCGCGTCATGGCCCCCACCGTCATCTTCCTGTCCCTGTCGCTCATGCCCGAGCTGACCCTGCACGCCTACAAGCGCTTCTCGCTGCCGGCCTTCGCGGAGTTCACGTTGCGGGTCGGCGCGGCCGCCGGGATCGTACTGGGCGTCTACTGGCTGTGGGACCCGCAGGGGCAGAACGGCATCCTCGCGGCGGCGCTGGGCGCCATCATCGGCGGCTGCCTGCGGTTCCTCGTGATGCTTCCGGGCCTGTGGACCAAGCTCAAGCATGTCCGGCCGCTTTTCAACCCCATGCGCGACGCCAGCGCGCGGACGGTCTTCCGGCTGATGCCGCCGCTGTTGGTGGGCATGGGCGCGGCGTATCTGCGCAACGTAGCGGACACGATCTACGCCGACCGCCTCGGGCCGGGGATGTACACGTACCTGACCTTCGCCCGCACGATGGGCGACTCGGCGCTGCAGATCCTCCCGCTGGCCATCAGCTTCGTCGTGTACCCGTTCCTGTCCGAGTGGGCCGCGCGGGGGGAGAAGGACAAGCTGGCCGAGGCCCTCGTCGGCATGACGCGCGTGATGGCCTTCATCTTCGTGCCCATCTCGGTGGGCATGATGTTCCTGGCCCGGCCGATCATCACCATCGTCTACGAGCACGGAGCGATGACTTCGGCGGACGCGGCGCGGTCGGCGCTGGCGCTGTTCTGCTACGCGCCGGGGCTGCTGTTCTTCGCCCTCGAAACCAGCATCATGAAGTGGTTTTTTGCTCTGCAGGACACCAAGACCCCGAACTACTGGGGCGCGGCCATGGCGGGGCTGAACATCATCATCGGGTACATCGGTGTGATGTGGCTGTGGCCGGCCGGGCACATCGGCGCGACCGGCGCGCTGGCCTGCGTGGCGCTGGCCCTCACGCTCAGCAAGACGACGAAGGTGATCATTCTCCTCGGGCTGCTGCGCAAGCGCATCGGCCGCATTGACCGCCGGGCCGCGCTGGCCTTCGCGGCCAAGCTGGCGCTGGCAGCGGGGCTGATGGGGATCGTGATCTACTTCATCGGCATCGGCCTGGCGCCCGCCCTGAGCAACTGGCAGCCGCCTTTCGCGGCCAATAAGCTGCGCATGTTGGCGCTGGCGGCGGCCGTGGGTTGCGGCGGCGGTGGCGTATTCCTGGTCACGGCGGCCATGCTGAAGATCGAGGAACTGACGATGGTCGTCGGGTATCTGCGCGAGAAGATCGGCAAGAAGCTGAGAAAGGCGAAGGCAGAATGATGGACGATGAACTGTGAGTGACGAAGGGAAGCGGGGCGGAGGAGACAGCCCCGCTGATCGTTCAGCATTCCGCATTCATCGTTCATCGTTTGTCGTTCCCCATGTTCCCCATCCGCCTGCTCCATGTCCTGGAAGCCACGGTCGGCGGCACGCGCCGGCACTTGCTGGACCTGTGCCTGGGCCTCCCCCCGGAGCGCTTCCAGCAGCATGTCGTCGCCTCGACGGTGCGTGACGAGGGCTTCACAGCGGACCTGTTGGCGCTTCATGAGGCCGGGATCGCGGTCACGGACCTGCCGATGCGGCGGGAGATCAGCCTCCTGTCCGACTGGCGCTGCCTGCGGCAACTGCGCGACGTGATCGCGCAGTGGCAGCCGGACATTGTCCATGGCCATAGCTCCAAGGGCGGGTTCCTGGCGCGGCTCGCGGTGCGTGGCCTGAAGCCTCGCCCCAAGGTCGTCTTCAACCCCCACGGCTTTGCCTTCCAGATGCGCACCTCACCGCTGAAGCGCCACATGTATGTGGCGCTGGAGCGCTATGCCGCGCGCTGGACGGACGCGTTGGTCGCCGGCTGTGAGAGCCAGAAGCAACTGGCCCTCGCGCACGGGCTCCTGCCGGCCGGACGCATCGCGATCATCCCCAACGGCGTGCGGCTGGCCGACTTCAAGGCGGCGGGGGACCGGGGCGC
>CAZZDO010000233.1:0-8051 GCA_964653205.1 uncultured Armatimonadia bacterium | reverse complement strand
GTGCTGGGCATGGTGGCGTCGGGAGCGGGGCTGGCCGTCTCGACGGGGGACGGCAACCTGACGGTGCTCGCGGTGCCGTAGCGCTGGGTCGCGGGCATGTTGGGGGGTGCCGTTGTAGGGCGGGGGCTTGTACCCCGCCCCGAATGGCACTAACCGAACGGAGGGGCGGGGTACGAGCCCCCGCCCTACAGTGGTACCCCGACCTGTCGCCTCAGGAAGGCGAGGCTTCCACTGGAAGCCCCTCCTCCTGCAACTCCCGGATGCCTTCATCCACATAGTGGGCCTGGTAGCCGTGATCCAGCAGCAAGGCCACTGCCCGCCGGGCCATGAGGCAATAGTCGCCGCGACAGTAGGCCACGATGGGTCGGTCCCGGGGCAACTCGCTGAGCCGCTCCTCCAGCTCCTCCAGGGGCATGAGCACAGCGCCGGGCAGATGGCCCGCCCGGTACTCCTCGGCAGGGCGAACATCCAGCAGCAAGGCCTCGCCGCGGCTGAGGCATTCGCGTAGCTCGTCAGCGGACAGACGGGCCGCGCCGGGGCCCTGGTCGTGGACCTGTCGCTGGAGCTGGTCAATCTCCGCGAGACGGTGGCGGGCAAGCTCCCGCAAGTCCCGCATCAAGCCGTGGACCATGTCGTCAGCGAGGCGATAGGTGACGTAGAGGCCTTTCTTCTCGGCCTCCACCAGCCGGGCCCCGCGTAGCACCTGCAGGTGCTGGGACGTGCTGGCCACGGACGTCCCCACCTGCTCGGCCAGGGCCTCGACGGTGCGGGGGGCCTGCAGCAGCACGTCCAGCAGCATCAGCCGCCGGGGATGGGCCATGGCCTTGGTCAGGCGGGCCAGTTGCTCGTAGAGAGCGTCGCGGTACAGTGCACAGGCTTCGGACACGGTTCTCACGCGCCTATTTTAGTATGTTGTTGAATAGCATAGATGCGGCCCCGCCGCCTGTCAAGGCCCGCCCTGTCCCCCACCTTGACTTGGCCCTGCCCGTAGCATAGACTGAACTATCCCGACAGGCCGTGCTGTGGCTTTTCGCCTGTGTGGCAGGAGTGTCGTTGTGGGCTCGGACACCATCGTTTCGGCGCCAGGCAGAATCTGCCTGTTCGGCGAGCATCAGGACTTCCTGGGGTTGTCGGTCATCGCGTGCCCCATTGACCTCACTATCACGCTGACGTGCCGGCCACGCGACGACCGGCACCTGGCGGTCCACTTCCCCGACCTGGCCGGCAGCCCGCGCGATCTCATCCACGCCGACCGTCTGGCCGAGTACCGCCACAACCGCGACTACGTCCGCTCGGCCACGAACGTCCTGCGGCGCGAGGGCCTGCACATCAAGCAGGGCTACGACTGCACCGTCCACGGGACGATTCCCATCAACGCCGGCACCTCCAGCTCGTCCGCGCTCGTCGTGGCGTGGACGGCCTTCCTGCTGTCCACCCAGAACGGCGACCTGCCGCACGACCGCGTGGACATTGCCCGCTTCGCCCACAAGGCCGAAGTCGTAGAGTTTGACGAGCCCGGCGGCATGATGGACCACTACGCCTCGGCCGTCGGCGGGTTGCTGTACATTGACTGTTGCGAGCCGATCACGGTGACCCACCTGCCCGCGCAACTGGACGGCTTCGTGCTCGGCGACACCGGCGTGCCCAAGAACACCACGGGCACGCTGCGAGGGTCGCGGGATGATACCCGCGCGGGACTGGAGATTCTCAAGCGCCACATCGCCGGCTTCGACCTGCGGCAGACGCCGCTGGTCGAGGCCGAGCAGTACTTCTCGCTGATGCCGGCCAATGTCCGCAAGCGCGTGCGGGCGAACTTCATCAACCGCGACCTGTGCCAGGAAGCCCGGCGCATGTTGTCCGAGCCGACCGTAGCCGACCCGGCGAAGCTGGGCGCGATGCTGCACGAGCACCAGGTGCAGCTCCGCGACGGCATCGGCGTATCGCATCCCCGGCTCGATGAGCTGATTGACGCCGCCATGGAGGCCGGGGCCCTGGGCGGCAAGCTCAACGGCTCGGGCTGCGGCGGCTGCATGTATGCCTACGCGCCCGGCAGGCAACAGGAAGTGAAAGAGGCCATTGATCGCGCGGGCGGTCGGGGCTTCATCGTGTCGGTCAGTAACGGCGTGGAGGTAGACGAGGGGTCTGTCCCCGGAGCCTCGGCGCAGCCGAGCGCAGGGGGCTGACCCCACAAGGAACACTCTGACGGGGTCAGCCCCCTGCAGACTGCTGGCGCAGTCTTCCGGGGACAGACCCCTCCCCCCAACACCATGAGTTCACTACGGATCACAATCGGCGGCGCGCGCGGGATCATCGGGGAGAGCTTGACCCCCGATCTGATCGTCAACTACTCCCATGCCTTCGGCACCTACGTGGACGGCGGGCAGGTGCTGATCAGCCGCGACACGCGCCCCTCGGGTGAGATGGTCCGGCGCTGTGTGCTGTCGGGGCTGCAGGCCGCGGGCTGCGAGGTCGTGGACCTGGGCATCTGCCCGACCGCAGCCCTGCAGTTGGCGGTGCGGCAGTCCGGCGCGGCCGGGGGCATGGCGATCACCGCCGGGCACAACGCCCTCGCCTGGAACGCGCTGAAAACCGTGCGCGCCGATGGCATCTTCCTGAACCGCTCGCAAGCCGAGGAACTCCTGGACATCTACCACCAGCGCGAGTACCGCAAGGCCACCTGGGACGAGCTGAAGCCGATGCGGGAAGACCCTCAGGCGGCCGAGCGCCACCTGCAGGCCATCACCGAACAGGTGGATGTGGCGGCCATCCGCGACCGCGACCTGCTGGTCGCTGTGGACTGCGTCAATGGCGCGTGTTCGCGCTGGGCGCCGCTGCTGCTCGGGCAGCTCGGATGCCGGTTCGTTGAGATGAACGTGGACACCGAACTCCCCTTCCCCCACAAGCCCGAGCCGGCGGCGGAGAACTTGAGCCAACTCCGGGCTCTCGTGCGGGCAGCCGGGGCCGACGCGGGGTTCAGCTTCGACGCCGACGGCGACCGCCTGGGCCTCGTGTGCGAGGACGGCCAGGCGCCGGGCGAGGAGATGACGATCTGCGTGGCCGCCGACATGATCCTGGCGCGGGGTGATGTTGGCCCGGTCGTGACGAACCTGTGCACGACGCAGGCGGTGGACGACCTGGCCCGCGCCCACGGCGACCGGGAGGTTGTCCGCACCGGCATCGGCCAGGCGTACATCAGCGAGGGCGCGCTCAACAACCGCGCGTGCGTGGCCGGCGAGGGCAGCGGGGGCTGTCTCTTCCCCAAGCTCAACTACGCCAACGACAGCCTCGCGACCATGGCCCATGTGCTCGAACATGTGGCCCAGCGGGGCAGCCTGTCGCGGATCATCGCCGACATCCCGCAATACCACATGGCCAAGGCGACCATTGCCTGCCCGACCCAGCGGGCCTACAGCGCCCTTGAGGAGTTGCGCGCGCAGGGCGAGCCCGACTGGGCCGACCCCGCCAAGACGAACCTGAGCGATGGCATCAAGTACCAGGACGACTGCCGCTGGGTGTATGTGCGGGTGTCGGCCACGGAGCCGCTGATCCGCGTCATTGCCGAGGCGCCCGAGACGGCCGAGGCCGAGGGCCTGGCGGCGGAATTCGTGACGGCGGTGCGGAGGCTGGTCTAGGCGGTCACACGCCGGGAGTAGCACCAGGGGCAGACATGCTGCAGCCACTCCTGACCCGAGTTACATGTGTCGCAAGCCTTCTGGCCTGCTTTGCGGCGGCGGTGTGGGGTGCGGAGATTGGCCTGGATCCCCCTTCCGACCATTGGGTCTACCAGCTTCCTCACGAGCAGCAGACGCGCCTGGTCTCGATCACCGTGTCAGCCTTCGATGACGAGGGCCAGCCGGTCGGCAATGCCGATCTCCAGGCCTACTGCGAGCCGTGGGATTACGTGATTCGGGACCGCATCGGAGAGAGCGGGCAGATACGTCTGCGGGGGCCGGTGGGCGACTGGACCTTCTTTGTGGGGGCAGACCGCGGACCGGGCAAGGCGGTCCTGGCCGGGCGCGGCATAGTGAAGGTCAGACAGGACTGCGAGGTGGAGGTTGGGGCGGAGCGGGTGGTGGAGTTGAGCTACGGACGGGTCGTTGGCCGTAGCGGCAGAGGCCCTCGCGCCAGGACAGAGACCGAGGGCTTGCCCGGAGGCTCCCTCTCCTTCATGCCAACCTGCCGGCCCGCGCCTCTCACCGGGTTCAATGTGGGGCGACTGAGCGAAGGCCCGCCCGAGGACAGAGGAAGACTGCGGCTGTCGGTCACCACGGGCATCGAGGGATATCTCTGTCTGAAGCAGTCTCCCACAGAGGACTGCCCTGGTCACATGCTGTTCGACAAATGCGTGACCGGGCAATCTGGTCCGGTTGCCGGCAGAGAGGAGGCCCTCGGGCATGTAACCTTGGGCTTCACCGGTTACCGGCGAATGGCCGACGTGGATGTCGCGATGCAGCCCATTGACGAGGCCTTCTGCGAGGGCAATGCTGTCCACACCGGCATACGGGTTCCACCGGAGGGGGGACAGTATGTTTTCGGGGTCACGCCCGGCGAGTATTGTGTGTGGGTGGCCATGACCTGCGACGGCAAGTACTGCGGGAACTACACGGAGTTCCGGCTCCAGTTGACCCAGGACAGCAACCAGATCGTTCACCTCGGGAGCCATTTCACCGCCTCGCCACTGGTGCGCGAATGGAGCAACGGCAGGCTGAGCGCGTGGTTTGACATTACCGACGAGTTTGGCAACTACCTGCTGAACTACCTCGAGCCCACGTCGCTGGCTTTGAGTCAGAATGGCATGCCTGTTTTCAACAGTCAGATCCGGCCGCAGGGCCAGCGCATCTTCGACGTGGAACGATCCTGGGGGCCGAAGCAGAGCCGGGGGCCCGTGACGTATACCTTTCGGACCGAGAGCGACTTGTTGGGTAGCATAGCTGCCACAGGGCTGATGCCGGAGGACGCCTGGTCTCCGCGTGGCCGTCCTCCCACTTACGAAACGCCGCACATTCGCATCGTGTATCGCGAAGCGAACGTGCAGATACCCGCCCAGGTACGAGCGACGGACCTGGAGACGGCCCTGACCTGGCTGTTTGACCACTATGCCGGTGCCGTGCATCCCTTCAACGGACCGCAATGGGAGATCACGGACATACAGCCGTTAGGGAGTGGGGTTGCCGGTGGCGACGGCATAGGGCTGGGCGTATACACTCCCTACGATCCGTGCGGCATCATCGGTCCGGACATGGTCTACCACGAATTCGGGCACTTCTATGAGAATTCGCCGCCGCACCATCCGGTCAAGGTCTTGGATGAGGCCAGGGGCGGGACCTTCCTGAACGGCCACGCCTCCATCGAGAATGAGTCCATGGCGTCCATGACCGGGGCATACTGCATACGAGCCGTGTTCGGCGAGAGGGGCTATCGCTGGACCACCCAAGCATCAAGTGGCCCCTTCTTCGACCTGCTGACTGGTCGCAGGCGGGACCTGGATGACCACGACCGCTACGTCTTCCTGTATCATTACCTGAACGATTGCTTTGGCCAGGCCATCAACCGCGACTTCGTCCGAGCCATGCACGGGTCCGAGGGGAACATCGAGCGGATCGTGGCGTCTGACCGGGCGTTGCAGACCTTCCATGAGATGATGGCTGCAATCTATTCCTACCTGGCCGGAGAGAACCTGGCCTGGCTGTGGCGCTGGGCAGGTTATCCGGTCGCCGACGAGAAGATGGACCAGGCCATGGCCTACTTCACCGACCAGGGCGCCTCCCTGCCCGAGAAGCAGTAGACGCGCAGTCACCGGAACAGAGCATAGTATGCCAACCATCAGAACTCTCAAAACCGGCGTCGCCGGCGTGCGCGGAGTCGTTGGCGATTCCCTGACCCCGCAGCTCCTGATCGGCTTCGCCCAGGCCTTCGGCACGTACCTCGACGGCGGCGTGGTCGTGATCGGGCGCGACACGCGACCGTCAGGCGAGATGGTGCGCAACGCCCTCGTCGGCGGGCTGATGGCCACCGGCTGTCACGTCATTGATGTCGGCATCGCCCCGGTGCCGACCATCCAGCACGCCGTGCGGCGCCACGCCGCCGACGGCGGCATCGCCATCACCGCCAGCCACAACCCGCAGGAATGGAATGCGCTGAAGTTCATCCACCGCGACGGCATCCTGCTGCGGCCGTACCAGGGGCAGGAGCTGCTGTCGGTCTACTACCAGGGCAACTTCAAGCTGGCGACGTCCGACGCCTTGGGGAAGGTGACCGAGGACCGGCAGGCCATCGAGGTGCACCTCGAGGACGTGCTGCGCGATCTGGGCGGGGACTTCGACCTCGTGACGGAACGGTGCCCGACGGTCGTTGTGGACTGCTGCAACGGCGCCGGCGCGCTGGCGTCCGAGACGTTCCTGTACGCGCTGGGCTGCGAAGTCATCACGATCAACGATACGCCGGACGGGCTGTTCCCCCACAGCCCCGAGCCGATCCCCGAGAATCTGGGCCAACTGGCCGCGGCGGTGCGCGAGCATGGCGCCGACGTGGGCTTCGCCCAGGACGCGGACGCCGACCGGCTGTGTCTCGTCAACGAGCGCGGCGAGGCCATCAGCGAGGAGTACACGATCGCCTTCGCCTGCGACGCGTTCCCCGACGACCAGCCCGGGCCGATCGTGACCAATCTGTCCACGAGCCGCATGGTGGACGAGGCCGCGGCGCGTCACGGCCGCCGCGTCAGCCGGACGGCGGTGGGCGAGATCAACATCGTCGAGGCGATGCTGCGCGAGGGGGCGGTGCTCGGCGGCGAGGGCATCGGCGGGGTCATCTGGCCGCGCGCCGGCTATGGCAAGGACAGCTTCGCCGGCATGGCGCTGGTGCTGGCGGGTCTGGCGCGGCGGGGCGGCACGATCAGCGACTGGCAAGCCTCCTTCCGTCCCGGCGCCATCGTCAAGCGCAAGATCGCCTGCACGGCCTCGCTGGCCCAGCCGGTGCTGCTGGCGCTGCGCGCCGCGTACGCCGACGAGCATCTCGACACGACCGAGGGCGTGCGGGTCACATGGCCGGACGGATCATGGATGCACGTGCGGCCCAGCAACACCGAGCCCATCATGCGCATCCTGGTGGAAGCCGACGAGCAAACCGCCGCCGAGGCACGCGCGGATACGGCTACCGCCGTCGTGCAGCGAGAGCTGTCCCGTCTGCAGTCGTAGGAATTCTCGAGACCGGAGGCCTGTGCGCATCACCATGAATCACCCGCCGCTTTCGCCCTTTCCCCTGTGGCCTTATCTGCTCATTGTGGCCGTAGCCGGCCTGCTGCTGACGGGCTGTCCCAAGGCCGCCGCGCCGCCGCCACTGGCGCCCGCCGCACCACCACCCGCGCCGGCTCCTGTGCCCGCGCCACCTACCAAGGAGAACAAACCTGTGTCAGAAGAGAAGACGGTTCTCGTCATCAAGACAGTCAAGGGCCCAATCACGGTTGAGCTGTTCGACAAGCAAGTGCCCATCACCACCGGCAGCTTCCTGCTGCTCGCCGAGGACGGCTTCTACGACGGCCTGACCTTCCATCGCATCGTGCCGGGCTTCGTCATCCAGGGCGGCGACCCGAATGGCAACGGCAGCGGCGGGCCGGGCTTCACCATCCCGGACGAAGTCGGCAAGGGGCCGGGCCTGGAGCGCGGCATCCTGTCCATGGCCAAGACACCCGCCCCCGACAGCGCCGGCAGCCAGTTCTTCGTCGTGACCGGCCCCAAGAGCGCGGTCGCCCATCTGGACAAGGACTTCACCACCTTCGGCAAGGTGCTCGAAGGGATGGACGTGGTGGACAAGATCCGTCAGGGCGACAAGATCGAGGGCGTCACGGTCAAGTCCACGTCGCCGGATGCCGAGGCCGCGCGCAAGGCCGCCAAGGCGGCGCGCAAGCCTGGGAGCAAGTAGCGTTCCTGTTCCACTCGTGCACTCCCCGGGCGCGGCATGCAGCCGCGCCCGTTTGCCTGTGGAGGAGGGGCAGCCCTGACCGGGGGCGAACTGGGCAACCCACGTTCTGACCACGCGCCGGATGAGAATGGACT
>CAZZDO010000232.1:0-8067 GCA_964653205.1 uncultured Armatimonadia bacterium | reverse complement strand
TCCCAGACCCAGCGCCGTCCCCAGCACCGACTCTGCCTTGCCGATGAAGTAGAAGAACCACAGCCCGAACGAGATGTCGCGGGAGAGCAGATAGGCCAGCCCCACCGCCATCGGGTAGAACCACAGCGACAGGGGACGCGCGGCGCTCCACGGCTTGGCCATCAGGTTGGCGTCCAGACGCACATCGCGGATGCGCATCTCCGGGATGGACGGCCAGTACTGGTGCAGGCTGTTGAAGGCGTGCAGGACCGTGGGGATCAGGAAGCCCGCCCACATCAGGCGATTGCGGAAGAAGGGGTGGAACGCCGTCGGCCGGTAGCCACCGGTGGGGTCGGTCATGGCCAGCGGCACGTAGTTGAGCGGGAAGATCAGGCGCTCGTTTTCGACCCACTGGCGGCGCAGCAGGACCGAGATGCAGACGGTGCACCACGCCATCAGCAGGCCCAGGAGGCTCCACACGGCCAGAGGCTTGAGCCACGGTTGCCAGGGCACGGCCCACATCGGCGGCATGCCCTCGAAGGCGTATTTGACGACGAACTCATCGCGCGGGGCGAACCACTCGGACTGCGGCACGTAGGGCTGGAGCAACTCCGTCCAGGGCTGGTCGGGGGTGCCGTAGTAGAACGGCGCGGTGACCATGGCCGGGATGAAGTGCGTGAAGCCGATGCCCACCACCCCACCGCAGACGACGAGCATGCTGTAGATGAGCAGCAGTTCGCCGCGCGAGAGCGCCATCGTCCGCGAGATGAGCCGGAGGATGGTGTTGACCAGGACGACGATGACCAGCCAGACGAAGAAGCTGTTGATCGGCGGGGTGGACTGTGAAACCTGCGTCCCGTGGACCCACAACTCGGCGAACTGCGTCCCCACCGCGAGCGCCACAACGCCCAGTAGGCCCACCGCGACCGCGCGGGGCGTGTAGCTGGCCTGGGGGCGGGCGTGCGGCGACGCCGCGGCGGCGGGCTCGGGGTGGCAGGCACTCATGAGGAGGTCACTGTTCGCCGCGGGGAGGACCTATTCCTGCACGGCGCGAAGAGACCGTCCGGAGGACTGACATGCGTCACGCGCTGCTGGCCGTACTCATGCTGGGGGCCGCCGGGCCTGTGCTCTGCCAGGGCATGAACACCGATGCCGAGGCGCAGGCGCTACTCGCGCGCTTTCGGGCCATGGCCGTTGCGGGCACGGCCCTGGCCGACGATTTCAACGCCCCCCGGGAGCGGCGCGTCACCGGGCCCATCACTCTCGATCCCGGCCGCGAAGGTCAGGGCGACGCCGCGGTCTACCCCGAGACGCGCGACAATGCCATCCACGTCTACTACGGTGTCGTGCTGCCCCGCCGGGGGCATCTGGCGCTAGACTTCCTGCTCCCGCCGAAGCGCCCCACGGATCACAACTTCATGACGCTCGTCAGCGCCGGGACGCCGGGCAACACCAAGTTCATGCTCCGCATCACCGGCGAACTCCGCCCGTTCGTGTCCATCCTGACCAGACGCGAGAACATCCAGTTGGCCGGCGACCCGCTCGCCCTCGGCCAGTGGCACCACCTGGACTGGTGGTACGCCCCCGAGGGGTCGGTCCTGACGGTGGATGATGTCATCCACGACTACTCGACGGACTTCTGCGTGCCGTACGCGGTCGAGGTCGGCGAGGCGTTCTGGCTGGGCGACCAGCCCTGGTGGGATGCGGGTGGGCGCAAGGGCGTGTTCTACCCGCTGGACAGCTTTGTGGGCAGTCTGGACAACCTGCGTCTGGAGGGGCTGAAGTAACGGCACCTACCCCGTCAGCGCTGCGCGCTGACACCCCTCCCCACAGGGGAGGGGAACCTGTCAGGATGGTTTGTGGATTCTTCGCATGGGCTGCCGCTTGCCAGTAAGCGCGTGCGTGCAGGATGTGGCTTCACGATGACGCCTCTGTTCTCGGGCAAGCATGAGACATCTTCCGGGGGCAGCAGTCAGGCTTCCCGCACTGCTCCTTCGTCACCACAAACTGCTCTCATAGGTTTCCCCTCCCCCGTGGGGAGGGGTGTCAGCGCGCAGCGCTGACGGGGTAGGCGCCGTCCATCAACTGGAGACCAACATGCGCTACTTTGCCCTATTCATCCTTGCAGCCACCACCGTCTGGGCCGCCCCGCCGGCCTCGAAGGTCTGGCCGATGTCCGATGAGGGCACCGCCTGGATGATCGAGAACATGCCCAATGCCGAGAACCTCGGCTATCCCGTGGGGGAGAAAGCCGCCGCGAAGCTGCCGCCGGGCTACTGTGCGGTCGTGGAACTGCCGGCGTACATCGAGCTATTCTCGCAGACGAACCCGTATTCCCGGGCGATGGACGACCCGAAGGCCGAGGACATCACGCGCGACGGCAAGCCGTACCGGCGCTATACGTTCCCGTCGCTGGCCGGGCGGAACTACAGTCGTTGGGCCAGCGTGTTCACCCACTGGCTGCCTCGCCCCACCGACGCCGACCGCAAGGCTCCCGGTGTGTTCGCGTGGCACTACGAGACCCCCGACGGCCCGGAGGCCGAGCAGACGCTGCCGATCAAGCTCCTGCCCGAGCTGCCTGCCCTCACCGCCCCGAAGCGCATTCTCGTGCGGCTGTGGCAGAGTTCGTGGCTGAACTGCCGGCCCGATAGGCTCAAGCCGGTGCTAACGGTCCTGCAGCGCAGCGGGTTCAATACCATCTGCTGGTGGGAGTCGCCGATTGACAACCTCATCCAGGCGGGGGCGCGGGAGATGGGCCTGAAGATCGCCGCCGACCAGAGTGGCCATGCCGGTTGGCCCGACATGGCCAAGCCCTCCCCCACTCCGGACTACCAGAACCGCGACAGCGCCGGCAACGACCTGAAGGACCAGGACCCGCAGTGGGTCATTGACACCAACGGGGAGCCGTGGAAGAACGACCTGGCGTACGCCACGCGCCACGCCACCAAGCTGGACGTGATGTCCGAGGACATCGAGTGGAACACCGGGGGCTTTGACACGGGCTTCTCGCCGGCGGCCATCCGGGCGTTCGCCGCGCGCAACAAGCTTGATCCTGCGGCGCTGACCCCGCAACTCATCTGGGGCAAGCATCGCAAGCAGTGGCGCGACTTCCGCGCCTGGCAGACGCTCAAGCTGGTGGAGCTGTACCACAAGGCCATCAAGGCGGGCAACCCGAAGGTCCTGTACCAGTTCCTGCCGGGCAGCCCGTACCAGACGACCGACCCGGACTACATGAGCGAGATGATCCCGCTGGACAAGGACGCGCAGGGGCGGATGCAATACCTGATCTTCCCCTTCCCCCTCAAGGACATGCCGCAGGCCATGGACGTCGTCATGCCCATGTGGTACAGCCACGGCGTGACCCAGACGCGGGAGAACCTGGCGTGGAGCAAGGCGATCACCGCGGCGATCAAGACCCCACTGCACCTGTGCCTGCTGGGGCAGGGGCGGGAGTTCTACTACCCGGGCGGCGACCCGGGGGAAGTCCTGCGGGCGATGAACCTCGCAGGCGTGCTGGGCGGGGCCCAGGGCCTGTGCTACTGGCTGGGGGAGTTCAGCCCGCTGCAACTCTCCTGGCTGGCGCGCTGCGGGCGGGAGATCGCGCAGATTGAGGACCTCGTCCTGGACGGCCGGCCCGACCCGGCCGGGATCAGCCTCACCCCCATGCCCAAGAAACGCTTCACGCTCATCAAGGGCGACCAGAAGCAGAGCTTCAACGTGCCGGACTTCGCCAAGGTCGGGCTGTGGCGGGCCTACGCGCAGGGCAACAAGCGGCTGGTGGGCGTCATCAACCTGGACCAGGGGCTGGACACGTACTACAGGCTCAGCGTCAATGTCCCCACCATCGGGTGCGACTACCGCCTGATCGACGTCTCGGAGAACCGCATCATCAGTAGCGGCGCACGCTCGAGCTTCAGGCCGGCGGAGTTGAAAGCGGGGGTGGTGCTTCGTACTCCGGCGCGGTACGGCGTCAGCCTGTACCTGATCGCTCCGGAAAGCGACGATCTGCCCGCCGACGGGATGCAGACGATTGCCGCGGCGGACTTCGCCGCCGCCTACAAGGCCTACCGCGAGCCCGACACCACCGGCGCGGTGCTGGCCGACCGGGACCGCATGACCATCCGCTACGACATCGTGGGCAATGACAACGCCAAGGCCATTCTGATCGAGACGCCGCAGCAGCAGGTGTGGGTGCGGACGCAGGAGGGCGGGCGGATCAGCGACTGGAAGATCAAGGACGGGGACCGGACGGTCGTGGCCTGGAACCCGCCGTACGGCGGCGCGGCGGCGGACCTGTTCTGGAGCCCCGCCGACGCCCACTGGGCCGGCGACGAGATCAGCGCCTATGAGCTGGTGGACGCCAAGATCCACGGCGGCAAGGCCTACCTGCGCCTGCGCCAGAAGCGCCAGACGCCGTCGCTGCAGGGCCTCGTGGTCACGAAGACCATCGCCGTCCCGGCCGACCGGACGGACCTCGAGGTCAGCATTGAGATCGAGAACCCCGGCCCCGCACCGGAAGTCGGGTTCGCCTTCTGGCCCCACCACGAGTTCCAGCTCGGGCTGCCGGAACTCGAGAAGTCCGAGCCGCGAGAGCACCCCCAGGTGTTCCTCAAGACAGCGCAGGGGACGAAGGAAGCGCCGCTGAGGGAGATCGTCTGGGCCAAGCCCGACGAGCCGTACATCGCCGGCAACGAGAGCTGGGAGAAGACGCAGCGCAACGGCGTCACGACCGGCGACTGGATCGCCCAGCGCAACCCCGTCACCGGCGAGGTGGTGCTGTGCCAGGTGGACGCGCCACCCGTGGCGCAGTTCTATAGCTGGCGCGACACCAACAAGCTCGATGACCTGAGCATCGAATGGATGCACCCGTACACGAAGCTCCCGGCGGGGCAGACATGGCGGACGGGGTATGTGCTGCGGTACGTGAAGGCGGTGAAGGCGGAGGGGTTGGAGGGGAAGCTGCTCCCGCCCTACCCCGTCAGCGCTGCGCGCTGACACCCCTCCCCGCTGGGGAGGGGAGACTGGTCAGATCGGTCTGTAGCTGCGAAGATGCATATCCGGGAATCCATCAACGCTCGTCCCAAGTGTCCCCTCCCCCAGGAGACGCGTGGCGTCTCAGGGGAGGGGTGTCCGGCGAAGCCTGACGGGGTAGGGCGGCGCAGCGAGAACTGACGCAAGAGGTCACACCATGCGCGTATCTGTCTTTGCCGTCCTGATCCTGACTCTTATCACCTCCGCCTACGCCAAGCAAGCCCGCACCTTCTACACCGACGCCGAGGTCAAGGCGGCGTTGGCGAAGGTGCAGACGGAATCCTGGGCCAAGAGCAGCGTCGCCTCGGCCGAGGCCGGCGTACAACGCTGGGTCGAGATGTCCGATGAGGACCTGTGGAACTTCGTGCCCCCGCCCGAACAGTTGCGCGCCCTGAACGTCTCGTTCGGCGTCGGCTGCCCCGTGCACGGCGGGGAGGTCTTCCGCAAGGGCGGCCACTACCCGTGGACCACCAGCAGCGACAAGCCGTTCAAGGTCAAGTGCCCCGTGGGCGGCGAGGAATACCCCGGCAACGACTTCCAGCCGTGGAACCCCAAGAGCATCACCGAGGAGCCGGAGAAGGGCCCCGGGTATGTGGACAACGGCGCCGGATGGACCGACGGCAAACACCGCTACTGGTTCGTCGGCTACTACGTCTTCTGGCACCGCTGGCAGAAGGAAGTGCTGCCCGCCATCCCCGCGCTCGCGCAGGCGTATCTGCTCAGCGGCAAGCCCATCTACGCCCACAAGTGCGCCGTGCTGCTCGGGCACATCGCGCAGGACTGGGAGAAGTACGACTACCCGACCCAGGCCTACCACAACGGGCTGTGGCCCGCGAGGATCAACGGGCGCATTCTCGACTACATCTGGTCCACCGGCAACGTCAGCAGCCTGTCGAAGGCCTATGACGCCATCTATCCGGCGCTCGCCGACCCCGCGATCGCCGGCTTCCTGAAGTCCAAGCAGATCGAGGAGCCGCGCGACTTCATGGAGCAGAAGATGCTGCGCGTGATGGCCGGGGACATCATGCGCGGGTTCATCCGCGGCAACATGGGCATGCACCAGCAGGCCCTGGCCACGCTCGCCATCGTGTTCGACAACCAGGACGAGGCGAAGGGGCCGACCAGCAAGCAGATGGCCGACTGGATCATGACGGGGCCGGGGGACTCGGAGTACCTGCTGTGGAATGGGTTCTACCGCGACGGGCTGGGTGGGGAAAGCTCTCCCGGCTATTCGAGCGGCTGGATCTCCAACTTCTACCAGGTCGCCAAGCTCATGCCGCAGCTTGGCGTAGACATCTGGAGCAACCCCAAGCTCAAGAAGATGGCGGACATCGGGATTGACATGACTGTGGCCGGCATACGCTCCCCCGCCATCGGCGATGCCGGGTCCATCGGGGGCGCGGGCAAGATCGCCTGGTCGGGGACCATCCAGGGCCCCGCGTTTATGCACTATGGGGATCCACGCTTCGCCAAGGTGCTCAAGATCATGGGCGCCCAGAGCGAGACCCTCTGGGACAGTGAGTTCGACCCGGCGAAGGTGGACGCCGTCGTGGCGCAGGAGGGCACCGATCTCAGCTTCAAGACGCGGAACATCGGCGGCTACGGGCTGGCGATCCTCGAGAGCGGCCAGGGCGACCACCGGCGGGGGCTCTCGATGTACTACGGGCACGCCGGTGGCGGACACGGGCACGCCGACCGGCTGACCATCGAGCTGCAAGACAGCCGCTTCAAGGCGCCGGTGCTCAGCGACATGGGCTACCCGGCGCACTGGAACACCAAGTGCACGTACTGGACGACCAACACGGTCAGTCACTATGACGTGGTCGTGAACCAGAGCCGCCAGCAGACGATGTATGCGGGCGAGCTGAATACGCTCGCCTCGGCGCCGGGGCTGCAACTGGCTGACGCCTCGGCGGACAGGGTCGCCTACCCGAGCGCCGCCAGCCTCTACCGGCGCACGGTGGCACTCGTTGATCTCTCACCGGAAAGCTCGTATGTGCTGGACCTGTTCCGCGTGAAGGGCGGCTGGGAGCATGACTACAGCTTCCACGGTCCGGCGTTCCCGGAGTTCACGATCGCCGGCGGCGAGCCCGGGCCGGTGCAGAAGAAGGGCACCCTCGCCGGGGCGGACGTGGCGTTCGGCGAGAAGCCGGACCCCGCCTCGACGGGCGCGGTGACGTACGCGCTGCGCGGTGGCGAGGGCGTCGTTGACGACAAGCGGCCCTACGACCAGCGCTCGCTGGAGGGCTGGTCCACGTACTACTCGGGGCCCGAGGCGCTGTGCCGCAAGGAGGGGGCAGTGATGTCCCTCAAGGCGGCGCTCCCGGCCGGGACGTACAAGCTCTACCTCCGCGCCTACGACTACAACGCCGGCGCGAACGTCGTGGACATCACCGCCGGGGGGCAGACACAGTCCTACAAGTGGGAGCCGTCCGGGCAGGTCGGCTACCGCTGGGTGGCGCAGGTCTACGACTTCGCTCAGCCCGTGGACAAGATCACGCTGACGGCGAAGCAGGTCGGGCAGAGCTACGTCCTGCTGGAGGGGCTCACCGCCACGACCGACATCGAGGGCGCGGAGCCGCGCGTGTGGGACCCGGCGACCAGCGGCTTCCAGTACCTCTACAACGTCCGCCGCATGAAGCCCGCCGGCGCGTGGTCGGCCACGTGGCGCGACCCGGAGACGAAGCTGGCACTCACGACGACGATGCCCGAGCAGGCGGCAGGAGAGATCATTCTGGCTGATGCCGAACCGGAGTTGCAGCCGGGAGCGCCGGAGAGCCTGCAGTACTTCCTGGCCCGCAACACCAGCGAGGGCAATGACCTGCAGTCGGCCTTTGCGACCGTGTCCGAACCGCACCAGGGCGCGGCGCTGATCCAGAGCGTCAAGCGCCTGGCCGCCGAGCAGTCCGAGCCGGGGACGGTCGGGCTGGCGGTGGCACTGGGGCACGGCCGCGACCTCATCCACTCGTCGCTGAACCCGGGCGAGCCCGTGACATGGCAGGAGGGGCCGCGCTTCAGCCGGCCCCAGACGGGCGGGGGGCCGGCTCAGGCGCGCCC
>CAZZDO010000231.1:6744-8068 GCA_964653205.1 uncultured Armatimonadia bacterium | reverse complement strand
ATCGTCAACTATTTGCGGGCGACGCGGCCGGTGATCCGGCGGACGAACTCGGCGTTGGCGATGGACGTGCCGCCGGTGCCGCCCTGGCTGGCCGGCTGGTCACGCTCGGCGAGCATCTGCTGGATGGCCGCGCGCAGGTCGCCGGAGTCGGCGCTGAAGCCCAGCAGCATCTCGGCCTCAAGGATGGCCGCGCGCATCAGCCCCTGGTCGGCGGCGGTGTCGTTCGCCTCGATGCCGGTCGTGCAATCGCGCAGCAGGATGGTGTTGTAGCCGCGGTGGTGCATGGCCCTCATGCCGTAGTCGCGGGCGAGCACGCACATGTTGGCGGCGAAGCCGGCGTAGAGGAGGTGGAGAATCTTGCGATGCCGGAGCAGGCGGTGGAGTTGCCGGCCGGTGGCGATGACGAACTCGTCGTCCCGGGGCTCGAGTTCCGGCGCGATGCGGCGCTGGTCGGCTTCGACGACGCGCCAGGCCTGCACGACGGCGCCGGGCTGCTTGGCGTATTGCTCGTACTCGCCGGTGCGGGTGCGGAAGCTGGGGGGCGGCCAGTCCGGCGCGTTGCTGGTGTGGCGTGCGAACAGCTCGTCATCGCCGGCGTACTGCAGCCACTGGGGGTACTGCTTGGCCTGGCTCGGAGAGGGGGCGTGGATGATGCTGATGCCGGCCTGCCGGCAGGCGTCGCGCAGGGGGACGATGCGCTCGCGGATGATCTGATCGCTGCGCGCCAGGAAGCTCTTGAGGTAGTGCCGGTCCCAGCAGTCCACCATCACCAGCGCCGTCTCCTGCGGCTTGAAGGGACGGGCGGTCTCCACCGCGCCGGTGTTCTCCTCCACCCATGGCTGGCCTTCGGCGAAGTCGAAGTGGTAGTGTCGCAGCTTCAGCGAGAGTTCGGGCATAGGTCCACTCCGCGTCCCACCCGGAATGATGGGCTGGCCGGTCCTGCCGGTACGGGTACGCATGCGCCTCGGCTAGGGTATTCTCCCATACCGATGCTACATCCTACGTCAACGCCGCGTAAAGGTTCAGTAACGGATTCGCCGGGTCGTCAGGCCCCGCAGGTGTCGAGGAAACGTTGCAGGACTTCGGCCGGGCTGGCCGTGCCGGTGGTCCCGACCTGCTGGACGGTGATGCTGGCGACGAGGTTGCCGAAGAGCGCGGCTTCTTCGCAGGTCGCCCCCGAACAGAGCGCCGCGACGATGCCCGAGGTGGCGCTATCGCCGGCCCCGCAGATGTCGAGGGGCCCCTCGACCGGGATGCCCGGGACGTGAATGGCCGTGTCCTCCCGGCAGACGAGCATGCCGTCGGGGCCGAGGGTGATGAACAC
>CAZZDO010000231.1:3146-6644 GCA_964653205.1 uncultured Armatimonadia bacterium | reverse complement strand
TCGTCATCGGGCGCGATAAATCGCGCCGCCACAGCTTCCCGCGCGTTGGGCTTGATCATCACGTTGCGGAACTCGCCGATGCTGGCGCGCGAGTCAGCAAAGAATACCACATCTTCGTGCTCGGCCGCCAGTGTGGCGAGGCGGTCGCGCACCGTGGGCGTGATGACCCCGAGTTGCGTCTCGGCCACCTGGTCGGCGATGATGACCGCCTGCACTTCGGGCAGCACGGCCTGCAACTCGGCGATGAGACGCTCCTGGACCGTATCGGACAGCGGGCGGCGGTTCTTGAGGTCCACGCGATTGCTCTCCTGCTCGCCGCCGTCGGGCTGGATGACCATGGGCTTGGTGTAGGTCGGGGTGAAGATCTCGTCGAGCACGAGCAGATGCTCCATGTCCACGCCGCGGCGCTGGAGGCCCTGGCGCAACTCGTAGCCCTGCCCGTCGTCGCCGATGGCGCCGACGGCGTGGATGGCGCCGATCTGCAGGGCGGCGAGGTTGGAGGTCACCGTGCCGGCGGCGCCGGGGCTGTGGCGGATGCTGACGACCTGGAAGGCGGCGAGGCCCGTTTCGAGGGAAGGCTCGTTGAGGGCCGGGTCAATGACGAGGTACTTGTCGAGGAAGAAGTCACCGAAGACCGCGAGGCGGACGGTGGGGAAGGCGTCGAGGATTTCGAGGAAGCGGTCGGAGGTGATCATGGGAGTAACGGCGGTGGTTGTGTGGTTGGGTGGTTGTGTTGAACGGCCACAACCGCCGGCTGTTCGCCCAACCACCTAACCACTCACAACTCCTTCACTTTGCTCCACAGGTTCGGGATGCTCTGGCGGTGGTCGGCCTGGATGTAGACGCTCTGGCCGCCGTCGGCGACCGTGCGCACCAGGATCGTCTTCCAGGGCCGGTAGTAGTAGAGCGGGTGTGATTTCGGCGCCTGCTTGTGGCAGTCCTCCCCCAGGTCCAGCAGGTCGAAGTTGGCGGTCAGGAAGCGGCGGATTTCCTTCCCCTCCTGCCGCGCCACGTTGCGCGCCATGCTCAGGGCCTTCAGGTACACCTCCGGGCCCATCACCGCGCTGCCGAAGTTCAGGAACACACCCCCCTCGAGACTGCGGACCGTTTCGGCGAAGACCAGGAAGTCGGCATACGAGGCCGCACCGAGCGCCGCACCGTCGCAGTTGGGGTGCTCGTGAGTGATGTCATAGCCGATGCCGAGGTGGACGGTCGCGGGGATGGACAACTCGTGGGCGGTGGCGACGATGCTGACCTCGAGATGGGGCGGGTTGGCGTCGCGGATCATGCGCCCGATGGCCTCGCCGAGGCCAATGCCTTCGGCCATCGCGGCCTGCGCGGCCTCGTTGACGGCCCCGGTCTCCTGCCACAGGCCGAACTCGCCCGCGCGAATGTAGTTGGCGACGCTCTCGGTCGTCGCACCGATGAGCGCCAGTTCCCAGTCGTGGATCGTGCAGGCGCCGTTCATCGCGAGATGGGTGATGACGCCGCGACGCAGCAGGTCTACGACGAAGCGCGATAGCCCCTGCTTGATGACATGGGCGCCCATCATCCAGATGACGGGGCGGCCATCGGCGCGAGCCTGGCGAATGGTGGCGGCGATGGTGTCGAGGTCCGGGTTGTCCAGCGGCGCGACGGGGGCGTCGAGCGGCAGGACATCCTCGAGCGTCATGTCATGCACGCGCTCGGCGAGCGGGCGGAGGATGAGGCGGGAGCGGTCGAATTGCGGGTAGGGCATGAGGTGTTTCCTTCCGCGTAGGCCCGCCGGTCCTCCGGCGGGCGGGACGCAAGGTGCGCCGGAGGACCGGCGCACCTACGCGTGTTTGTGGTTGACGACCTCGATCGGCGCCATGTCCCAGGCTTGCCCGCCGACGAGGCGCGCCGTGCCGCCGCGGGCCGCGAGATGCACCTGGCGGCTTTCGGGAAGGGCCGGGAAGATCTGCGTGGTGACGCACTGCCGGTCGTTGGCGAAGACCTCCAGTATTGGCCCGTCGAGGAAGACGCGGAGTTGGAGCGTCTCGCCCGCCGCCAGCGCGAAGGGGGCCTCGACCGTGTTGGTCATCTGCTTGTTGGCCGCGTGGCTCGGGACGCCGTAGATCATCACCGGGCCGGTGCAGTACGAGACATCGTTGCGGAGCGTCGCGAAGGTCATGTCAATGAGGAGGCGCCCGCGGGCCGCGTCGTACCAGATGCCGGTCGCCTCGCGGCCGTCGGGTGAGCAGCAGACCTGCAGGCCCGCGGCGGTGGCGTTGCCGGGGTCAATCTCGACTTGCAGTTCGAACGTGTTGCCGACGACTTCCGGGAGGTCGAGGGCGGTGTTGGCGACTTCGCAGGCCGGGAGGGCGCGTGGGTTGCGGCGGGGGGCCTCTAGTTCAATCGCGGGCGTGACGAGCAGGCCGCCGTCGGGGGCGGGCGCCAGCACGCGCGGGAGACTCTGCACGCCCGAGCCCGTGGCCTGCCGCGTGGGGGCCACGCGGACATCGGTGACCCAGCCCCAGAAGAGGCGGCGGCCGTCCGGGGCCAGGAGGCTCTCGGGGGCGAAGAACGTCCCGCCGGGCCAGTTCATGCGCTGGTGGACATCCGGGTGGAACTTCAGTTCCTGCTCGTCGAACCGGCCGACGTAGCAGCGGGTGCCGATGTTGTGGCTGATGCACAGGAGCACATGGCAATCCCCGAGCTGGAAGAAGTCCGGGCAGGAGCAGTCTTCGGCGTCGAGGGTCCACTGTGGGTCGGCGTGCTCGTAGAAGTGATGCCGCGGCGTCCAGTTCACGAGGTCGGGCGAGGTCATCACGTACTGCGTGTCCTTGCCGTTGGGGAGGCGGTTGGCGGAGAGGAGGCAGACGTACTGATCGCCGAGGAGGAAGAGGAAGGGGTCGAAAACGCCGTAGACGCCGTGGCCGGACTCGCCTGGCTGGGGCGTCGGGATGATGGGGTTGCCGGGGTGCTTCTGCCAGTGGATTAGGTCGTCGTCCAGCGCGGTGGCGACGCAGACGCCGGCGTTGATGCCGTACCAGCAGAGCATCGGCACGCCGTCCCTGTTGACGAAGGCATTGCCGGAGAAGATGCCGATGTCTTGGTCCTCAGGCTCGGGGACGAGGCAGGGCGGGTGGATCTCCCAGTGGACGAGGTCCGCGCTCGAATAGTGCCCCCAGCAGTGGCCGCCGTGGGGGAGGCTGCGGTCCTGGTAGATGTACATCACGTGGTAGCGGCCGTTCCAGTAGATCGCGCCGTTGGGGTCGTACGGGCAGGCGTGGCCCTCTTCGGGCAGGACCGACAGGTGGTAGGATGGCCAGAGTTCTTCGGCGCGGCTTTGCGGGGGGGCGAAGGACACGGGCGGCCTCCAGGTTGTTTGGGGAGCGCGGCTCTCCAGAGCCGCACGTCGTACGTCAGACGGCAACGGCTGCGGCTCTGGAGAGCCGCGCTCCATAAACGGCAACGGCTGCCAGCAGGATGCTGGCGCTCCTACGGCAACGGCTGCCAGCAGGATGCTGGCGCTCC
>CAZZDO010000231.1:0-3046 GCA_964653205.1 uncultured Armatimonadia bacterium | reverse complement strand
CAGCAGGATGCTGGCGCTCCTACGGCAACGGCTGCCAGCAGGATGCTGGCGCTCCCAGGACGGCTACTGCAGGTAGCTTTGCGGGTCGCTCAGGTTGCGCAGGCCCTGGCGCAGGCGCTTCATCTGCGCGACGTCCACTTCGCCGCGGAGCATGGCCATGAGGCCCTTGATGATCCGGCGCAGGCGGCGGCCGCGCGGGGCGGACTCGGCGGCCGCGCGCCACAGGCTCGCGAACTCGGTGTAGAACTGCGCGGGCGGGAGCTTCGTCGGCAGCACGCTGTGCCACAGGTCGAAGCGCTCCCAGTCGCGGGTGGCCAGCTGCGCCTCCACCTCGTCGAACAGCACGGTGCCCGGCAGGGGCGTGAGGATCGAGAAGGAGGAGTTGAACAGGCCGTGGCGCTGGACGTAGGCGCGCAGTTCGGCGAAATCGCGCGGCTCCCACTGCGGGTCCACGATGAAGTTGCCCGTAAAGCCGATGCCCAGGTCCTTGAGAAGCTGGATGGCGGCCTCGTTGTTCGCGGCGGTGTTGCGCTTGTCCACGCTCGCGAGTGCCTCGTCGCTGATCTTCTCGAGACCGAGGAAGACGCAGACGAGGCCGATGTCGCGCCACTGTTCGAGCAACTCGGGGTGGCGGACGAGGGTGTCGGTGCGCGCCTGGAAGGTGTACTGCTTGCGCAGGCCGGCTTCGGCGATCAACTCGGCGGCGCGCTTTGCCCGGGGGACGCTGAGCAGGAAGTTATCGTCGGTGAAGAAGACCCACGGCTCTTCGACAGCCGCGACTTCCTCCAGCACGCGCTCGGGCGACTGGCAGCGGACCTGCGTGCCGTGGAAGCGCCAGACGCTGCAGAAGTTGCAGCGGTACGGGCAGCCCCGCGAGGTTTCCACAAGGGCGTGGGGGCGCTGATTCATCCAGTAGTATTGGCTGCGCCAGCGGGCGGTCAACTCGCGCGCCGGGAGAGGCAGGGCGTCGAGGTCGGCGATGGTCGGGCGGGGCGGCGTGGGCTGTTGCGCCCCGTCGCGATTGACCAGCAGGCCCGGGACGGTGGCGACGTCGCCGCCCTCGCGCCGACAGGCGATGAGTTCGGCGAAAGTGTGCTCGCCCTCGCCGCAGGCGATGGCGTCCACATGCGGGTCGAGGAAGTCACCCGGGCGCAGGGAGGGGTGGTGTCCGCCGACGACCACGAAGGCTTGCGGGCAGGCGGCCCTAACGCGGGCGGCCAGGGCCAGGGCGATGTTGACCTGCGTCGTGAAGGGACAGGAGAGGCCGACGAGGTCGGGCTGGAAGTCGGTGAGGACGCTATCGAGGTCGGGGTCCAGGCGCATGTCCAGCAGGGCGACTTCCGCCTCGGGGACGGCGGCGGCGAGGCGTTCGAGTGCCAGGGGCTCCACGAGCGCCACGTCCTGCAGGCCCAGATGTCCGACCTGCGGGGGATGGATCAGGAGCAGCTTCATGCCGGCCCTCTCAGGCGTTCCGAGCGGTCTTGGCGGGGAGTGCCTCGCCCTCGGTCTGACAGTTGACGGCGGAGGGGGAGTGGGGCTGGTCGCGCAGTTCCTCAAGCGCCGGCCAGGGGAGCAGCACGTCGTCCGGGATGGGATCAATGTACTGGCGGCGGAACTCCGCGTCCTGCATGCGGCAGTGATCGCAGCGGTGGTTGTAGGCCGGATGCCCGAGCATACGATCCCAGCACTCCAGGAGCGTGTTGTCCCGGATGTTGCCGAAGGTGAGCGGGGTGAAATCACACGGGGTGACATCGCCGAAGGCGGTCATGTAGAACTGGGCGTGCCCGGCGAAGCAGCCGGCGCCGTGCGGGCCGTTGACGAAGGCCTGGGTGACGATGTGCGGATAGCCGGGCATGGCGTTGTACTGGCGCTCGAGGTCAATCAGTTGGTCCTTGTCGCCGGGGGAGAGCAGTTGCTCCTGCTCGAGCGGCAGGAGCCGGCCCGTGGGGACGGTGTCGAAGATCGTGATCTCGTGCACGCCGGCTTCGCGGGCGACCTCGATCATCTGCTCGGCCCGACCCTCGTGGACATCCTCGGGAGTGGCGTAGGTGGAGATGCCAACCAGCAGGCCGGCGTCGAGGGCATGGCGGACGGCCTGCATGGTCTTCTCGAAGCCCCCGGAGATGCAGCGCAAGCGGTTGTGGACTTCCGGTCGCGGGTCGTCCACCGACATCATGATCGCGTACAGACCGGCATCGGCCAGGCGGCGGGCATTCTCGGGCGTCAGGAGCAGGCCGTTGCTGAACAGGCCGGCGTGGGCGCGGTCCGGGTTGACGGCCGCGATCAGGTCGTAGAGGTCTTCGCGCAGCAGGGGCTCCCCGCCGGTGAAGACGATGTTGTAGCAGCCCAGCTCTTCCGCCTGTCGCACGACCGAGGTCCACTCCGCGGTGGTCAGCTCCTGGCGCTCCCGGGTCTTGTAACGGGCGGCGCTGCAGTGGGCGCAGTTGAGCTGGCAGCGGGTGGTGACTTGCAGCGTGCAGGTCGTGGGGCGGAAGGGCACGCGGCCCTGGAGGGCGACGCGGCTGATGTGGTTGACAAAGCGGCGCGAGGGCAGGGGCGGCTGGTAGAGGTTGTAGACGAAACCCTCGTCGCGCACGGCCAGGGGGTGGTGGAGCTTGCCCAGGAGGCGGCGGAGGCGCTTGACCTGATCGCCCATCAGAGGGGCGAGCAGGCCCGTGGCGCGGACGCTGAGCCGTGACTGGTCGCGGTCCACATCGAAAGCCAGCCCCAACAGGTCAAGCTGCTGCCGGGGCGAGAGACGCGCCAACCCGGCCGCGAGCCGCAAGGCGCGCGGGTACTTGGCGTACACGTCCACCTGCTGCTCGGCAAAGAAGCCCCGGGTCCGGCAGGGCTGTCCTGGTTCCGCTGCGGGGGCTACCGTCAGCAGGTCGTACTTCACTCGTTCCATCGCCAGCCTACTCCCGCGAGCCACGCACGCCGCAATCCTGTGCGGAAGGGCCACTATTGTAGCCGATAGCGCGGCCGACGGCAAGCACCTCCGGGGCCGGGCCGTCAGGCGGTCGGGGTGGTCTGTCGCATGCGGTCG
>CAZZDO010000230.1:0-8077 GCA_964653205.1 uncultured Armatimonadia bacterium | reverse complement strand
TCACGGTCTCCGGCACGACGGAGCAGGGGGCGGTCGTGACGGTCAATGGGAAGCAACAGGAGTTGCGGCTGGGCAAGCTCTTCAGCACCGAACTCGTGATCCCGCCCGTTCTCCAGACCGACTTCTACGTGGCGCCAACCATCGGTCTAGACGGCAAGCCCCACGGGGGTATCGTGCGCCATCAGCCATTCCAGATCGTCGTGGAGGCCACTGACCGGCGCGGCTACAAGGCGCGGCAAGTCATTGACGTGCAGCGGGACTAGTTGCGCACGGTCAAGGTGATCGGGTAGTTCGAGCCGGACTCCGGCATCGTCACCAGCTTGACGACGCGCTCCTCCCCGGGCTTCAGATCAAGACGCTCGAGCACCTCTTCGCTTCCCGGGTGCAGCAGCCCCGTTTCCGTCAGCTTGCCGTGCAGGAAGTATGACGCGCGCGCGACGCCGCCGCCGGCCCTGAAGGTGAGGTAGCAGCGGGCGGCCTCGGCCGTCGGGTTCTTGCATGTGATCGTGATGGTATAGAGTACCCCGTAGTCCCCGAAGAGCTTCTGCCCCTGCAGGTTCGTGCTGAAGTCCCGCCCGATCGAGTAGAAACCCCACGCGCCGCCCACCTCGTAGGCGAGGGCGACCTCCTTGGCCGCCTCGAATCGGTACGGCGTCAGGGGCGGGTCGCTGCGCAGGCGGTCGGGGACCGGCGGGAAGTAGGCGTCGGTGGGCCAGGCATCCTCGGCTAGCACTTCGAGCAGCAGGTCCTTCCCCTCGAGTGGCGTGACCTGAGCCAGCCCGCTGACGATGTCCGACACATCCAGGCGCACGTCGTATAGATCGAGCACGCGACCCGCCGGCACGTTGAGCAGGTAGCCTTCGCCCTGCGCGGTCAGCCCCAGGAAGCGCATCATGGCCTGGTGCCCCACGAAGATCTCGTCGTCGTGCGGGCCACTGGCGGACTCGGTCACGTGCAAGCGCGCGGGGGCCTCTCCCAGGTTCGCGACGCGCACTGCGAAGCGCAGCGCGCGCGCGCAACTGTTGACATGGTGCCACAGCAGGCGCACGGGCGCCGTGCCCAGGAGCCGCTCGCGCAGCAGCGTGGCGGGCTCCGTGACGCGCTCGGGCATGTTGCTGACGAGCAGCTGCCGGACCGTGGGCACGGGCAAGGTGACGGCCTTGAGGTCCACGGGGACGGTGGCGGAGACATCGAAGCAGCCGTCGCCGGCGGCCTTGAGGGGGACGACGTAGCGGCTCCCACCGCCGCGCGGCTCACCGAGCAGCACGGCCGCCCCAGGGGCGGGGCGCGTGACGCTCAGCGCGGCATTGCGCAGGGCCCGGCGCAGGTCGTCGGCCGGCAGTGGGGGAGCGGTGATCTCCGCCACGGCCGGGCCGCCTACCCGCGCTGCCCAGGCCTTCACTTCCACCGTCAGGCGGGCGGTGTCACCCGCCACGGTCGCGGTTAGACTGGTGGTGCCCAGACCGACTCCTCTGACGACCAGTGACGCCCCTGCTTCATCAAGCTGGACCCCGGCTACATTCGCATCGCCGGTCGCGAAGGTCAGGTCCACCGTCGCCGTGCCTCCCCAGCGCAGCGTCCGGCCCTCGCCCAGGGGCACTTGCACGCGGGTCCGAGGCTCGAGGACGAGATAGGGGGAGACCAGGACGGCCTTGATGTTGTTCAGCCAACCTCCGGCCAGCCCGGCCGGCGTCGAGCCCCCCAGCAGCGCCGAGGCCTTGTCTATGGTGACCAACGGCTTGCCTCCGACGACGATCTGCGCGCCCGCCGGAACGGTGCGCACCGACAGGTCGCCGGGCTTGAGGCCCGCGAACGCCAGCCGGTTCAGTTCGTCCGCCAGGCGGGCGACGCCACCGTTGATCTGCATCCCGGGGCGCACGCGCAGGACCAGCTTGCCGTCGGCCACCAGCTCGACGCCCTGCTGGCGCGAGATCGCCTCAAACTGCAGGAAACGCGCGGCCCAGGCGCCGGCGGGGGCCGACAGCCCTATCACGACGCCGAGCACGACCACGAAGCGAAGGGGAGGCGGTAGGCGCCTCCCCGGGGCAGGTCTCATCCCAGGACACCTCAGGAACAGTAACGTTCAGGCCCCCAAGGAGGGGCAGTGGAGCATTCTCCGTCCAGGGCGGATCGTCCTCCCTGGACGCCGGCCACGGTAAGCAGCAAAAAGCCGTGGCGCGCCGGTCGGGTCAGGGCCGGACGATCCACGGCTTGCCGAAGGCGTTGGTTTAGCTCGGCCGCTCGGCTTCCAGTTCCGCGATGCGGCGCTGCAGATCGCGCACTGTCTTGAGCAAGTCAGGCAGCTTCTGGGTGACGGCCAGGATGCGCAACTGCTGGCTGTGCGGCCCGGCGCCATACCCCGAGTACACGCCGGGCTCGGAGATGCTGCCGAACACGCCGGCCTGGGCGCCGATGACCGTCTGGCTGCAGATCTTGATGTGATCGTTGATCCCGGCCTGCCCGCCCATGACGACGAAGTCGCCGATTTCCGTGCTGCCGGCAATGCCGACCTGCCCGGCGAACAGGCAGTGCTTGCCGATGACGCAGTTGTGCGCGATGTGCACGCTGTCGTCAATCTTGGTGCCCGCGCCGATGATGGTCGCCGCGATGGTGGCCCGGTCCACAGTCGAGTTCGAACCGATCTCGACGTCGTCCTCGATGACCACCGTGCCGATCTGAGGGATCTTGTGGTGCCCGGTCGCCTGCTGCAGATAGCCGAACCCGTCGCAGCCGATGGCCGCGCCGGCGTGGATGGTGCAGTTGTCACCGATCAGGACCCGCTCGCCGATGTAGACCTGCGGATGGATCGCCGAGCCGCGCCCGATGCGCACGTCAGGGCCGATGTAGGCCAGGGGATGGATGATGGCGTCGTCGCCGACGCTCACGTTGTCGCCCAGCACGGCGTGGGCGCCGATGCTGATGTTCTCGCCCAGTTGCGCGTTGGCCCCGATGACGGCGGTGGGGTGGATGCCCTCATAGACCCGCCGCTCGGGGGCGAAGATGGCCAGCACCTTGCTGAAGGCCAGGCGCGGGTCCTCGGTGACGATGATCGGCTTGGCCGCGGTGCGGGACTGCGGGGAGACGATCAGCGCGGCGGCGGAGGAGCGCTCACCCAGGGGGAGCAGTTCCGGGCGGTCCACGAAGACGATCTCACCGGCAGAGGCGCCATCCACGGTATTCACGCCCGTGATGGTGACCTCATCACCCTCGGCCTGACCGTCAATCAGCGACGCCAGCTTGGACAGCGGAATGGTGGTGCCCAACGGGAACTCACTCCTCCCACCGCGTGTGCTCGGGATGAAACACGCGGCGGATTTCGGGCCTGACCCGTTCGGTCAGGTCCGGCCCCTCGGCGGGATCGTCCGGGGGCAGCCGCAGGTCCCAACCGTGGATGCCCGCGCTACGCAAGACAGCCAGAGCGACTGCATCGTACAACTGGGCCTGCAGATGGGACCGTGCAGCCGTCAACCGGGCAATCTGAGCCTCGCGCGTCTGACGGTCGGCGGCGACCAGGGACTGTGCGGAAGACTTTGCGGTATGCGGCTCCGCCGCCGGGGCGGGCTGCCATGGCACGCCCGGTTCCAGCCCCAGGGGCTGGGGCGGCGTCAAAGTCTTAGACATGCGGTTCTTGGTTTCGCTTCCGCTTTTTAGCCGAATCTCCATCCTTTTTTGCATGCGAGCGGTGACGTCGGCCGTGGCCGCGGCGATGCGCCGCGCCATCTCCTCGTTGACCTGACGCCGCGCCTCGGCCAGTTGCGCTTCGGCGGCGATCCGGGCGCGGTTGGTTTCCTGCTCGATCTCCTGCCAGAGCTGGTCGCGGGTGCGCTGGGCCGCGGCGGCAGCCTCGCGGCCCCGGTTGCTCAGGTCCAGGCCCGCGTTGTTGAGGGCCTCCTGGCGCGCGCGAACGGCGGCCGCCCGGGCCTCCGCCACGCGGCTGTCGGACTGCGCCGTCAGACGTAGGAGCGCGGTCCGGGCTTCCTTTTCCGCCACCTGACGCTGCCAGGCGAGTTCCGCGGCCAGGTCGGGGGCGAGGGCCGTCGTCTCGGCCGGGCGGTCCGGGAGCAGGCTCAACTGCCACTCGTGGCGCTGGCTCTCGAACTGCTCGAGCGGGAAGGCGGGCGGCTGAGGGCCGGGCAAGAACAGCTCCCCCAACTCGAGGAACACCGGGGGGGCCGTGGGGACCTGCAGCGGGCGGCGGAGGGCGGCGCTCTCCTGATCCAGGCGCCGCGCCTGCTCGTACAGGGGGTGCTCGGACAGGAGTTGGGCCGCATAGACATGGCCGGGACGGGCTGGCACCGAGAAAGCTGCGGCTGGGACCGAGTTCCGGCCACAGCCGCTGCACAACGCCAGACCGATTAGCGCGGCTGCGAGGCCGCGGGGCCCCCAGCTACTGGGGCTTGGGCGGGTTCCCATTGGCCGCTCCCGGGGTCGCCGCGCCCCCAGCGTTGAGCGACTTGAGCACTTCGTCGGTGATGTCGTCAATCGGCGCCGCGATGAAGTAGACGGCGGACTTATCAATGACGAGCTGGTAGCCCTTTTCTTTCGCCACCTTCTCGATCACCGCGCGCACGCTGGCCACGAGCTTGGTCTGGACTTCGTCCCGCTTCTGCTTGAGCTGCTTGTCAAACTCCGCGGAGATGGCCTTGAGGTCGCGGTCGCGGGCCTGGAAGGTGTCGCGGAGCGTGCTGAACTGGTTCTGTTCCTCGGCCGTACGGGCCGGCTTGGCCTGCAGGTCCAGGAACTTCTTCTCGTTGTCCCCGGAGATCCTGCGCAGCTCCGCCTCGCGCTTCTTCTGCTCCTCGGTCCACTGGGCCCTGGCGATCTGATAGACGCGGGAGGCTTCCTGGAACTCCTCGCCGGACACGAACATGAAGTCCTGCATGGCGGCCAGGTAGCTCTTCTTGTCCTGCACCCAGGCCCCCAGTTCGGCCTGGCGGCTGGTCAGTTCGGTGTACTGGGAGCTCACCGAGTCGATGTCCACGACGGCCATCTTCAGGTCCGCGGCTACGGCCAGAGCGGGGCTCAGACCCAGCGCCAGGGTGACGGCGGCAAGGCTGCAAAGTAGGGTTCGTGACATGAGGTTCTCCTCACTGACGTAGGGATCGCGTCTACGGGTCTGGCGAACGGCTAGAAGGTGTGACCGAAGCTGAAATGCGCCTGTGCGCCCTCGTCGCCCCAGCCGAAGTCCAGGCGGATGGGGCCGACCGGCGTGACGACGCGCAGCCCGAGGCCGATCCCCACGTGAGGATTGAACTCGTCGTCATCCGCGGGGATGCTGAAGCCCGGCACTAGCGTGCGGAATTCGCCGCCGAAGGCGTCGCCGGCATCCGCGAAGGCGACGGCGGTGAGGCGCTCGCCGATGGGGCGCCGGTACTCGACACTGAACAGCACCATGTTCTTGCCCCGGAAGCGGTCCTCTTCATAGCCGCGCAGGGTGTTGGCGCCGCCGACGCTGAAGGACTCGAACAGCGGCAGGTCGCCCATGGTCGTGCCGGCCATCAGGCGGGCGGCGACGACATCGCGGCTCTTCTTGGAGAGCTTGTGGTAGTAGCGGCCCTCGCCGAGGAGCTTGCTGAACGTCGTGTTGCCGCCCAGGAAGCTCCCGGCCTGCTCGAAGGTCATGGAGGCGTACGTACCGCTGCTGGGATTGGCGATGAGGTTCCGCGTGTCGCGGGTCCAGCCTAGCTGCACGGAGTTCAGGCGGCCGCCGGGGTGCAGCGGGGCGGCCACGATGACCGGACCGAGGGTCTCGCCAGGCCCCGGCTCCGAGCCCGACGAGTCGCCGTCGCCGGGCGGCACCGGGCCGATATCGCGCCCGGGCACGTAGGTGCTTTGCGCGGGGCTCACCAGGCCCGGGGGCATGACCCGCGTGCCGTGGAAGTACGAACTCGAGACCTCCTCGGTGCGGAAGCGAACGCTGAGACGGGTGGTGTCGTCGAGGGGGCGGCTCAACGCCAGGGTGCCGCCGGTGCGCTGCTCCTCGAAGGTGTCGCCCGATGTGTTCAGCGCGGTCGCCGAGGCCGTGAAGCGGCGCTGCCGCTGCGTGTCATAGACCCGCGCCGACAGGGTCGTGCCGGCCTTGTCCAGGTACGGCTCATAGAAGCTGACCTCGTAGCTGGTGCGCCCGAACAGCTCGATGTTGGCAGCCACCCGCTCGCCCCGGCCGCGGAAGTTGTTCTCGGCGACCGACAGGATGAGCACGAAGTTGTCCAGGTTGCTGTAGCCGGCCGCGACCGAGGCCTCACCCGTGCGTTTCTCCTCAATCTTGAGGACCAGGATGATGCCCCGCTGCGGGTCCTTGACCCCCGGGCGGATGTCCGAAGTCACATTGCCGAACAGGCCGAGGTTGAAGATCTTCTGAATGTCGCGCGCGACGGTCTTCTCGCGGAACAACTCGCCCGGCTTGATGGTCAGCTCGCGTCGCACTACCCAGGGCTTGGTCTTCTTGAGGCCCTCGACCACGACGTCCTCGATGCGCGCCTCCTCGATGACGAAGGTGAGCACGCCAAACTCCCCGACGGAGGCCTTGGAGACGTGCGCGATATAGCCGTGCTGGGCGTAGGCGTCCTCGATGCGGCGGACGTCGCGGCGGATGATGCGGTCGTCAATGACGTGCCCCACGCGCGTGTAGATGACATCGGTGAGGGCCGCGTCATCCAGGACCGAGTTGCCGACAAAGAGGATCTTCTGCACGCGCTGCTTCTCGACGACGCGGATGACCACCACCAGCCCGCGCGTTCCGGGCTCGGTGGTCACCTGCACATCGTCGAAATACCCCATGGCCGTGACGGCCTGCTGGGCCGCGCGGGAGCGCTCCGGGGTGAACGGCTGCCCGGGCTGGAGAATGTCCTTGACCTCGTCGAGGATGCCCTCTTTGGGGATGTAGTCGTTGCCGACCACCTTGGCGCTCTCGATCAACTGAGGCTCCTGGGCCGCCGCGGGCCACTGCAGCAGCAGCGTCAGCGCGCACAGGCCGAGAACGCATCGCGATGCAAGCTTCATGGGACTTCTCCTTGTGTGGGCCCCGCCGGGGCAGTACCGAACAGGTAGCGGCTCAGGCGCTCGCGGAGCACGCTACGCGCTCGGAACAGGCGCGACTTGACCGCCTGGACGCTGCACCCGAGGACCGCAGCGATCTCCTCGTAGGACAGCCCCTGGTAGTCGCGCAGCACGATGACTTCCTTGTAGTCCGAGCGCAGCCGCCCCACCTGCTCGGACAGAAACCGCTTGAGTTCCTCATTCAGGACGATGCGGTCCGGATCGCCGCGCCAGTCCTCGATCTGACGGAACAGCTCTTCCTGCTCGGCCGTTTCGAGCGGCGCATCCACCGACGCGCCCTCGATGGAGCGCTGGCGCCCGCGACGCTCCAGCCGGTTCTTGGTCAGGTTGATCGCAATGCGATAGAGCCAGGTGTAGACCTGTGACTCGTGACGGAAGTTCTCGTAGGCGCGGCAGGCGTTGACGAACGTATCTTGCGTCAGGTCCGCGGCCTCGTCGCGGTCGTCCACCAGGCGCAGAATGACATTGTACACCCGTTGATAATTGGCCGCGATGATCTCTGTGAAATCGGGCCTGGAGCCTCCCATCGTCACCGATGATTCACATCCATCACGGCCCGGCCCCGTCGCCGGCAGACCGCGGTCCCGTTGGTGCGCACGAACCTTAGACACAGGCCTGCGCCACGGGTTCCGGAGGAGCCGTGGGCCCACACCGTCGGCGCCGACCCGACAACACAGGGCGGCCCCAGCCGGTGCCTGGCGCCCTAGTAGGTGAAGCTGTAGCCGACCTCGACCTGGTTGATGTTGCGCTCATCGTTATGATACGTGATTCGCAGCCCGTGAGGCAACTCATAAGATACGCGCAGGTCGAAACGGTCGCCGCTGCTTTCCACCAGCGGACGCTCGTACGTGACGAGCAGGTTCCGCAAGAGGTACTTCCCCACCTGCAGAGTAATCGGTTGGTTGAAGGCGAAAGTGATCCCCAGTTCCAGTCCGAGCGTCCGCTGGAGTTGCTCCTCGATGGGCTCAAAGACGCGCAGCACGAAGACCTGCCCCAGCGCCGCGAGGAACTGCTCGGA
>CAZZDO010000229.1:3777-8079 GCA_964653205.1 uncultured Armatimonadia bacterium | reverse complement strand
GGGTCGGCGGCAGTGTCGCGCTCGGGGTCGGGGTCGGCACCGGAGCCGGCACGCTCTCGCTGGCTCCCACGGCCGGGGTCAGGCCGCTCACGGCCGGAGCCGGGGCGGGCGTCGTCGGCTGCACCGGCGCAGTGACAACCGGCGTCGGGGCCGGAGACGGCATCACAGGGCTGGGCGTCGGCGGCGTGGTCGGTAGCGTGCCCGAGCCGAGGCCCTGCCCGCTCATGGTGCCGGCGCCGGGCGCCTTCATCGTCGTCGCACTGCGGTTCTCGACGACCACCGTCACCTGTGCCGAGCGTGCCTCGTTCTCCGCCTTGTCCACGGCCACCGCTTCGAGCACGTGCAGGCCCTCCACCTCGCGGGTGGTGTCCCACGCGTCCACGTACGGCGGCGCGTTCATCATCATCTTGTGCAGCCGGCCGTCAATGTAGAAGTACACGAGCTCCACGCCGACGTTGTCGGTGGCCTCGGCCTTCACTTCAGTCATCCCATGCACTTTCGCGCCCTGGGCGGGGTAGTAGATCCGTACGACGGGGGCGATGATGTCCGGGCCGGTGGCGGCGGCGTTCTGGACTTGGACCGTAATGGAAGCAACGGCAGAATTATTGCCGGAATCAATGGCGCGAGCGCCGATCCTGTGGACGCTGGCCGAGGCGTAGCTGAAGTCCCAGTTGAAGCTCTGGCGGCCCATCAGCATCGGCTGGGCGAGGTCCACTTCGCGGGCCAACTGGTCGTCAATGTAGACTTCCAGACGAGTGACCGGGAGATTGTTGCTGGCATTGAAGGCGACGTCAATCCAGATCTGACCGGACACGACGGCGCCTTGCACGGGACGGGTGATCGCCACCAGGGGCGCGCCGAGGGCCAGACCGGGCAGCAGCGTGGTCAGCACGATGCTGCCCAACGCCAGGGCCGACAGAAAGCTGAACACCGGGGAACGGCGCAGAGTCGCCATCTCTACCATCCCTTTTCGGACCGCGATGTATGCTGCAATTGCTGGTCTCGCTTCTTCGCTCTGACGTTCGGCAGCAGGCATAAACGAAGCTCCGCCGCACGCGCACGCGCAGCAAGTGGGGCTTGTTTATCCTCCTACCCTAAACGTAACACAATTCTCGACGGCAAGTCAAGGGCCGGACCGCTTCGCGTTCCGGGGCTCCAAAGCCTCCCCAACGCCCACTACTACCACGTTTCTCCCGCGTGGATCACGTCTCCTGCAAGTATCTCCATTTCGCTCAGACCCAGCCCACTGGAGGCCCGGTTGTCATGCCGGAACTCCAGCACGTTCTCCCCCGCCTTCAGGTCCTCCGGCCGCAGTATCACTGTCACCAGCAGCGACGCTCCGTCCCCGGTCAGCGGCAGGGCGTACGGCTTGGAGCCGTTAAGTGTGAACGTGCCCTCCGTGGCGTAGTCCACATCCTGCGCTACGGCCCGAAGAGCCGCCAGCTTGGCCTGGGGGGCCGTTTCGAGGTTGAACTTCACCGGGAACGTCCCCCCGTTGGCCAGGCCGAGGTTCTTGAGCGGCACGCGCAGGCTGATCTGCTCCGGCTTCACGCCGCCGAGGAACTCCGCCAGCCATTCCGGCCGCTCGCACAGGTACGGCGGCAGCCCCCGCCCCAGCCACAGCAGCACATCATCCAGGAACAGCTTGGGGGTCTGGGGCTTGGTGAGCGTGATCGCCCAGGCCTGGTTGTCCATGCCTGCGGGGACGTCCACCTTCACCCGCTGCAGCTTGTCGAAGTCGTCCTCCAGGTCCACGACGGTCTTCCCATCGGGCGCGATGATCCCCAGCCGCGCCCCCTCGCTCGTCACATCGGCGCTCAGGCCGATCTCGAACTTGCTGAGGCCCTTGGGGACGAAGAAGTGGTGCCGGGCGAAGCTCCCGCAGATGTTCAGCGGCGTCTGCTCCCACGCCACGAGCGCGAAGGGCCCGTTGGTCCGGCGCACGACTGCCAGGGGTTGCCCGCTGCTGACGCACACCACGTGCAGGCCGTCGCTAGTCAGCAGGACGCTCACCTTGGTCTCAGTCCCCACCGGCACGACCTGGTCGTGAACCTCGCGGCTCTTGGAGTCGAGCACGAGCAACTGCAGGTCCTCATGGTAGGGCGCGCGCGGGATGGACTTGACATCGAACTCGGCGGTCGCGCCCTTCTGGCCTGTGAAGGCCAGGTAGTTGTCATGCCGCAGGATCGTGTCCTCGGCGTGTAGCGGCAGGGCCACGGCGACCAGCAACAGGGGAATGAGGTGGCGCATGGTCGTCCTCAGGGGCTCCAGAAGGCCATCATGATCCGGGCCAGGATCTGCTCGCCGAACTCGTTGGCGTGAACGCGGTCGCGGAAGAACAGGTGGGGGTGCACCCCGGTGCTGCACAAGTATTCGGCCCAGGGGCTGGTCATGTCTAGATAGGCACAGCCCAGTTCAGCGGCCAGCGCGCGCAGCCCCGCACCCCACGGGCCGGTGCCCGAATACGGCGCCGCCGCCAGCGCCTCCGGGTCGCGCGGGTCGGCCCGCCCGAAGGTCCCGGTCGCCAGCAGCACCTCCACCTCCGGCAGCCCGGCGCGCAGTTGGCCGATGACCTCGCGGATGCTCTCGAGGTCCGCCTGGCTAATCCCGCCGATGTACACAACATCCGGCCGCAGGGGCACAACGACCTTCGCGATGCGCTCCTCCAGTTTGTAGTGCTGGCACCCTCCCCCACCCCGCACGTACACGGTCCCGCGGACGCGCGCCTGCGGGTAGGCCTCCTGCAACAGCCCCACCCATCCCGACCGCATCGTGTCATTGACGATGCTGTCGCCGAGGCCGAGCAGGTGGAAGTCCCCGCCCTCGGTCAGGAGCCGTCGCGCCCGTCGCAGGTGCGTCCAGTCCTGTGGCAGCGCCGTTCCTGGGAGCGCCGGCTTCCAGCCGGCACGCCGTTCTGCCGCCATGCCATCCTGCCGGCTGGAAGCCGGCGCTCCCAGGAACGGCCCAGCGGTCATCTCGGCCTGAATCGTCCTGATCTGTTCCAGCGACCTCTCCGGCGTGCTGAACAGGAAGTAGTCCGGCTCCGGCGGCCGGTTTTCAGCCGGCAGATCGCACGGGTACTTCGCCGGGATGGGCTGGTCCGTCGGGAAGACGACGGGCGAGTCCGCGGCGAGGGTGTCAGTCGAGTCGGGCATGGGGCGGCTCCTCCGGGACGAATCACGGCCACGGCTGCCAGCAGGATGCTGGCGCTCCTACGGATTAGAACGTCATGATCTTCCCGGTCTTCGCGCTCTCGAAGCAGCGCAGGATGAACCGCGTCGTCCGCGCGCCGTCCCACGCCGTCGCGATGGGCTTTTCTCCCTTGATGATGGACATGGCGAACGCCGGCAGGATGTCCGGTACGCCGCTGGCGACTTCGGCGCCCAGCTCCTGCGAATACTCCTTCGACTTGTACGGCGGCGTCCACTGGTCCGCCGGCACGCACGACTCGAACCGCGCATCATGGCCGTGGTCAATCGCCATGCCGCTGCGGCCCTTGGACAGGGAGATGACAAAGAACGGGCAGCCGCACGGGAGCGGGTGGTGCATCATCAGACTCCCCACGCCGCCGTCCCCGCCCATGAACGCCCCGGTCGCGCCGTTGTCATAGCGGATCGCGGCATTGATCGTGTCCAGCGGCTCGGGCCGGGCGTGATGGTACATCCCACCGGTGGCCCATATCTCCTTGGGCTCCGCGCCGGCCAGGTGGAACATCATGTCCACGACATGACAGCCCTGCGAGAGGATCTGCCCACCACCCTTGATCGGGTCCTGCGCCCAACTCGCCTCGCCCCAGATCCCCGCCGCCCGCGCGCAGGCGATGATGTTGTCCGGCTGCGGGATCTCCCGCTTCACATCAATGGCGCCCTTGCCGAAGCGGCAGCGGAACGCGACCATGTAGTTGATCCCCGACTTCGCCTCCATGGCCAGGATGTCGTCGCACTCCGTCTCCGTCATCGCCATCGGCTTCTCGATGAGCACATGCTTGCCGGCCGCCATGGCGCGCAGCGAGAGCGGCGCATGGGTGTCGTGCCAGGTGGTGATGAGCACGGCGTCCACGTCCGGGTCGCCAAACAGCTTTTCGGGGTCGTCGGTGACATAGTCGCCGCCGAACTTCTGCCGGTACGTCTCGGCCTTCTCCAGGTTGATGTCGCACAGGCCGCGGATCTCGATCTGCTCGGCGAAGGGACGATACTGCTCGGAGATGGCGGGGGACTTGCCGCCGACGGACGGCAGGTGCGCCCCGCACATGCCGCCACAACCAATGACGCCCAGACGAACGGTGGACATGAGAAGCTCCTT
>CAZZDO010000229.1:0-3677 GCA_964653205.1 uncultured Armatimonadia bacterium | reverse complement strand
AACTCATTGCCGACACTGCCTGCGCCTGTGGGGAAGGCCCCCTGTGGCACCCCCTGGAACGCCGCCTGTACTGGGTGGACATCTCACCCGGCCGGCTCTTCCGCTACGACCCCGCCACCGGTGAGCACGAACAGTGCTTCGAGGCCGGCGAGGCCATCGGCGGCTTCACGATCCAGGAGAACGGCGACCTGCTGCTGTTCATGGCGCGCGGCGCGGTGCGGACGTGGCGCGACGGCTTCCGCGAGACGATCATCGCGGAGATCCCCGCGGAGTGTAACTCGCGCTTCAATGATGTCATCGCCGACCCGCAGGGCCGCGTGTTTTGCGGCACGATGTCCGGCCCGGACAAGGCCGGCACACTCTACCGGCTCGACCCCGACGGCAGCCTCCATGTCGTGCTCGAGGGCCTCGGCTGCCCCAACGGCATGGGCTTCACCGGGGACCGTCGGCTCATGTACTTCACCGACTCGGTCCCCCACACGATCTGGCTCTTCGACTACGAGGAGGGGACGGGTGAGTTGAGCCACCAGCGCCGCTTCGCCGAGCTGACTCCCGAGGAAGGCTTCCCCGACGGCATGACGGTGGACGCCGAGGATCACGTCTGGTCGGCGCGGTGGGATGGATCGTGCCTGGCGCGGTACAACCCGGCTGGGCAGGTCGTCCAGAGGCTCGAGTTCCCGGCCCCGAAGGTCTCCAGCGTGATCTTCGGCGGTGACGACTACCGGGACCTCTACGTCACGACCGCCGGCGGGAATGAGCAGGCCGGCGACGGCGCCGCGGCCGGGGCGTTGTTCCGCGTCGCCGCCGGTGGGCAGGGGCGTCCGGAGTTCCCCTCACGCCTCGGGGGTTAGAACTACGTAGGCAAGCATACGTATGAGTGCGCGATTTGTCGTCCCGCGGCGATAATGGCGAATCGCGCGGCCTGGAATCGCTTCGCATGGGCTATAGTCTGATTGTCATTCGCTCCGCTCTTATCTTCTCATTCGGCCGCATCCACGTCTGGGCAGCACCCGGTGTCATCACCACCTGGGGACCGTGAACGTCGGAGCAGCGGGGCATGTCACCGCCAAAGCAGTTGAAGCGTCCATCACCGTCGCTCGAGCCATCCCACCGGCAACGTTGGCCGGCGCTGCTGCTCGTGGCCCTGCTGATCACCTTCATCTGCAGCCGCGCCAGCGCCATCCTCTCCTACCCCGAGTTCTCCCTGCTGGACATGTGGATGCGGTCGCGACCGCCGCGCCCGGTGTCGCCCGAGATCGTGCTGGTCGGCATCGAGGGCCGCGACGCGGATGACTTCCGCAATGAGAAGCAGCGCGAGCGTGATGACAACTGCGCCTGTACGCTGATTCGCCGCGACCGCCTCGGCCACGCCCTCAGCCTGATCAAGCGCGCCGGGGCCCGGGTCGTCGGCATTGACATCGTTTTTGATCTCCCCTGTCGTCCGGAGCACGACGACCCGCTGTTCGCGGCGCTCCAGGCGCCGGGCGAGACGGTCATCATGAGCGGCACCAACCCCACGCCCGGGCGCTTCAACTTCGTCCAGATGCAGAAGCTGCTCGACCTCACCCACCCCATCATCGCCTCCCCGGTCCTCTACAACCCGCGCGGCGTCATCCGCGCCGTGCGGTTGATCCAGCGCGATGAGCCTAACCTGCAGCGCGTCAGTGGCGAGGTGTACCGCATCCGGGGTAATGCCCCGCCGCCCTTCGCCCTGGCCTGCTACGCCGCCTACCGCGGCAAGAGCCAGGAGTTGCCGGAAGAACTCAATGCCTACGAGGTGCGTTGCACCGACGTGATCGTTCCCGTGTGGCACAGCGAACGTGTCTTCCTGATTGGGCCGGTGGAGTCCGAAGAGACCGACGAGTCGAGCATGCACAGCATGCTGATCAATTGGGCCGGCCGGCCCGGCACCTATCCCACCATCAGCCTCCAGACGCTGCTCAACGCCACCCCTGAGAGCCGGCGCGAAGCGCTGGCCGGCAAGATCGTCCTGATCGGCTCGATGACCGACCGCCAGTGTACCCCGATGTCACAGCGGTGCGCGGCAGGGCAGCCCCCGCCGCCAAACCAGCGCTTCCCCTTCATTGACCAGTCCAGCGAGGAGAACCTGACCGGGCTCGAAGTCCACGCCAACGCGTTGGACACCGTGTTGCAGCGGCGCTTTGTGCGCGTCCCTCCCACGCTCTTGATGTGGGCGTTCATGATCGGGCTGAGCACGCTGGTGCTGTACGCGTTTCGCCGCGTGCCCGGTTGGCATGCCCTGGGGCTGGTGGCCCTCGGGGTCGTCGCGGTCCTCCTGCTGGCACGTGCCCTGATGCGCCACGATGTGTGGCTCTTTGCGGTGGCCCCGCTGGTCGCCATGGGCCTGGCGGCCATCTGTGGCGCGCTGCTGGCGTTCGCCGAGGCGCATGCGGAGGCCGGTGAGCTGGCCCGCAGTCTCGAAGCCCGCGACTCGGTGACCAGCACCCTGGTCCACGACCTCAAGCAGCCGCTGACGGCCATCAATGCCCTGGCGCAGGTGCTGCGCAACGAGCAGATCCGCGGCGGCGGGCGCCTGACCCCGGAAGTCATCGAGCGCATCCAGAAGCAGGTGCAGATGGCGCTGGGTGACATTGACGAACTGCTCAGCAGCGACCCGCATCGCACCTTGCATCTGGACATGAAGCACTTCGACCTGGCCGCGCTGGCCCGCGACCTCGCGGTGCCGCAGTCGCTGAAGACCGGCGTCCATCAGGTCGAGGTCCAGGCCCCCGAAGAGGGCCTGTGGGTCACGGGCGACCCCCGCTACCTGGGGCGCGCGCTGAGCAACCTGATGGACAACGCCATCAAGTACTGGCCCGAGGGGGGAACGGTCATGGTGGAGATGAAGCGCGAGCCGGGGCAGGTGACGGCCCGCATCATTGACCACGGCATGGGCATCCGTCGCGAGGCCCAGGCGAGGCTCTTTGGCCGCTTCGAACGCGCCGTGCCCGATGACCTCGATATTCCGGGCACCGGCATTGGACTTTATTCCGTAAAGAGGATTATGGATGCACATGGGGGAACTGTTGAGTTGATCAGCGCACCGGGCGAGGGTTCGATCTTCACCATCAACCTCCCGGACAAGCTGGCAGCCGGCCAACCGACGGAAGGGCTGAGTACGACATGAAAAGCGCCTACCGCATGATCCTGCCGCTCGTTCTTGCCGCCGCCGCTCTCGCCATGGCCTCGCAGGTCCTGGCCGAGGCCATGCCCCGCGCCGCCCTGATGCAGGTGCAGGGCCTAGTCAAGCTTCGCCCCAGTGGCGGCGCGTGGCATCAGGCCGTCTTGCCCCAGAACCGCTACCTGTGGCCCCGCGACGAACTGCAGACCCACCAGCACTCCCGGGCGCGCGTGGGTCTCGACGGCGCGACGCTCGAGCTGGGGCCGTTGACCCACATCGTCATCCCGGCGGCCAAGGCCCAGAAGCCCACCGTGCGTACGCTGCTGCAGGTGCTCAAGGGCAAGCTGCTGATCCTGCTGATCGGGGCGCGGCCCATCGAGATCGGCACCGCCGGCGCCACTGCGAGCGCACGCGGCACGAAGTTCCTGGTGGACGTGGATGACGCGGGCGTGACCGTGCTGACCGTCATCGAGGGCAGCGTGGACTTCTACAACGACCTGGGCACCGTGCTCGTGGCCGCCGGCGAGCAGAGCAC
>CAZZDO010000228.1:0-8132 GCA_964653205.1 uncultured Armatimonadia bacterium | reverse complement strand
ACTACAACTTCCCCATCACCGGCCCGAACACGTATGGGTACGGCTTCAGCTGGTACATCTTCGGCAGTGACACTGCCCGCGCCCCGTATGCTCTGGGCACGGTCACCAAGCCGGCGGAAGTCGTCATGATCGGCGACGCCCAGCACTGCTGGGGCGGTAACGACGCCATCCCGTACGCCAACACCTGCTGTGACACCACCCGGCCCACGAGCGACTCCGCCTCCCGCCACAACGGCGGCGAGAACCTGGCCTTCGTGGACGGCCACGTCAAGTGGATGCAGTCCGAGGCGATCAAGGGCGACTGGACGAACCTGCGCAACCCCTTCCGGCCCTAACCACCACGGCACCTAGCACTCAGAACCGCACAGGGCGGAGCGCCTCAACGCGCTCCGCCCTGCCGTTAGCCGTTAGCCGCTGCCGTCTGCCGTTCCCAACCACTCAACCACTCAACCACCGCCGTCACTCCACCACTCCCAACCCCCGCAGGTACTCCGCGCACTCCCGCACATTCGCCTCCATCAAGTCCACATTGTCCGCCGAGCCGGCCACGCCCTCCAGTTCCATCGTCCACGGGCCGACGAACCCGACCTCGGCCAGCACCGCCGCCACGCCGGCGAAGTCCACGATGCCCTGGCCCAGGTTGGGGAAGTTCGGGTCGTGGTAGCCGCCCGGCGTGTCCTTGGCGTGCAGGCTGCGCACGAGCTTCGCGCCCTTGCGCGCTTCCTCGACCACGTTGATGTTCTCGTTGTAGTAGTAGATGTTGGCCGTGTCCAGGTTCCAGCCAATGGCCGGGTGGTCAATGGCCCCGATGCACGCGACGGCCTTGTCAGCGTTCTCGCACAGGTCCTGGTGGGTCTCCATGGCCAGAAGCAGCCCGTGGTCGGCGACAATGTCGCCGACTTGTCGCAGCAGCGGGATGTAGACCTCGGGCGGCACCTCACCGGCATGCATGCTGACGAAGAACCCCTTCGCCCCGAGCTGCTGGGCATACGCCGACGCCTGCCGCATCGTCCCCAGCAGCGCCTCGGCATCATCCAGCGGCGTCGGGTGGGCGTGGACGGTGGACACCTGCAGGCCGTGGGGCTCGATCGTCCGCAGCACGTCCTCGGCGCTCTCGCCGTCCTTCATCACGATCTCGAGATACTGGATGCCCAGACCGGCGACCCGGTCCAGGGGCAACTGGGGCTTGCTGACATAACCGACGCGGTGCGACAGGATGTTGGGCATGACGTTCCTCACCTTGGTCAGACGCGTAGGTGCGCCGGTCCTCCGGCGCACATCGGCCCGAGTGCCCGCCGGAGGACCGGCGGGCCTACGCGACTCTGGTTGCGGTGCGCCGTGGGAGCGGTCACCGACCGCGCCGGCCCCGCACTGCGCTCCTGCTTCGCCCCGACGGAGGATTCTCCTCCTCCGGGGGCCAAGAACATCCGCATGGATCAGTACATCGAACTCGAGGAAGTGCTCCTGACCTCCGAACAGATCTTTCGGGGCAAGATCCTCCGCCTGGTCGTGGACACCGTGCGCCTGCCGGATGGCCGCGAAGCCACCCGGGAGGTCATCCACCACAACGGCGCCGTCGGCCTGGTCCCACTGACCGCTGACGGCCAGGTGCTGCTGGTGCGCCAGTGGCGCCACGCCACACGGCGGGCGATGCTGGAGATCCCCGCCGGGGCCATTTCCCACGGCGAGACGGCCGAGGCCTGCGCGGCGCGCGAGTTGGCCGAAGAGACGGGCTTCGTCGGCCGCCGTCTCGACGAGTTGACGGTGCTCTACACGGCCCCCGGCTATGTCGGCGAGGCGATCACGATCTACCTCGCCCGCGACCTGCAGCCCGAGGAAGCGGTCGGTGACGAGGACGAGAACCTGCAGGTCGTGCCGGTGGGCCTGGACGAGGCCCTCGCCCGGTGTATCAGCGGGGAGATCTGCGACGGCAAGAGCATCGCGGCGCTGATGCTGGCGCGGGAGTTCCTTTGCCGGGAGGCATAGGGATGCCGTTAGCCGTTCCCCTCTCCTGAACGCAGCGAAGCGGAGTGAAGGAGAGGGGTAGGGGTGAGGCAGATCCGTGTCGTCGCCGTTGCCGTCTGCGGAGGCCAGCAAAGTGACACACTTCGACCCAACCATCCTCCACGATCTCCCCACCGCCCTCCGCCGCGAGTGGCTCGAGACCGACGGCCTCGGCGGCTTTGCGATGGGCACCATCGTCGGGGCCAACACGCGCCGCTATCACGGGCTGCTTGTGGCCGCCACCGAGCCGCCCGTCGGCCGCCGGGTGCTGGTGGCGAAGGTCGAGGAGCGCCTCCTCGCCGGTGGCCCGGCGTGCGAGTTGGGCTGCAACGAATACGAGGACGCTGTCCACCCTCAGGGCCACCGCTGCCAGGAGGAGTTCCGCCTGGACCCGTGGCCGGTCTTCACGTGGGCCCACGAGGGCTTCCGCCTGCGCAAGTCCGTCTTCATGCCCCACCGGCAGGGCCTCACGGTCGTCCGCTATGACCTCCTCGACGCCCCCCGCGCGACGTGGCTTCACGCCCGCCCGCTCATCGCCGGGCGTGACATGCACCACCTGCACCGCTCCAGCGGCGACCTCAACGCGCACGTCGAGCACGCCGGCCATCGCCTGGCCATGCAGCCCTACGACCCGGCCTCGCGCCTGGCGCTCGACTTCCCGCGCGGCGAGTTCCGCGCCGACGGCGTGTGGTACTACAACTTCCACTACGCGCGCGAGCAGGAGCGCGGGCTCGACTGCATCGAGGACCTCTACAGCCCCGGTGAGATCGTTTGGCTCATGCGCCCGGGGGAGACGGTCTGGCTGGTGCTCAGCCGCGACGGCGCCCCCGCAGGCTTCGACGGCGAGCACCTCATGGCCGCCGAACGCGAGCGCCGCGCGGCCCTCGCCAAGCCCTTCCGCAATGACGCGGTCGCCGCACGCCTGGCTGCGGCCGCCGACCAGTTCATCGTGGACCGCACCGTCCGCGGCGTGCCGGGCAAGACGATTGTCGCGGGCTACCCGTGGTTCGGCGACTGGGGCCGCGACACGATGATCGCGCTCTTCGGCCTGACGCTGACGACGAAGCGCCATGACGATTGCCGCGCGATGCTCCGCGCCTTTGTGGGCGAGATGCGCGGCGGCCTTGTCCCCAACCTCTTCGTCGAAAGCGGTGACCCGGCGTACAACACGGTGGACGCGACGCTGTGGCTCTTCGTGGCCATTCGCCGCTACCTGCAGGCCACTCGCGACACGTCCCTGCTCGCTGAAGTCTGGCCGGCCCTGCGCGAGTCGCTCGAGGCCCACATCGCCGGCACGGATTACGGCATCCGCATGGCCGAGGATGGCCTGCTCACCGCCGGCGACGAGTCCACGCAGCTTACGTGGATGGACGCGAAGGTGGACGATTGGGTCGTCACCCCGCGCCACGGCAAGGCGGTCGAGATCAACGGCCTGTGGTACAATGCGCTGAGGATCGGCGCCTTCCTGGCCGATAAGCTGCACGACGCGGGGGCGGCGCGCTACACGGCGCTGGCCAAGCGCACCAAAGCGGGTTTTGCGCAGTTCTGGCACGAAGCGGGCGGTTACTGCTATGATGTCCTGCGCCCCGACAGCCCGGACGCCGCCCTGCGCCCCAACCAGCTCATCGCCTGCGCGCTGCCGTATCATGTGCTCAGGCTGGCGCAGCGCCGCAGCATCCTGGCGCAGGCCACGGCCCACCTGCTGACGCCCTACGGCCTGCGCACGCTGGCCCCCGGCAGTGACGGCTACTGCGCCCACTATGGCGGCGACCGTTGGGCGCGCGATGGCGCCTACCACCAGGGAACAGCCTGGCCGTGGCTGCTCGGGCCCTACCTGACGACATGGTTCGACGTCATGGGCGTCACCGACGAGACGCGGCAGGAAGCCCGGGTCCTGTTGCAGCCGCTGTTGCAGCATCTTGACGAGGCCGGCCTCGGCTCGATCTCCGAGATCTTCGACGCCGAGGCGCCGTACGCGCCGCACGGTTGCCCGGCCCAGGCCTGGAGCGTCGGCGAACTCCTGCGCTGTTGGGTGCAGTACAGACTCGGCGCGTAGGTGCGCCGGTCCTCCGGCGCACACTGCCCCCGCCGCCCGCCGGAGGACCGGCGGGCCTACGCGGCAGGGGATAGGTGCGCCCGAACGGCACCTACCCCGCCCTCGCTGCGCTCGGGCACCCCTCCCCACAGGGGAGGGGGAAAGGCCTTCTCCCCCTTGCGAGGGGTGCTGTTAGCCGTTCCCCCTCCCCCGTGGGGAGGGGTGTCGGCGCGTAGCGCCGACGGGGTAGGTGCCGTCTCGTCCGACCACAAACACAGGGACTGCTCACACATGGTCTTCCTCCCAACCTCCGCCGTCGGCAATGGCCGCACCGTCTGCACGCTGGGTCGCGCCGGCGAGATCATGACCTTCTTCTACCCGCGCCTGGACTTCGCCCAGAACATCGAGGAGTGCCTGCCCGCCCTCTACGTCGGCGAGCCCGGCCACGGCCGCCTGCTTTGGTCCTTCGATGACGCCTTCACGTCCCACCAACACTACCTCCCGGACACGAACGTCCTCGTCACCGAGCTGCGCCTGGCCGACCCTTCCCTGACGATCACCCTCACCGACTTCTGCCCGCCCGACAGCACCAGCCTCGTCCGCCTCGTCAGCATCGCCAACGCTGGTGATCGGCACGTCAGTGCCGCTTTCGGCCACTACTTCGACCTGCGCCTCGGCGAAGTCTACGGCAAGCAGGCGGCGGGCTACGACCCGGCCGCGGGGCACTTCGTGCAGTACTTCCGGGGCATCAGCATTGCCGTCGGGGGCTCAGCGCCGGAGAACTGGCGTGTCGGCAAGTCGCTGGCCTTCGACGACCGCAGCGCGAAGTTCGATCTGCAGGACGGCCACCTCAATGGCCAGACCGAGGACATCGGGCGCGTCAACTTCGCCGGCGTGGCGCGCCTCTCGCTGGAGCCCGGCGAGCACACCGAGGGCTGGCTCGTGATCTCGGCCGGCCCGTCGCGCGAAGCCGCCGTGGCCGAACTTCGCCGCCTCAAGGACCTCGGTCCCGACAGCCTCCTGCGTGTCACGCGCGACACCTGGACCCACTGGCTCAGCCGCCGCGTCCCCGTCGAACTGCCCGCCGAGTTCGAGCAGGCCTACCGCCGGGCGCTGCTGTCGCTGGCAATCCTGCAAGACGAGGCGACCGGCTCCTTCATCGCCGCCCCGGAGTTCGACCCGGGCTACGAGCGCTGCGGCGGCTACGGCTACTGCTGGCCGCGCGACGCTTCCGAGGCCGCCGAGGCCCTCGCCCAGGCGGGATATCCCGACGCCCTGCGCCGCCTGTGCGAATGGTACCGCACGGCCCAGCTCCCCAACGGCCTGTGGGGCCAGCGCCACTGGTCCGACGGACAGGTCGCCGCCTCGTGGGCCCTGCGCAAGGGCTTCGAGCAGCTCGACCAGACGGCGGCGGCGCTCGAATCGATCTGTGAGTTCATCGTGAGCAGCAGCGACGCCGAGCGGCCCCAGCGCCTGAGCGATTACTGGGAGTGCGTCGAGCGCGCCGCCCGCGGCTTGCAGGAGCATGTGGACGAGCGCGGCCTGCACACCTTCGCCTGCGACCTGTGGGAGACGTACTGCGGCGTGTTCGTCTACACCAACGCCGCCTTCGCCCGCGCCTTCGCCGCCGCCCAGGCCTGCGCCCGCCTCGCCGAGCGCCCCGCCCTGGCCGACGAATGGCTCGGCATCTCGCGACGGCTGGCGGAAGCGTGCAAGAACATGTACAATGGCGTCTACTTCCCGCGCGGCCTCGACGCCGGTGGGGAGTTGGACCGCGCCGTGGACACCTCCACCCTCGGCCTGGTGGAGCCCTGGCGCGTCCTGTCGCCGCACGACCCGCAAGACCGCAAGATGATCATCTCGAACCTCGAGGAGATCGAGCGGCGCTTGCGTCAGCCGCTCGATGGCCACGTGGGCCTGCGCCGCTTTGAGGGCGACAACTACCTCGGGGGTGTGGTGGGTTGCGTGAACAGCCTGTGGGCCGCGCAGGTCTGCCTGCGGATCGCGGCCGCCGAGCAGGGCGACAAGCCCGACGAGGCCCGCCAGTTCCGCGACCGGGCCGTAGAGTACCTCCGGCTCTGCCTGGCCCGCGCCACGCCGACGGGCCTGTTGCCGGAGTTGATCGGCCTGCAACCGGACACACCGTACTGGGCGGTCCCGCACGCCTGGGCCTCGGCCCTGATGGTCCGCTGCACGCATCTGCTGAATGAGACTAAGGGGCTGGAGGGTGGAGGGGCCGCATAGCGGCAGTCGTATCGCCGCTATCCGGCCCAAGCCTCCGGCCCGGGGCCGGATACGCCTCCAGCCCTGCGGGCTTCCAGCGTATTCGGCCGCTCCGTGCCAGCCACCGTTGCCGTTAACCTGAACTCCAAACCCTTGACCCTATGAATTCACCCTTCGGCGCTGTCTGCATCATCCTCCACGGTCACATCCCCTATGTGCTCGGCCACAGCACCTGGCCGCACGGCAGCAACATGATGTACGAGGCCGCGGCTGACACCTACATGCCCCTGCTGTGGGCCTGCGAGGAGCTGGCCCACGAGCACATCCCCATGAACATCACCCTGGGCCTCACGCCCGTCGTGATGGAGCAGCTTGCCGACGACCGGTTCAAGGAGTGGTTCCCCGGCTACCTCGAGCACCGCATGTGGAAGGCCGCCGAGAACGCCGCCGACTTCAAGGGCCGCGGCGACGGCCACCTCGCCTGGCTGGCCGAACGCTGGCGGGACCACTTCGCCGCCCTGCTTGATGCCTACCTGGGCCGCTACGACCGCGACCTGCTCGCCCAGTTTCGCCGCCACCAGGACGAGGGCCGCCTCGAAATCATGGGCTCGGCCGCCACCCACGGCTACCTCCCGCTCCTGCACGAAGAGGGGAGCGTCCAGGGCCAGATCATGACCGGCGTCGCCACCTACGAGCGGCACATGGGCCGCCGCCCGCGCGGGTTCTGGCTGCCCGAATGCGCCTATCGGCCGCGGGCACTGTGGGCCTCGCCGCTGCCGGGCGCCAACGAGACCCCTTGGCCGCGCAAGGGCCTCGAGGAGTTCCTCGGCGAAAACGGCGTGGACTACTTCATCGTGGACAACCGTGTCGGCCTCGCCGGCGGCGACCCCCTCCCCGTCCGCGTCGAGCACAACGACACCCTCGGCAAGGCCTGGAGCCACATCTTCCGCACGGGCGACTACGCCGAGCCCAAGACCGTCTACCGCCCGTACTTCGTGGGCCGCCAGTTCGAGGATCACCCGCCCGTGGCCGCGCTCATGCGCGACCCGCAGACCTCCGAGAAGGTCTGGAGCGGGGACGTCGGCTACCCCGGCGACGCGGCCTACCTCGACTTCCACAAGAAGCACACCCCCGGCGACCACCGCTACTGGCGCATCACCGGCGCCCGCGTGGGCATGGGCGACAAGGCCCCGTACGTCCCCGAATGGGCCGACGGCCGCGTCCGCGACCACGCCGGCAACTTCCTGTGGACGGTCAAGGAGACCCTCCGCCACGCCCCGCACCACGGCGGCAAGCTCCCCGCCGTCATCGCTCCCTTCGATGCCGAGTTGTTCGGCCACTGGTGGTACGAGGGTCCGCGCTGGCTCGTCCATGTCATCCGCTGGATGCACTACGACCCGGACCTCAAGGTCATGACCGGCAGCAACTTCGTCCGCGAGGAAGAGCCCAACTCCGCCCTCACGCTCCCCGAGGGCAGTTGGGGGGCCAACGCCACCCACGAGGTATGGCTCAACCCCGGCCTGGAGTGGGTCTGGCGGCGCCTCTACGACGCCGAGCGCGACTTCCAGGCGCTGCTGGCCGATCACGGCGCCGGCCACGACGACTCCATGCGGGCCCTGGTCAAGCAGGCCGCCCGCGAGCTGCTCCTGCTGCAGGCCTCCGACTGGCCGTTCCTGGTCACCACCGACTCGGCTCCGGACTACTCCGCCCAGCGCCTCGTGGCGCACCACAGCGACTACAAGCGCGTGGCGGACATGGCCCGGCGCTACGGGCGCGGCGAAATCCTGTCCGACGACGACTGGGCGTGGCTGGGGCAGCTCCAGGAGCGCGACCGGCCCTTCCCCGACGTGGACCCCGAGAGCTTCGGCGC
>CAZZDO010000227.1:0-8139 GCA_964653205.1 uncultured Armatimonadia bacterium | reverse complement strand
GGGGCCGACCCGGATCGGATCAAGCAGGCTCATTCCCTGGCCTCAGTCTCGTCTGCCGCCATGAGTTCCTTCACTTCGCGCAGCAACTCGGGCACGTGCTTGGTGATGATGACGTATATGGCAGCCTGGTCAATATCATCGTAGTTGTGGACCATGTTGTTGCGCACCCCGACAATCCCCCTGACATTCGCTTTCAGAGCAGGCACAGGCTCAGTCCGGGTATCTCTCAGCCGGACGATCGCCTCGCCGATGGTGATGAGCAGGCGCTCCACGATGAGGCACGTGGGCTCCGAGGAGACGTACTGCTCGTAGGTCATCCCGCCGGCGTACTTGATGACCAACTCGCAAGCGTGGCGGAGGTCAAACAGGTGCTTCGTGACGCTGTTTCTCATAGACCACCTGCCGGGTGCTTTGCGCCTCTCTCCAGAAGTACGGATTGCCCTCCCCCGGCGGCTTGACGGTCACGAGGTCAACTTCGCCGAACAGTTCGTCCAGTGCGACCATGAGATCAAGATAGGCCTCACCACGTACGAGGGGGTCCACGTCCTCGAACTCCACGATGAAGTCCAGATCGCTCTCGCCCGCGCGGAAACGCCCGTCGGCGGCCGAGCCGAAGACGTCCAGCCGCTGCACGTGGTGCTGCTCGCACAGCTCGCGGATCTTGTCCAGGTTGTCGCGGATCAGGTCAATCATCGGGTTCTGTCTCGCCGGCCAGCAAGGCCTCGACCTCGGCCCGCAGCGGCGGCACGTGCTCTTGCGTGATGTCCCACACGATCTGGTTGATGAGCGTGCGGTAACCGTGCGCGAGGCGATTGCGAAAGTCCACGATTCGCCGCGCATGAGCGATCTACTTCTCGGCCTGCGGTGCGGCTTTCAGCAGCAGCCCCACCGTGTCAGCCATGAGTTCCGGTTGACGCTCGACGGCCGACCGGAAGTAGGCGTCATCCAGGTACTCGTCTAGGGTACGCCCTGCTGTAAAGGCGATGACGTTGCCGGCATAGTACACTATGTCAGACAGGTACGCCTTCACGTGATCGTTCATAGATGGCCTGCCGGCTCAGGTCTATCTGACGCTGTAGATACGGGTTCACGCGCGTACGACCATCCAACATGATGAGATCAACATGAGTCCCAAACAGCTTCTGGAAACCCTCCACCAAGCCGAAGAACATGTCGGCGATCCCCTCGCAGAGTGTGGGCTCGAACTCCACGATGAAATCCACATCGCTCTCGCCCGCGCGGAAACGCCCGTCGGCGGCCGAGCCGAAGACCTCCAGCCGCTGCACGCGGTGCTGCTCGCACAACTCGCGGATCTTGTCCAGGTTGTCGCGGATCAGATCAATCATCGCGTCCACCTACTGCCCCGCCATCAGCCTCCGCACGCGCTCCAGGTCCTCCGGCGTATCCACCCCGATGGGCGAGTAGTCCACCTCCACCACGCGTATCGGGCAGCCGTTCTCCAGCGCGCGCAGTTGCTCGAGACCCTCGGTGACTTCCAGCGGCGTGCGCGGCAGCGACGCCATCCACAGGAGTGTCTCTTTGGTGTATACGTACAGCCCGATATGCTTGAGCGGGTGCAGCCCGGACTTCGGGTGCACCCGGGCCGCGGTGTCGTCCCACGCCACACCCGGATCGAGCCGGAAGTACGGAATCGGGCACCGCGAGAAGTATAGCGCGAAGCCCTGCCGGTCCACCACTACTTTGACTGCCGAAGGCTCGTGGTGTTCCTCCGCGGTGGTGATTGGCGCCGCGATGGTGCCCAGGCGCAGGTTCTCTTCGTGCAGGAACGGGGTGATGGCGGCGTCAATGATGTCGGGGCGCAGCAGGGGCTCGTCGCCCTGCAGATTGACAATCAGGTCGCAGTCGGTCTCACGGGCGACTTCGGCCAGCCGGTCCGTGCCGGAGGCATGGTCCGGCGAGGTCATGACAGCGCAGCCCCCGTAGCTCTCCACGACGGCCCGGACGTCATCGCTGTCCGTGGCGACCAGCACCTCGGACAGATAGCGGGACTGGCTGGCACGCTCGACGACGTGCTGGACCATGGGCTTGCCGGCGAGGTCCAGGAGCACCTTGCCCGGCAGGCGGGTCGCGGCCAAGCGGGCCGGGATCATGCCGACAATGCGCGGGAGAGCCATGGCGTCTTCCTTTCGCGGCGCCTAAGTTTCTTCGGGGAGCGGGTAGTACTGGGACAGCCAGCGTGCCAGCGGGTAGATGGGGACGGTCAGCAGGGCGCTGAACACGGCGCGGGCGAAAACGACGGCGACCCAGGACTCGGGGCTGAGGGGCGGCGCGAGCAGGAGTTTGGTGATGGCGGCCACGATGACGCCGGCGGCGACGAGAATGGCCGCGACGGACATCCGGTCCGAGAACATGCGGCCACGCATGGTGCCGGCCAGGAACCCCAGGCCCATGTGGGACACGAAGAGGTTGCCCATGGGCAGGTCGGCGATGGCGCCCCACAAGAAGGCGCCAATGAAGCCGGCGGTGAGCCCGCCGGGCCCGCCACAGGCCAGGCCCAGGCTGATGACCGCTGCCAGAACCAAGCTGGGTGCCTCGCCGCCCAGGCGCAGCCAGGTGGGCCAGGTCGCCTGCGCCGCGGCCAGCACCAGCAGGAGTAGCGACGACAGCGCATGGCCCAGGGCCGCCGAGCGAGACGCGCCGACCGGGACGTAGCTAGCCGCCATGGCGCTCCACCAGCACGTACGAGAGATGGTCGAAGTCCACAAACGGACGAATGGTGGCGGTCACGTCCGTACTGCCGACCGAGGAGTGAGACACGCGGACAACGGTGCCGATGGGAATGCCGGGCGGATAGACCTCACCCATGCCGGAGGTGAGCACCACATCGCCTTCCCGCAGGTCGGCGCGTCCCAGCAGCTTGTCCATGACGAGCAGGTCCGGCAGATACTCGGGCCGGGCCGCGACGTGCACCATGCCCTGGTCGCGCGGCGGGCGCTGGACCACCGCCGCGACCGCGTGCTCAGCATCAATCAGCGGGAACACGTACGCCCGGTCACCGTTGACCTCCGAGACTCGGCCGACCAGACCCAGCTCCGTGCGCACAATGTTGCCGACCTCGAGGGTGCGCCGGTCCTCGGCGCGGATCGTTAGACGCTTGCGGCTGAGGCCGTAGTTGACCGCCACCACCCGGGCGATGACCGGGCGGGGGGTCGTGCGCAGGGCCAGGCCGAGCAGCTTGCGCAGGTGGCGGTTCTCGATGTCGGCGTCCACCAGGCGCAGCTTCTGCGCCGCCAGTTCGTCCTTCTCGGCCCGCAGTCGGCGGTTCTCTTCGGCCAGACGCCGGTACTGGCCCAGGCCGGAGCCGAAGCTCTGCAGGCCGGACCCCACCGCCGCGAAGGCCCGTTGCAGCGGCCAGGAGAGGGCGACGGCCAGCCGCTCGGGAGGGCTGGCCTTCCCGCCTTCGCCGGGGCGGCGGTCAGCCCGGTGCTGCCAGGCGGTCAGCAGCAGAGCCAGCCCGATGAGCAGGGCCAACTGGCGCGTGGCTGGAGTGGAGCGTGGTCGGCGTAACATGAGCAAACGGTTAACGGTCCGGGCTGGGTGGGAGTGGCTGGTCTGGGCAGGATGTCGGTGGCTGCTCTCGCCGACGCCGGCGCGCTACCTGCTGCTGATCGCCCGCAGCTCTTCGAGGTAGTGGGCCGCCCCGAGAGCCACGCAGGTCAGCGGGTCCTCGGCCACGTAAACCGGGATGTCCGTCTCGGCGCTGATGAGTTGATCGAGGCCTTGCAGCAGGGCCCCGCCACCGGCCAGCACGATGCCCCGGTTCATCACGTCGGCCGCCAACTCCGGGGCCGTGGCGTCCAGCGTCTCCTTGACCATCTCCACGATCGCATTGACGGTCGCGTGCATCGCCTCGCGGATCTCGCCGGAGCTGATGACGATGCTGCGCGGCAGGCCGCTGAGCAGGTCCTTGCCGCGCACCTCCACTTGCTCCTCCTCCTGCCGGGGGAAGGCCGAGCCGATGCGGATCTTGATCCACTCGGCCGTGGCCTCGCCCACGAAGAGGTTGAACTCGCGGCGGATGTAGGCGCCGATCGCTTCGTCCATCTCCTCGCCGGCGATGCGCATGGAGCGCTGCGTGCAGATGCCGCCCAGCGAAATGACCGCGATCTCCGTCGTGCCCCCGCCGATGTCCACGATCATGTTGCCGACCGGGTCGGCCACGGGCAGACCGGCGCCGATGGCCGCGGCCATCGGCTCGTCAATGATCTCGCATTCGTACGCCCCGGCCTGCCGTGAAGCGTCCTCGACCGCGCGCCGCTCCACTTCGGTGATGCCTGAGGGCACGCCGACCACCATGCGCGGGTGGGCGAACCAGCGCTGCGGCTGGATCTTACGGATGAAGTGGCGCAGCATGGCCTCGGTCACGTCGAAGTCGGCGATGACGCCGTTGCGCAGGGGGCGGACCGCCGCGATGCGCGCCGGCGTGCGGCCGACCATCCGCTTGGCGTCCTCGCCGACGGCCAGGACCTCATTGGTGACGGTGTCCACCGCGACGACGGACGGCTCGCGCAGGAGAATGCCCCGTCCGTTGACGTGTACCAACGTGTTCGCCGTGCCCAGGTCAATGCCCAGGTCCGGCGAGAACCGGGACACCCAGTGCATCATTTGATGGGTCAGCCGCGTCAAGGGCGAGCGGCGATCCGGACTGACACCCACGAGCCGTCTTGCTTTCATGTCAACCCGCCTGGCCTGTCAACCTCGGCCAGCGTCTGCAGTAGTCGCGCCAGTGGCAGTCCCACGACGTTGAGATACGACCCGATGACCTCGGCCACCAACGCCGCCCCGCCGGACTGGATGCCATAGGCGCCGGCCTTGTCGAGCGGATCGCCCGAGGCCACGTAAGCCGCGATGGTCGCGGCGTCTAGAACGCGGAAAGTCACGGCCGAGGTTTCGCACCCCTCGGCCAACACGGTGTCCTCGCCGCCGCGCACCACCGCGAAGGCGGTGTGCACTTCGTGGCAGCGGCCCGACAGCAGCTCCAGCATCCGCCGCGCTGCCGCCGCGTCGGCCGGCTTGCCCAGCACGTGCCGCCCGACGGCGACGACCGTATCAGCCCCGACCACCAGGCGGCCCGGCATGCGCGAGGCTACGTCCCGGGCCTTGAGCCGGGCGCCGGCCAGCGCCACGGCCCGGGGCGCGCCCCGGGTGGCCACGGAGTCCTCGGCGTCGCTGACGGCAATCTCAAAGTCAATTCCCGCCCGCCGCAGTATCTCCTGCCGCCGCGGCGAGGCCGAGGCCAACACCAGGCGCCGGGGGGCGGTCATAAGCGCCCCGACCGGAGGATGGAGAACAGCAGCCAGCCGCCGAGCACGATGCCGGCGAACAAGTAGACATAGATCAACCAGAAGCCCAACGGACTGCCGACGCTCTCGCTGGTGACGAGGGTCGTCGAGGAGCCGATGATGGCCGCCACGACGATGGCGAAGGCGATGCGGTTGACCATCAGGTCCAGCCGGTGCAGCGGCCGGTCAATGTTCTCGTGGAAGATGCGGACCCGCACGCCCCCGCCCTGCAGCTTCTGGAGCACCTGGTTGACCTGGCGCGGCAGGAGCATGGCGTAGCGGTACGAACTGCGCACGATGCGCACCAGGTCGGTGGCCAGGCGCTGGGGGCTCAGGCGCTGCCACATGAGCGCCTGGGCCTCCGCCCGGGCCAGAGCCCGGGAGTCGAACTCCGGATCTAGCTCCAGGCACACGCCCTCCGTTACCATCAGCGACTTAGCGATGGCGGCCAGCGCGGGCTGCATCCGCACCCCGTGGCGCAGGACCACCGACAGGAGATCATCCAGCAGATTGCCCAAGCCCATCTGCGCGCTACTCTCGAAGCCCGAGACGTAGGAGAGCAGCCGGCCGACCTCGGCCGTCAACTGCTGCAGGTCGGTGCGGTCGCTGGCAATCCCCAGGGCCAGCAGGTGGTCGGTGACTTCCTGGGGGTCGTCCGTCAAAGCCGCCATCAGCAGCGCCAGCAGCGTGTCCCGGGTCGTGCGGTCCAGGGATACGGCGTTCCCACAGTCCAGGAACGCCAGCCGGTCGCCGCCCAGGAAGAGCACGTTGCCCGGGTGCGGGTCGTTGTGGAAGTAGCCGTCGCGCAGGATCTGGCGGATCATCAGCGCGCCGAAATTGCGCGCGGCGGCCGGTCTGTCCACCTCGAACTGCGCCAGTTCGTCCGCCTCGCCGGCTTTGGCGCCCGAGACCCACTCGACCACCAGCACCCGCCGGGTGCACAGGTCCCAGTAGACCCGGGGGACGCTCGCCCCCTCATCGTCCGCGAGGTTCTCGTTCAGACGATCGGTGTTGTGCGCCTCGATCAGGAAGTTGAGTTCCTGGCGCAAGCCGTGAGCGAACTCCTGGGCCAGTTGCACCAGGCCGTTCTCAGCGGCCCAGGGAATGGAGCGCTCGGCCAACTGCGCCATGCGCAGGATGATGTCCAGGTCCGTCTCGACCGCGCCGGCCACGCCCTTGCGCTGGACTTTGACCGCCACCGGCGAGCCATCCGCCAGCCGCGCGAAGTGCACCTGGGCGAGGGAGGCCGCGGCCCGGGGCGTCTCCTCAAACTCGGCGAAGAGGTCCTGAACCGCCCCGCCGAGTTCCTCGCTGATGACCTGCTCGACTTCCTCCAGCGGCGAGCCGGGCACATCGTCCTGCAGCTTGCGCAACTCCTGGATGTAGGGCAGGGGCACCAGGTCGGCGCGCGTGGACAGCACCTGCCCGAGCTTGATGGCCGTCGGCCCCAGCTCCTCGAGGGCGTGACGCAGGCGTTCGGGCATCTCCAGGCGGGCGACAGCCTCGTCCATGGGCCGCCGCCGCCGCCGCGGGAACGGAAGCTCCAACTGGTGGAGGACATACGTGAAGCCGAAACGGGCGAGAACCGAAGCCGCATGCGTGAAGCGGCGCACCCAGGAACGCGTGCGCCCGCGGAAGGTCTCGTAGGTGACGTCTTCGTTAGAGTCGTACATTGGCGCCCGAGCCACAGGCGGCGCACCTGCCTCGCTCATCCAGACCGGTGATCGTGCCGGTCATGCCGCGGCGCACGACCAGCGTCTGGCCACACTGCGGGCAGACCGTGTCGGTCGTCCCGTCCAGCCGCAGGTTCCCCACGTACACGAACTTCAGCTTCTCCCGCGCCAGCCCATAGGCCCGCTGCAGCGTCGCCGGCGGCGTCGGCGGGGCGGCGCACTGGTAGTCCGGATGATAGGCCGAGAAGTGCACCGGCAACTCCGGTGACACGGAGGCCGCCCAGTCCACCAGGGCGCGCAACTCGTCGTCCGAGTCATTCTCGCCGGGAATGATCAGGTTGGTGATCTCGACATGCGTCCGGCCGAAGGCGCGCTCGACGGTCTGGCGCGCCGGCAGCGCCTGGCCCCGGCAGTGCTTCTGGTAGAACTGATCGCTCATGGACTTGATGTCCACGTTCATCGCGTCCACGAAAGGCAGCAGCTCCTCGAGCGGCTCCGCCTCGACGATGCCGTTGGTCACGAGCACGTTGTACAGCCCCGCGGCGTGGATCAGCGGGGCGGTGTCGCGCACGTACTCGTACCAGATGAACGGCTCGTTATACGTGTAGGCCAGGCCGATGTTGCCCTCGGCGGCGTACTGGCGGGCCAGTTCGGCGGCGGCTTGGGGCAGCAGCCGACGGGTCGGCGGGCGCTCCTGGGAGATCTGCCAGTTCTGGCAGAACCCGCACTTGAGGTTGCAGCCGAACGTCCCTACCGACAGGATCAACGCGCCGGGATGGAAATGGTACAGCGGCTTCTTCTCGATGGGGTCCAGCGCCACCGAGGTGACTTCGCCGTAGTTGAGGCTGACCAAGCGCCGGCCGACGTTCCGGCGGACCTGGCACCGGCCGACCTGGCCCGGCGCAATATGGCAGCGCCACGGACACAGGCGGCAGTCCGTCCGCTCTCCCACAACGTCGTAGAACATGGCCTCGCGTTCCGCGAGGTCTGTCTCCCGTTCGGGCACGCGCGCCACCTCCACCGGTGAGGAGCAGCCCCCTTGTGCCATGTCAGTGATGAATCTTGGCGTGGCGAGGAGTCGTGGGGTGCCCCGAGCGCAGTCGAGGGGCGGGGCCCCACGACGGTCGCGGGGCCCCGTCAGACGATACGGCCGTCTGACACCC
>CAZZDO010000226.1:0-8157 GCA_964653205.1 uncultured Armatimonadia bacterium | reverse complement strand
CAACTGGCGACCGACCCGCAGTTCGCCGAACAGCTCCAGATGATCGGCACGTTCGAGCGGCCGGCGAACGACAAGGGCGCCATGCAGTTCGCCAAGGTCGAGTTCGGCAACGTCGGCAAGCAGCGCTGGTTGTGGGCGATTCACTACCAGAAGCCCTACTCCTTCAAGAATGCCCAGATCATCATCTATCTCGACGCCGACAACAACCCGCAGACGGGCCGCACGGGGATGGGTTGCGAGTACATGTTCTCCCACAGCGAGGGGCAGGGCGGCGTGACGGCCTTTGCGCCGGACGGAGGCCCCGGGACGGGGCACGGCGCCCGAGTGGCGCTGCACAATGGCGTGCTGTACATGTGTGTGGACTGCCCCATCAAGCAGGAGAACGGCAAGTCCGTGTTCCGCTACACGCTGCTGTCCGAATACCGCGAGCCGCACACCAGCGGCGACAGCACCGGCTGGGTTAACGCCAGCGGCCCGCCTGACAGCGACCGGAAGGTGGTGCTGACCATGGACGCGATCACGTCGGATGAGAGCTTCCTGACGACCGAGGGGCTTGACTTGATCTGGCAACTACAGCGCGATCCGGCGAACATCTGCTTCCGCAGCCCCGAGGCGGAACTGGCGAACATGCGCTACTACGACACGGAATACCGCTGGTGGGCCGTGACCGGCGCCAATGGCAGCATCACCGTGACGGTCCCCAAGGCGGGGACCTTCTACCCGGCAGTCGTCGTCTATGATGCCGGCGGCGCCGAGACGTACCAGATGCTACTGGACGGCAAGCCCCTCGGCCACTTCGTTGCCGCCGAGGACGACCGGCGGCAACGCATCCACTTCCTCGATAAGCCTGTGACCTTCAAGGGTGGGGAGAAGCTGGCCGTGAAGGTCGGCAGCGTCGGCTATCACATCACTGAAGACATCATGCTGCTGGCCAAGCAGCCGCCGATCCGCGGGCGGAAGTTCGAGATCCAGCAGATGGAGGGCGGGCTGGCGCGGGTCGAGGGCAAAGACGTGATGCGGCTGACATGGATCACAACGTGGCCGGCGGCGTGCACGGTCGAGTACTGGGAACAGGGGCCGGCTGAAGCGCGGCCCCTCCAACAGGCAGAGGCAGCCCCGCTCGCCAACCACCGCGTCTTCCTTCCCGACCTCAAGCCCGGCACGAAGTACGGCTTCCGGATCATCGGGAGCAAGCCCGACGGCACCTCCGTGAAGAGCCCCGACCAGAGCTTCACCTTCCAACTCCCCAAGCCATTCGTCGGCACGGCGAAGCGGGAGCGCACACCGCTGCGCATCGAGAACCCGTACGACTTCCCGCTCAACAACGCGTGTATCTCGACGGGCGTGCCCTTCGCGCAGGGCGAACTGGGCGACCCGGCCCATGTGCGCCTGCTCGCGGCAGACGGCACGGAGAGGCCCGTCCAGGTCAAGCCCATCGCGTACTGGCTTGACGGCAGCATCAAGTGGCTGCTGGTGACGTTCATGGGCCACGCCGGCGCGAGGGAGACCGTGCTGCATCAGCTCGAGTATGGCTCGCAGGTGAAGCGGCAGCAGTTCGGCAGTGGCATCGCGCTCAAACAGGACGGGAAGCAACTGACGGTCAACACCGGCCGCCTGCGCGTGAGCTTCGACGGCGGCAAGTCGGCCCTGCCGACGGCCGTGACGTTCGACACGGACAGCGGCTGGGAGCAGGCGACGCAGCTGCCCGTGGCGACGATCAAGGACGCCGCCGGCAAGACCTTCGACACGCTCCACGCGCCCGAGCGCATCGAAATCGAGGAATCCGGCCCCATCCGCACGATCGTCAAGGTCGTCGGCCACCACCAGGATGCGGCCGGCAAGCCCTTCATGGCCTACATCATCCGGTATGTCTTCACCGACCGACAGACCGCCTTCAAGGTCTACTACACGTGGGGCAATGACGAGGCCGCTGACATGACGAGCTTCAAGGGGCTGTCGCTGAGCGTTCCCGCCGGCAGCGGGACGTGGGCGACGTCGGTGGACGGCAAGGTGCTGACAGGGACGGGGGAGCTCAGCCTGCGGCAGATGGAGGATAGCTCGTGCACGGCTGCGGGTTCGGGGACGAACCCGCCCACGCGACGCGCGGATGGCTGGGTGGATGTGAGCGGGGACAAGACGGGCCTCGCCGTCGCCGTGCGCGACTTCTGGCAACTCTACCCGAAGGCCTTCGAGGTACGCGATGGCGCCGTGCGCGTGGACCTGTGCCCCGAGTTCCCCGCCGGCACCTATGACAAGCGCGATCAGCTCGAGGAGATCAAGCTGTATTTCCACTTGCTCAACGGGCAGTACAAGGTCCGCCAGGGCGTGCAGAAGCAGCATGAACTCCTCATCGCTCCCCACGTCGGTGGCGTCACCAGCGAACTCCGCAACGAGCTGACCGCCTTCCAGGAGCCGCTCATCGCCGCCTGCACGCCGGAGCGCTACTGCGGCACGAAGGTGTTCGGGGATGTCCTGCCCGCGACAGCCGGGCGGTCGCCGGAATACGAGCGCGTGTGTGAGAAGGTCTACCAGGGCTACACCGGCTACCGCGAGAGCGGGCGCAACTACGGGATGCTCAACTTCGGCGACCAGTTCGGCGAGCGCAAGATCAACTGGGCCAACGGGGAGTACGACCACCACCACGCGTTCCTGATGCAGTACGTCCGCACGGGGGACCGCAAGTGGTACTTCCTAGGCGAGAAGGCCGCGCGCCATGCCATTGACGTGGACACGTGCCACTACGGCCCGCGGATCGGCGGCGAATGGATCCACTCGATGGGGCACACCGGCGGGTACTACACGAAGGACCCGTTCGGCGGCATGGGCATCGCCGGCAGCGGCTTCACGCCGAGCCATACCTGGACGGAGGGCTTCTGCGACTGGTTCTCACTCAGCGGCGATGTCACCGCATCCGAGAATGCTGCGTTGGTGGCGGACCACTACGACGGCGCGTACCTGAACAACTACGACTTCAGCAACTGCCGCGACAACGGCTGGCATCTGCTGCTGACGATGGCGGCCTATCATGCCACCGGCGATCCCTACTACCTGAACGCCGCGCGGATCATCGTCGAGCGGACGCTGGAGCGCGTCACGCCGGGCGACAAGCCGGGCACGTCGGTGGGCTGGCACCGGCAGATGGTGCCGGGGCACTGTCTGGACCTGCCGCGCCATCGCGGCGAGGCCAACTTCATGCTCGGGGTGCTGGCCAACGGGCTGGAGGTGTACTACGCCACCGTGCCTGACCCGCGCGTGGCCGAGGCCGTCAAGGGCGGGGCCACCATGGCCGTCAAGGAGATGTGGGTGCCCGAGTGTGACGGCTTCCGCTACACCTCCTGCCCGAACATGAAGGGCTATGTCGCCAACAACGACATGACCGCCGAGGTGCTGTTCTTCGCCTATCGGCTGGGCGGCAACCCGCAGTATGGCGAGATCGCCATGCGGGCGATGGCCGCGGCGTTCCGGGACGGCATCGGCTCCATCGCCCACCTGCGCTGGACCCCGCGCATCATCAACAACATGGACCTGCTGCGCCGCGAGGGACTGTGGATGGCGCCGCAGCCGTCAGTCCGCATCGTCCTGCGCAATGACAAGCCGCAGGCCTTCAGCCTCCGCCTGAGCGCGCAGAAGCCGGTGCCGTGGAGCGGGGTGGCCACCCTCACCACACCCGATGGGAAGGCGATGAAGCCGACCGACGAGGGGCTGCTGGCGCTGGAGAACGCCCCGCCGGGCTACTACACGCTCACCGTCGTCGGTGCGACGCAGCCCTGGCAGATGGACACGACGCTGCGCTACTGGGTCGCGGACGCGCGCGACGGCGTGCTGCTCAACGCAGGCAAGATGCCGTCGCTGCTGCGCCATCAGGAGGGGGCGACCGCGGCGGTGACCGCCCGGCAGGGCAAGCCGACTGTCAGCAAGCCGGAGACGAAGGACGGGGTGTGCACCGTGACCGTGACCGGCCCCGGGCAGATCATGGCCAAGGTCGGTGGGCATCCGTGGCTATCGCTGGGCTGGGGGGAGTGGATGGACCCCTCCGTCCCTTTAGTCACGATTGAGGGCCCCGAGACGCTGCTGCCGGGGGTCCTCAGCGCCACGTACCGCGCGCACGTGATGGACTTGGACAACGACGCGATAGGCTTCGCGTGGGAGTTCGGCGGAGGGCAGACGGCGCAGGGGCAGAGCGTCAAGCACACCTTCGCGGGCCTCGGCCGGCAGACGGTCAAGCTTACCGTCACGGATCGTGCCGGGAACAGGGGCGAGGCGGAGATCAGCGTCTCGCTGCCGCCAGCGGAACTGGCCACGGCGAAGCCCGACCAGCTCATTCAACTGGAGGCCGAGGACTTCACCGACCAGGGGCTGGCGGAGGTGCGAGTGTTCAACCGGTCCGGCAACAGCGGCCGCATGATCACCTACTGGGACGAAACCAAAGGGCACTGGCTGGAGTGGAAGCTGCCGGTGCAGACGGCGGGCGACTACGTCATCTACCTGCGCTACTGCTCGGGCGCAGGCGCGCCGCCGCGGCGGGCGCTGACCATTGACGGAAAGTCGCCGGGCCCGGCCTTTGGCGAGATGGCGCTGCCCCTGACCGGTGGCTTCAGCAACGCCACGGACAACTGGGCGTTCTACGCCACCGGAGGCGGGCAGGTGGTGCGGCTGGAGGCCGGCGAGCACCGCCTGCGACTGACCAACCTGGGGGAGGGCGTGGGGCTGGACTACATCCTGCTCGTGCGGAAGTAGGCGCGGCTACTCGGGCTTCGTCACCGGCACGTGCTCGCCGAGGAAGGCAGTCACCTCCCTGACGGCCTCCTCCAGCGGCAGCGTGTGCGCGGTGTCGTACCAGACGATCCGCTTCGGGTTCTGCGCCGCGTCGAAGAGACGCTGGGCGGCCGCGGGCGTGATGAGCGGGTCCTGCTTGCCGTTGAGCATCAGCAGCGGGCGCGGGGCGAAGCCCGCGATATAGTTCGCGGGGTCAATCGCGTCGAAGAAGCCCGGCAGCAGTACGCCCAACGAGCCCCCGAGCATCAGCACCGCGGCGTCAACCCGGTCGTCCACGCCGCACAGCACCCCGCCCATGATCGCCCCCATGCTCACCCCCATGTAGCCCACGCGGTCCATGTCGAGATCATCACGGGTCGCACAGTAGTCCAGCCCCCGCCGCATGTCCACAACCGACTGCGCCCAGCCGCCGTTTTGCACCATGCTGATCACGCGGCCGACGTGATCAGCCAGCGCGTCGGCAAGGGTGCGCTCGCCGTGGGAGTGCGCATCAAGGCGCAGCGTCGCGTACCCCGCCTTCGCCAACTCGAGCGCGGGCAGCCGCACGTAGTCCACGTTCTTGTTCCCGCCGAGCCCATGCTGCACCAGGAGCAACGGGTAGGGCTTGACGCCCGCCTTGGGGAGGCCCAGCAGCGCCGGTACTCGCTGCCCGTGCGTACTGTCGTACAACACGTGAACCACGGCCCAGTCGGCCGTATCCTCGAAAGGCTTGACCTCGGCGTTCAGCGGCTGGCCCGGGTCACGGTCGTAGAGGTGGACGTCGGCGACCTGTTGCGGCCAGGCGGCGCCGGTCACAAACAGTGCGACAGCGAGAAGAGCAATGGGTCTAGCGTGTCTCATGTATCTGCACCCATGTCTGGCTGGAGTACTACTCCACCCTTAGATCATCAAATACCACAATCGTGTCGCCTTCGGCCCTGCTCCACTTGCGCGCGGACAGGCACACGCCGCCGCTGGGCACCGGCCCAACGCCGAGGAGATCGTTGTCATCCACGGCGATGAGCCGCTTGCCGTCCAGCCCCACCTCGATGTGCTTGCCCTTCACGCTGATGGCGAGGTCATGCCACGCGGTGTCGCGCGCCCATTGCGCCGTCGCGAGCTGCACGTTGTCGCCGGTGCTGGCGCCCTGGTGCAGCTTGTGCAGCATGACGCCCCCGTGCTGCATAGCCAGGCAATAGCACTCCCCGCTGCCGGTGTAGCGGAAGCCAATCCACGCCCCGTCGCGATGGTCGCCGCCGTACTGGCGGACCTGGAAGCGCAGCGTGAGGCGCACGTCGGTCCAGTCGCGCGAGCCGGTCACGATGCCGCTGGGGGCCCAGCCGTCCGTGCCGGAGTTGCGCCCGACCAGCGCGCCGTCCCGCACGGCCCACTCGCCCTCCGTGACCGACCAGCCGGGCGGGAGCGAACCGTTAGCGACGGCCTTGAACGACACGGCTGCCGGCAGGATGCCGGCGCTCCCAGGGACGGCGACCACGTTGCTCAGCAGATACTTCAGTAGCCCCGTGAGGACCGTCTGCTCCATCTGCCGGTCGGCGCGCATGGAGTGCCATACATACACCACCCGCGCGCCCGCGAGGTCTCCCGTGCGGTACCGGATCATCGCCACGGCGTCGCCGTGACTCTTGCCGGTCTGATCCTGCAGCGTGATGAGTGGCGTGTACTCGTTCTCCTTGCCGACCACATTCACGAGCGGGCGCCAGCGCGGGTCGGCGTCCTTCGACCAGGGGATCGTCGCGGGCAGGTCCGTCAGCACCTGCTGGTTCGGGTTGACACGGAAAGCTAGCTGGAGGTCCGCCGGCGTCTTCTCCCAGCCGCCGACACTGGCCACATCGAGCGTGTCGGCGCGGTTGCCGGCGCCGCTGCCGCAGATCGGCAGCCCGAACTTCGGGGCGCTGACCACCGGCTTGTCCTTCTCGTTGTAGTAGAACGGGAACGGTCCGCTCGCCAGCGACACGAGCGTGCCGCCCTGCTTGAGCCAGTTGCGCAGCGCCTCGTCCCCGTCGCCGCGGCGGTTGATGGTCTGGTAGTAGTCCTCGCCACCGACATAGAGGGCGAGCCAGATGTCGCGGCGGTTGAGGACGAAGGGGTTGATGAGGTCGTCGCGCGACAGTGCGGTCACGTGCTTGGCCAGACCGGCACGGCTGAACAGGCGCATGAGCCAACTGCCGCGCGGGTTCTTGACGCTGGGGCTCGGCAGGACGGCGACGTGCCCGCTGGCGGCCTCGAACAGTGGCCGCAGCTCAGCCAGGGCCTTCGTCATCTGCTGTTCGGCGATGATCTCCGCGCGGCGCTGGGCAATGGCGGCAAGCGTGGGGGCCAGTTCCTGCGCCGGGCGGATGGTGCTCGTGACCGCGTAGAGCTTGCAGTTCTCCGGCGCGAGGGACTGGATCATCTTCCCCGCGTTGTCCACGGCGATGAGGTCGAGGTGCCACTCGAAGATCGGCGGCCAGCCCTTGACGACGGGGACAGCGCCACTGAGGTCCACCCGCTCTTTGCGGTCGCCCTCGCGCACGATCACCAGCCGCGACCTGTCCGTCACGTCGCCGACGAGGGCGAAGAGATGTCGCGGCTTGTCGGCCACGGCCACGCCCATCTCGGGCACACAGACCTTGTTGCCGGTCGCTTCGGGGTCCAGCAGCAGGAAGGGCACGCCGTAGATCGTCTTGAGGCCGGGCTCGTAGCCGGCCAGGGACTGCAGATTGTCCCAGTCGCGGTCCACGCCGCCGAAGGCTCCGCGCGCGAGGTTCAGGATGCGAAAGCCGTTGGCCTCGATGAAGCCCTTGTCCTCGGAGGGTGGGGTGCGCGGCTTGATGACGGCGCAACTGAGCACCGGCGCGTTATCACGTTGCGGGCCGATGGCAACGACATCGCCCAGCTTGAGGCCCTTGACGACAATCGTGGCGGCCTCGGCCGGAAAGCGCACGACCTGCTCGGCGCCGGCGGTGACGGTCCGGTCGCCACGGGTGACGACGACCGGCTTGTCCAGCAGGCTGAAGAACGGGAAGCTGACGGCCACGTCGAACGTGGCCTGCGGGTCGGCCTGCAGCCCGCCAGGCACAAGCTTGAACGAGAAGTTGCCGTCGCCCGAATAGCGGTAGTCGGCGATGTCGGTGTGACGGCCGCCCCGGTCGAAGGCCATGGCGGCCTTCTCGCCGCAGGCGACGCGCACGCTGGCCGTGCCGATGGGCCAGATCCAGCGCTCCAGCCCGCCCCACAGCCCGCCGAAGGTCGCACGCTTGCCCCGCCCCTGCGCGCACTCATCGTACAGGCCGAGGCGCTCGGTGAAGGCATCCGACGGGTACTGTTGCACGGTCGGGTAGACCTGATCCTGGAACATCTCGTGATAGCGCTCGAGCATCCCGCGCAGGTAGTGGCCCATGA
>CAZZDO010000225.1:0-8159 GCA_964653205.1 uncultured Armatimonadia bacterium | reverse complement strand
GGCCGCCGCTCCCCCGGCGCGATGTCATGGGGCACCAGCAGAATGCCGTAGGCGAAGACATCCGGATACACATCGAGGACGACTTCGTAGCCCGTGTAGGCCTCCGTGGCGAAGACCTGCCGACCGCGCGGGTTCGGCGGCATATCGGGCGCGGGCAGCGCCCCGATGACCTCCTCGTGGAAGCGCTTGCGGTAGGCCTTCGTGGTCTTCTCCCACAGCTTCACGTCGGTCGCATCGGCCTTGGCCCAATAGTCGCGGCGGACATACTCGGCCTCGCGCATCAGCGCCTGCGTCCACTCGACCATCTCATCGAACTGGCGCTTCAGCCGCGCCTGCGGGTCGGGCAGCCCCGGCGGCAGGGGAACAGTGGGAAGCTCATCCGGGGCACAGACGGCTCCGCCCGAGACCTCCTCGATGAACTCGAAGGTGAGCAGGCTGCCGGGGGCGTCCGCCTCGATCAGGCCGAAGGAGGGCGGCAGGTCACCCAGCAGGGCGATCGCCCGCTTCAGTTCCTTCTCGACGGCCGCGACGGACGGCGTTGTGATCGCCCCCGGGGCCGCGCCCGAACGCCCCTCGACCTGCGGCGGGCCGCTGACCGCCGGGAACGGGCAGTGCTCGACGATCAGGAAGCGCGGCGCGACTAGGCTCGCGATCTCCGCATCCCCGAACTCCTCCAGCAGCCGCCACGTGTTGCGGTAGATCGGCTCGGCGAAGAGCTTCTCGCGGGGGCCGAAGTAGCCGCTGACCACGGCGAGGCCGAGGCGCGTGTCCAGCGCCGCGGCGTTGAACGCAATCAGCCCGCCCTCGCCGTAGCCCATCACGCCCATCGGCAGCCTGAACTGGTCGAACCAGTCCACCGCCGCCAGCACCTTCTGGATCTCCGCCCCGATGACATGCCGCCCCAACTCGTACGCCGCGCGGTAGATGAACTCCCGGTGCGGCTGGTTGGTCAGGATCCCCGCGACCCCGGACCACTCGCAGTCGCGGTTGATGAGCGTCGGGATGAGCACGCGGCAGCCCGAGGCGGCCAGTGCCCCGCCGAAGCCATCCGCGACCTGTTCGGGCGTCTGGTCGGCATCGCCGAGGGCGACGACGTTGGCGACGGCCGGAGCGGTGGGCTCGAGCAGCAGGCCCTCGGCCGTCAGGCCGGGGAGAACGTGCCAGCGGACGGCGTGGATGGTGTAGGGAGCGGCCTCGGAGGGGCGCTCCGCGGACGGCCGGTCCAGGGAGGTCCCGGCCCACGCCACCACCTGCATGTCAGCGGGCACACGGTCGTCCACGACGCCCAGGCACTTCGCCAGCCGCTTCCGGTTCGGCGCGATGGACTTCTCATGCCGCGCCCATGACGTCGTGTCACGCTTCCAGTAGCGCTCACGTTGCGCGGCGCGCTCGGCCGTGGCGCGCCGCAGGCACCTGTCCATCCCGGCGACCATGCGCGCGGCGAGGTCGCCCTTCCAGGTCAGCGGTTTGACTCCGGGCAGATGCTTCATGGGTGGCTCCTGTCGGTCGGCGATGGCGGAGGGTTCCCCGTCCTGCCCGGTAGCCCTCCCCACGCCGGGAGGTTCGGCGGTCTCGGGCGCCGAAGAGCTCCCGGCCGATGCCGCCCACACGGTCCGTCTATGTAAGGAGCCCCTACCGTGCGACCCACCCATCGCCTTACCGTGCTCACCCTTCTGCTGATCCTGACGGCAACCGCCGCCGCCCATGCTGCCGTCCGTGTCGTGCGCGCGCTGCCCGCGCCGGCCACGCTGCCTGCCTCACTCGGCGAGGCGACCATGGCCGGCTTCATTGACAGCGCCGACAAGCCCGCGGCCGTCCAGACCCGCGCCACCGTCTTCCTCTCGCGCGACAGCCTCAGCTTCGTCATCGAGTGCCTCGAGCCGAAGATGGCCGACCTCGTCGCCAAGTGCAGCAAGCATGACGATGGCGGCATCTTCGCCGACGACTGTGTGGAGGTATTCGTGAGCCCGCGAGGGAGCGCCACGGAGTACTTCCACTTCGTCGCCAACGCCGCCGGCGCCCAGTGGGACGAGAAGGGGAAGGGCGACCGCAAGTGGGACACGGCCTGGACCAGCCACGCGACGCGCGGCGCTGACCGCTGGACCGTCACCGTCACGATCCCGCTCGCGGCCCTCGGCGGCGCGCCGAAGCGCGGCGACGTGTGGTGGCTCAACCTCTGCCGCCAGCGCCAGCCCGGCGGCCTGCAGCTCAGCGCGTGGTCACCGAATGGCAGCAACTTCCACGACTTCTCCCGCTTCGGCGCGATGGTCTTCGACGACGCCTGCGTCGGCTATCTGGTCAAACGCTATCTGGAGCCCTTCGATCGGCAGGCGGCGCAGTTGCGGCAGCGCGCGGCGATCCGCGCCAGCGCCCGGCGCCGCCTCGAAGCCACCGTTAGCCCGGCCGAGGCCGGCCTGCAGCCACTCCGGGACGCCGTCGCCGCGGGCAGGAACGTGCCGGAGGCGACCTTCGGGGAGTTGCTGGCCACCGGGCAAGCGGCGCTGGCGCAACTGGCCGTGGCCGAGGGGGACCTGGACGAAGCCATCGCCGGGGCCGAAGCTGCCCGCCGCATGGCCAGGCTCGCCGCGCCGGGGCAGGAAGTCCTCGTCTACTCGACGGTGGCGGTCACGGACCGCAAGGTCCTACCGGCTCCCGAGCCCCCCGAGCGCCTGACGCGTGAGCTGTCCCTGCGCGCCTGCCGCGGCGAATACGAGCCCGCCTCCTTCGTCGTCTACCCGCTGCGCCGGACGGTGCGCCTGGAGGCGCGCCTCTCGGACTTGCGCGGCCCCGGCGTGATCCCGGCCGCGGCCGTGGACCTGCGCGCGGTCAAGGTGTGGTACCAGAGCGGCGGCCTGGGACGTTTCCCGATCAACGAGGGCAAGCATCTGCTCACGCCCGAGTTGCTCCTGAAGGACGACGACCTCGTGCGCAGTGACGAGACCGCGAAGGCTAACTACGTCAAGCTCCGCTTCCCCGACGGGCGCGAAGTCTGGCGCTGTGTCAGCAACCCCAAGCCCACACCCGAGGAGAAGGAGGCCTCCGCCACGGCCATGCCGGTGCGCGACGCCGCGTCGCTCCAGCCGGTCACGATCCGCCGCCGCACCGCGAAGCAGTTCTGGCTGACGCTCCACGTGCCGGCCGACGCCCGCAGCGGCACGTACCGGGGGCAGGTCGAGTTGCTGTCCGAGGGCAAGACGGTGGAGACGCTGCCCCTGAAGGTGGAGGTTCTGCCCTTCGACCTCGCCCCCAACCCGCTCGAATCGAGCATCTACTTCCACTGGGGGCTGGAGCTGGACATGACCGGGCCGGGCACGCTGGGCATCCGCGTGCGCACGCCCGAGCAGTTCAAGGCCGAACTCATCAACCTGCGCGAGCACGGCATAGACAACCCGACCGTCGGCGTCTACCCGGCCAAGGGCCAGTTCCCCGAGGAACTGCGCCTGCGCCAGGAAGCCGGAATGCGCCACGACCGGCTGTACTACCTGACGGCCTACACCTCGCAACTCACGCCCGAGCAGATCAAGGAGATCATTGAGACGGCGAAGGGGTTCGGCTACAGCGAGTTCTACTTCTATGGGAATGACGAGGCGCAAGGGGACAAGCTCACGGCCCAGCGCGCTGCCTTCGAGAAGGTCCACGCCGCCGGGGGCAAGGTGTTCGTCGCCGGCTCTGCGGGGCAGAACTACCCCCTCGTCGGCGACCTGCAGGACCTGCTCGTGTGCTACGGCGACCCGACGAAGGAGGAAGCGGCGAACTGGCACAGCAAGGGGCACAAGATCTTCTGCTATGCCAACCCGCAGGGGGGCATCGAGGCGCCCGAGACGTACCGGCGCAACTTCGGCCTGCTGCTGGCTGTGAACAACTACGACGGCGGCATGACGTACATCTACTACAGCGGGATTCCGTCGTGGAATGACTGGGCCATCGGCCACTACCGCCAGCACAACTTCGTCTACCCGACCGCCGACGGGGTCATTGACACGGTGCAGTGGGAGGGCTACCGCGAAGGGATTGACGACCTGCGCTACCTGGGCACACTGAGGCAGGCCATCGCGGACGCCAGGAACAGCCTTGACGCGAAGACGGCGCAGGCGTTCCTGGACAAGCTGGACGTGACGGGCGACCTCTACGCAGTACGCGACGAGATGATCCGCTGGATCATGAGGTTGCGATAGCAGAAGGCTTCGCGGGGCTGGGGTCGTTCTGTAGGGCGGGGGCTTGTACCCCGCCCAGCCAACAAAGGGGTAGAGCGGGCGTCTCGCCCGCCCCGGCGACCGTCGGCGGGCGAGACGCCCGCTCTACCCGTTTAGTACAACCCCACCTCCGTCACCCACATGATCTCCGGGCGGCGGGCCGCGCCCCCGCTCTTGAGCTGGTGGATGCGCACCCGGTCCGTCGTGCGCGGGGCCCACTTGCTCACCGTCACCGTGCTCAGCGGGTTGTCGCGCACCTGCGCCGCCGGCTGCCACCCCTTCCCGTCCCATGTCTCGATGTCGTAGTTGCGCGACGAGAACACGAGGTTGTCGTCAATCGCCCAGTAGAGCCACGCCTGCGCGATGGCCGTGGGCTTCGGCAGCTTGATCTCCAGCCAGTGCCCCTCGTCGCGCGCCGCGTCCTGCGACGCCCACGCCCGCTGCGTCCAGTGCAGCCCCGTCGTCTCCCACACGCCGTCAATCGCCACCTCCGGGCTGTAGCCCGAGTAGCTACTGTCGGCGGTCGCCGTGGCGCCCTTGGCGAGCGTGGCCAACGGGTTCGGCGGCGGCATGGGCAGGTTGCGGAACTCGGAGTTCGCTTGCGCGACCTCTTGGCCGTTCATCTCGACGGCAAAGCGCAACTGCACGACTTCGGTGCTGTCGCCGAGCGCCTTGACGCAGAACTGTGCGACGCTCTCCTGGGGCTTCAGGACAACCTGCGCCGGCTCGACCTGCGCCCCGGCGCCAGTGGCCTTCACCGTCAGCGCCGTCGGCGGCGTCAGGCGCTCGATGGCGACCTTGTAGACGAAGCCCCCGCCGGCCGGGTCGGCGGCACGCTCCACCCGGGCCGTCACGACCGGCGTGAAGAAGACGTTCTGCGCGCGTAGGACGATGACCGGCGCCGCGCCGGCAATGGGAACTTCAATCGCCGAGATGACGTGCCCCGCCCCGGGCTGGTTGCGCCGCAAGACGACGGCCTGCCCCGGCGGCGCCAGATCGGCCGGGATCTTCTCATGCTGCCGTCGGAGGATGTTGCGCCCGTCCTCGCCCCAGCTCCCCAGCAGCTTCGCGCCGGTCGTGCCGGGCGTGAAGGTGACGGTGACGCTCGCCGGCTGGGAGACGGGCGTCAGCGCGGCGCCCGCGGTCTTCAGCGAGGCCCCGCCGTCGGCCAGGAGACGCTCGGCCAGGGCGCGTTCGGCGTCGCGCAGCTCGTAGAGGAGGCTCGTCTTCTCGAGGCTGTCGGGCTCGGCTTCGGCGGTGGCCTCTTCGGACTGGAGGCGCTTGATGAAGGCTGCCAGCAGGATGCTGGCGCTCCCAGGAACGGCTTTGCGCAGCTCCGCGGCCAGCGCTTGGAGGCGCGGCGTGTACGGCGCCGGGGCGCGGACGCGGGAGGCCCATTCGCAGTGGAGAGCGGCGCGCTCCAGCAGCCAACCCCGCGCGTTCTCAGCCGACGACACGCGCAGGATCGTCAGCACATCGGCCCCGTCGGCCAGGCCGACCGACAGCCCCTGCGGCGTCAGCTTCGCCGGCACGGGCGTCAACTGCACGGCGTCCATGACCACGGGGTCCTTGATCGCCCCGAGCGCCTCCTTGAGGATCAGCAGGTCCGCCTGCCGGGCGTCGCGCGGGGCGCGGATGGCGAAGTACAGCGGCTCCTTCGTGCCGAACCGCTCCGCTCGCGCGCCCTCGCACAGCGGCTCCGGCTCCCAGCCCGCCCGCGACATCTCCACCAGCGCCGGGTAGTAGCTGTGGCACACGTCGCCGTAGCTCGTGTAGCCCTCGCGCACGTAGCGCCCGGTGCTCGGGAACTCCCCCCACTGGGCGCTGGCGAGCACGAACTCCTCGGCCGTCGCGCGGTCGTCGAGGTGGTGCAGGTTCACGAAGTTCATCGGCAGCACGGGCTTGTGGTAGCCGCCGAAGCGGTGGTAGCCCATCAGCGCCCGGTCGCGGAACTGGCTGCTCTCGATGCCGATGATGTCCAGAACCGGGTAGTTGTCCCACGCCGCCGTGGACGGGCCCATGTTCCCGAAGATGGTCTTGCCCTGCGGGTGGTAGCGCTCGCCGATGAAGCGCAGGTACTTGACCATCGCCAGCTTCCCGGCCTGTGCGACCTTGAAGGTGGCCGGATCATACGTGAACAGTGACGTGGCCGCCGGCCAGTGGTCGCGGCGGAAGTTCAGGTACCACACGCACCAGGCGCACACCGAGTCGATGTACGCCCCGTCAATGTCCATGTTGGCGAAGAAGTTGTCGAACATCGCCACCGCGCGGCTGCAGGGCGTCGGGCGGCCCTCCGGCGCGCGCCAGTCCGGGTCCACGTTGCACGCGAAGCGCAGCAGGCTCAGCGGGTGGGCCGGGGGGATGTCGGCGGCGAGATTGTCCGTGATGACGAACCGATAGCGCCCCTCCGCGTCGGTCAGCGCGTTGTCGCGGCAATACTGGATGTCGGCGCGCTTGCCGAGCGTCTCGAAGTCCGTGTTGGCGATCAAGTTCTCGTCGGGCTTGCTCTGCCGGTACAGGCGCACATCATCGAACCACGCGGTCCCGGTGCGGTTGCGGAACATTGCGTAGACGCGCAGGTCGGCCAGCGGCTGGCGCGGCTGGATGACGAAGGTCGCCTTCTCCCAGTCGTGCGTCCCGCCCCGGAACGTCGCACACTGGCCGAACTGGTAGCTGCCGTCGGCCAGCAGGCAGTCCACGTAGATCGAGTAGTTGTTGGGATTGCCGTCGTCGCCGACCTTGTCGGCCTTGCTCCAGCCCTCGACGACCACGGGCTCGTGGATGTTGGGCGCCAGCGGCACGATCTGCCGGGCGAAAGCCGAGCCGGGCTTCTCCGCCGTGGCCCGGTAGGAGAACCGCCCGCCGTGCGCAACCTGCTCATCGAGCACCCCGCCCGACATCTCCCAGCGTTCCGGCGCCCGGGCATTCTCGAGCGCCTCCAACTGCGCCACCGCCTCATCATAGCCCTTGGGCAAGCCCGGGCCGGGCAGATGGATCGTCTCGGAACTGGTCTCGCTGTACGGGTACATCCCCAGCCCGCGGGCGTGGGTCACCTGCGGGTCGCCGAGACCCTCGAAAAAGGCGAAATGCTGCGGGTTGGGAATCTGTGGGACTTCGTTGGCAAAGAACCACCCGCCGTCGCGGTGCTCGAGGCGCTTGAACTGGGTGGGGAAGAGGCGGTAGTACTGCGCCAGCGCCGAGCGGAAGTGCCAGCGGGGATTGGTCTGGAAGAGCACGATGGCGAACGGCGCCTGCATCCGTAGCGCCGGGGCGGCGTCGCGGGTGAAGCCCAGCGGCAGCCGCATCTCGACGGCCTTCTCCCCGGGCAGGCCCTTGAAGGCGTAGACCACCGGGTCGTCGGCGGGCACGGCCATCGCCAACGCGTCGCTGCCGTCGCCCAGGCACCGCAGGGGGCAGAGGGGGAGCTTGTTGACGAGCTTCGTCGCCAGCAGCAGGTCCGTGTCGCCGTTGCCGGTCGGCAGGGAGACGCCTTCCCAGCGCAGCACGAGGTCGGCCACGGCGTCCTCCTCGCCGGCGGCGGTGACAAGGCCGGTCAGCCACAGCGCGCCATCTCGACCGGCCAACTCGCACGTCAGCTTGAACTGCGCCGCGTCGGCAGGTTGGTCGGTGCGCGGATCCTGCAGGGCCACGCGCGCCGTGACGCCCTCAAGGGCCCGCCCGCCGAGCTTCAGCCCGGAGAGCGTCTGCCCGTCCCAGTTGGCGCTCAGACCGGCGCCGTCGGAGATCACTGCCGCACCGGCGGCGCTTGCCAGCGCCAACCCCAGCATTACGGCGATCGGGAGCTTGCCCATGGTCCACCTCAGGTTGCTTTCACTTCAGGATGCAGAGGGGAGTGCCTTCCAGTTCCACCCTCGCCAGTCCTGCTCGCCTCCATGGAGAAGCGGTGACGGGCCGGAGAATGTCTCCGGCCCGTCAAGATGCGCCCGCCAGCCCCCTGGCGCCTAG
>CAZZDO010000224.1:0-8204 GCA_964653205.1 uncultured Armatimonadia bacterium | reverse complement strand
CCCCGGCGCGGGTGGTGGTGTAGAAGCCCAGCGACTGGCGCTGCAGGTGCTGGTAGAGCTGGTTGCGCAGGTCGAACATCAGGCCCTGGCCCACGCGCATGGTCAGGTAGTTCTGCAGCACGCCCAGGAGCGCGGTCACGATCGTCAGGCCGACCATGGCGCCGACGAGCATGTACAGCAGGCGCGGGTTCTTGTCCGGGATGGCGTGGTCGAGGATGCCGCGCACGAGCAGCGGCGGGATGACCCCCAGCGCGGCCGCGACCGCGACGCACGCCAGGATGCACAACCACCACCACTTGTAGGGCCGGAACTGGCGCAGCACCCGCCGCACCAGCGGCCCGGTGATCGGGATCGGCGGCACGTCCTCGCGGTCGGCCTGGCGATGCAGGCCGAAGGTGCGGTCCATGCCGCCGAGGCTGCGCCACTGTCCGCCGCCCATGCCGCGCATCATGGCGAGGCCCCGCTCGCGGCGGCACGCGTTTGCCGGCGTGCGCGGGCGGCCTGTTGGTGGGAGGAGGCTGTCACGCGACTAGTATAGACCTCAATTGTCTAGATTTCAACGAATATCACCCAGAGGCGCGCGTGGGTGGGTTCGTCCCCGAACCCACACGGCTTGCGGGTTCGAGGACGAACCCGCCTACGCGACGGCCACGGCTTCAGAACGCCAGCCTCCGCGTCTCCCCCGCACGCAGATCGAGGGACTCCTCGTGGTCGCGGTACCGAACGCGACAGGAGGCGTCCACGGTTGCCTGGATCACACCCTCGATGAGTTCCCCGCCGGACCAGCGCAAGTCCACAATGAAGCCGCCGCGCGCGCGCAGGCCCTTGACCTCGCCGTCAGGCCAGGCCTCGGGCAGGCAGGGGAGGAGGTGCAGCCGCCCACAGCGGCTCTGCAGCAGCATCTCCAGGATCGCCGCCGCGCCGCCGAAGTTGCCCTCGATCTGGAAGATGCGCGGGGGGTGCAGGTCGAGCAGCGCGTCGGTCACGAAGTCGGTCGCCAGGTGCATCAGGTGTGTCCAGGCGGCCTCCGGGTCGCCCAGCCGCGCGAAGCAGCAGGCCGTCCACGCGCGGCTCCAGCCGGTGTGCCCGCCGAAGTGCTCGAGCCGGATCTCCAGCGACCGCCGCGCCGCCGCGAACAGCTCCGGGGTGTCGAGCGGGTCAATCTGGTCGCCGGGGTAGAGCGCGTACAGGTGCGAGAGGTGGCGGTGGCCGGGCTCGACCTCCTCGAACTCCCGGTCCCATTCGAGCAGTTGCCCGCGCGAGCCGACTTGTAGCGGGGGGAGCTTGGCCAGCATCTCCCGCCAACGCGCCCGGAGGTCCACGTCCACATCCAGGGCCTCGGCGGCGGCGAGGGCGTGGCTGAGGCACTCGTGCGCCAGCTCCACGTCCATCGCCGCCGAGATGCCGATGGACACGGGGAAGCGATTGCCGCTGCCGACGAAGCGGTTCTCGGGTGATTGCGAGGGCATGACTTGCAGGGCGCCCTGCTCGTCCGCGACGAGATAGTCCTCATAGAACGCGGCGACTTCCCTGAGGAACGGGTATGCGCGGTCGGCGAGGAACTCCCGGTCGCGGCCGAAGTCCCAGCGCCACCAGAAGTGCTGCGCCAGCCACGCCGCCGCGCCGATCCACACCGCCCAGCCGTATGACTCCGGCGTGGCGCGCCCCCAGGGGTCGGTCTGGATCGGGAACCACACGCCGCGGCAGCCATACAGGTCGCGCGCCGCCTGCCGCGCGTGCGGCACGAAGCGCTCGACGTGCCGGAACAGCGCCTCGACGCAGTCCGTCATCCCCGCCGGCTCGGCGAACCAGTAGTTCATCTGCAGGTTGACATCCTGGTGCAAGTCGCAGTCCCACGGCGGGCGGAGGTCCTCGTTCCACTTGCCCTGCAGGTTGGCGGGCAAGTCGGCCAGGGCCGAACTCGCGAGCATCAGGTGGCGCGCGAGGTTGAAGTACAAGAGCGGCAGGCCGGGGTCGGGCTCGCCCTGCTTGGCGCGGGCGATGCGTTCGGGCGTGGGCACGCCCTCGCGGTCCGGCAGGTCGGCGACGTTGAGGCCAAAGCCGCCGAGGCCGCGCCGGTACGTCTCCGTGTGCGCGCGCACGAGGTCAGGCCAGTCGTCGAGGCTGGGCAGCGGCGCGTCGCATTCGGCGACCGCGTCGGGCTGCTTCACGTTCGTGCCCAGGTCCAGCGCCAGCAGCAGCTCCCTCGCGCCGGCGACGATCAGGCGGTTGTCGCCGTCGGCCCGCACCTCGCCCTCGCGCACGGCCGCCTGGCAACGGACGTGGAACTCGATGCCATCGCGGATCGCGCCGTGCAGATCAAGCTGCGCATCGGCGGCCGTCCGCGTCAGCGCGCAGTCGGGGTCGAAGCCGCGGTCGAGCGACACGACGCACTCGATGGGGTACTCATCGAAGGCGACATGCACGTAGATCGCGTCGCGGTTCAGGTCGGCGAGATAGGTGCGGGTGATGCGGTTGCCGTGCTGGGCGGTGTACTCGACGCGGACGAGGCCGCTCTCCAGGTCGAGCGTGCGGCGGTAGTCGCAGTAGGGGCCGTGGCTGAAGGTCAGCAGCAGGTCGGCGGCGGGCTGGTACGGGTCCACGCGGTTGGGCGCGCCGCTGATCCCGCCGCCCCCGCCGAAGGCATCGTTGGCGGCCTGCGTGGCCTCCTCCCAACGCTCCTCGCGCAGGAGTTGCCGCACACCCTCCAGCAGATGCGCGCGGGGCTCGTTGTCGCGCTCGCGGTTGCGCCCGGTCCACAGCCACTCGTGGTTGAGCGTGACCTGCTCGCGCTTGACGCCGCCGAGGACCATGGCGGCGAGGCGGCCCGTGCCGATGGGCAGGCCCTCGAGCCAGTCGGCGGCGGGGCGGTTCATCCAGATGGTGGTGTTCATGGTGTGGGCGTCTCTCCCCATGGTGATGGCGCGTAGGTGCGCCGGTCCTCCGGCGCACGCCGTCGGCCCCGCCCGCCGGGGGACCGGCGGGCCTACGCGTTGCGGGCGTGTTGCAGCGTGATCCCTGCCCCCACCAATGCCTCCGGTAGCCCCAGCACGTCCGTCAGCGTCACATCGGCCTCGGCCGCGTCGGCGCCGAGGTAGATCGTGAACATCCCCAGCTCCCGCGCCGGGGCGAGGTTCCACGGGAAGTCCTCGACCATCCCCACCTCCGCCGCCGGGCGGGCGAGCGCATCAAGCACGCAATGGTACGCTGCGTGCTCGGGCTTGGGCTGCCAGCCGAGCGCCTCGATGTCGAAGACACGCTCGAAGCAGTGGTCAATGCCAAGCGCCGCCAGCACCCGGTGGGCATAGCTGGCGGCCGAGTTGGTGACGACGAACCGGTCGGCGTTGAGGCCCAGGAGCATGTGGGCCAGCGGCTCGTCGCGGGTGAGATACTCAGCGGGGTCGAGGTCTTCGAGGCTGTGGAGATACAGGTCGCGCTGGGGCAGGCCGTACTCGATCTCCGCCCCGCGGGCGGTGGTGCCGTATTCGCGCCAGAGGCGGCGGCGCTCGGCGTCGGCCTGCTCGCGCGGCAGGCCGAGGCGGTGGGTGAGGTAGTCCGTGATGCGCCGGTCCCCCGCCGGCAGCAAGCCGGTCTCGGGCGCATAGAGCGTCTGGTCGAGGTCGAAGAGGAGGGCGGTGAGAACTCGCACTGGCATCGGGCTACGGCGCCTTCACCAGCACCAGCCGCTCGACGTAGATGGCGTCCTGGTCGCCCTCCTTGGCGTGCGGGAAACGCGGGCCCTCGAACTTGATCCGCGCCCACACCTCGAACTTCTGGTCCGGCTTGCCCGCGTCGTAGGCGTTGTCTATGTCCACCTGGATGATCCAGCTCCAGAAGAAGTACGCATAGTACGACGGCTCCAGGGCGAAGCTGCCCATCTGGTACCAGTGGTAGCCCGGGCCGGGGATGTCCTCCGCCTTGATGGCGTTGCCGCCGATGAACTTCTTCTGCTGCACCCCGTAGAGCCCCCACGGCATCGGCAGGACGTACTTCTCCTGCTGCGGCGTGGCGTCGGTGCCCAGTGCCAGCTTGTTGGTGAAGCCGCTCTCGGCCTCGGGGTCCTTGATGACCTTCACCACATCGTTCCAGTTGCGCGTCATGTCGGCGGTGTAGTCGAAGACCGTGCCGCGCGGGAGATTGCGGAACTTCTCGGGCAGCGCGATTGAACTGGGCAGCGACGTGTAGCGCCGCATCTCCTTCTCGGCGGCGGCCTTCTCCGTCGCTTGCCCGGCCTCGTCCATGCGCACCCTGGACTCGGCGATCCACGTGTCCATGGCGCGCTGGGCCACGAGGTCGCGGCTGGGCGGGGCCTGGTCGGCGGGCTGGCCGAGGGCCTGCCATTCCGCGTTGAGCTTCGTGCACGACACGACCGTCGCGCGGTCCAGCGGCAGCCGCGCGTGGCGCACGCGCCGCAGCAGCGTCGCGTCATTCGCGACCGTCTTCTCCGCCTCGTCGAAGAGCTTTTGGGCGCGGTTGATGAACCCGAGGTTCAGGTACGTCAGCGACATCGGCGTGGAGGACCAGTTGGCGTACGACTTGCGGGCGATCATCTCGGCTTCGAGCGCCGCGAGGTAGTCCCGGATGAGCTTCCCTGCCGCCGGGCCGTAGAAGCCGTCGGTGAACGTCCGCACGAGCTTGTCCACGTCGGCATACGGGTCCTCGAGGGTCTTCATCATCATCCAGACCTTGAAGTCGCGCGTGTCGGCCAGGATGGGGTACTCCAGTTCGGTGAACACGCCCTCGACGTTGTGCTCGTGGTAGAAGCGGTAGTCATCGTCGTAGGTCTGGGCCGTCGGCATGGGCATGCCCACGGGGTTGGCGTACGTGACGGCGTAGTCCCACACGCGCAGGTTCTTGGCGATGGCGGCCCAACTCAGCAGGTGCTCGCGGAACTCCTTGTTCTCTTCGGAGGTGATGGGCTTGGTCGGGTCCGAGCGCGTGTCGCACAGCCGCACGATCACGTTATCCCGCGGCTTGATCGTCTTGGGGGCCTGCTGGGTGTACTGATAGGCCAGCGTGTCAATGTAGACCCAGGGGTACTGGTCCCTCACTCCGTCGGCCATGAAGTTGACGAAGTCCAGCAGCGTGCCGGCCGGGCTGCCCTCGGCCTGGTCAATCGCCTCACACTTGTCGCACCGGCAGTGGTTGTCCCAGTCGTTCTGCGAGACGCTGAAGACATCCGGCGGCGGGGCGCCCTTCTCCTTGGCAGCGGCCGCAGTCGTCTCGATGAAGCCGATGAGCTTGGTCAGGAACGCCTGGCGCAGTTCGGGGTTGGTGAGGCAAAGTTGGGAGGTGTCCACGACACGCTTGCCGCCAATGAGCGAGTACCACTCGGGATGCGCGGCGCCGTACTGCTTGGGCGGGAAGTACAGATCGAACGTGTGGACATGGTAGGGCGGGCCGTAGTCGCGGCAGCCGCCGAACTCGGGCTTGATGCGCGCGTCGCCGTCGCGGTTGAGGCGGTTGCGCGCCGCGAAGCGCCCGCCGTCATGCCCGTAGAGCATGTAGATGTCGCGGTAAGGGGTGACGGGCTTGCCGCGGAGTTCCGTGAGGTCCACGTTCAGCGTCTTCGCCTGCGGCACGGTCTCTTCGAAGGGATTCCACCAGTGCACGCCGAGCACGTCTTCGAGGAAGTGATAGACGGCGTACAGCGTGCCGCGGGGGCGGCCGCCGGTGAGGATCAGGTCCTGGCCCGAGGCGCGGAGGACCCACTCTTCGGGGCCGAGCTTGTCGGCCGTGAGCCCGGCGCGGATCGCCGGCCCTGTCGGCCCGACGTAGAGGTGGGCGTCCATCATGGTCGCCTCGCCCGGCTTGACGACCGCGACGGGCGCGCCGATGATTCTGGTCAGATAGTCCCCCAGTTCCGCCGCCGCCTGTTGCTCGGCGAGGTTGGCCTCGGCCGCAACGATGATGTCCACCCGGGGCTTGCCATCTTTGGCGAGGGTGAGTCCGAAGGCGGTGCTGGCGGCGAGGGCCAGCAGGAGGGTCGGCCATGCGCGGGTCATCGGAATGCCTCCCGGTTGCGCGGCAGGGTCCTGCCCTGGGCAATCAGGGCAGGTGGGCATGCGCGTCGTGACGAATGTCCCCATTGTTTCGCGACCGTGCCGCATTTGACCTGCCATGTCCACACCGCGCGAGGGGGCCCATGACAGCCGAACCTGAGGACCCAGTTGCTGCGCGCTCGCGCTTCCTGGCTAGCCTGAGCCATGAGGTGCGCGCCCCCCTGAACGCCATCATCGGCTTCTCGGAGTTGCTGACCGACGACGCCTTTGGCGAACTCAATGCTGACCAGCAGGCAGTGGCCCGGGACATCGAGCACGCGGCCCGTTACCTGCTGCGGCTGATCAATGACATCCTCGACATCTCGCGGCTGCAACTGGCCAAGCTGGACCTGGACATTGACGTCCTGCCGCTGGCGGCGGTGGTGGAGCGGGCGCTACAGATCGCCCGCGGGCTCGCCGTGGACAAGCGGATTGCGCTCGAGGCCCACGTGGACCCGGTGCTGGCCGTGTCGGCCGACGAGTGCCGCGTGCTGCAGATTCTGAACAACCTGCTGGCCAACGCGATCCACTTCAGCCCCCCGCGCACCGTCGTGACCGTCAGCGCCATCGCCGACGCAACCCACGTGTGGACGCTTGTGCGCGACTGCGGGCCGGGCATTGAGTTCGACGACCAGGAGCGCATCTTCGAGGCTTTCGTGGCAGTCGAGTGCGGCGGCGTAGAGCCGGGGGCGGGGCTGGGGCTGTCGGTCTGCCGGAACCTCGTGCACGCGATGGGGGGCGAGATCACGGTGGAGAGCACGCCGGGCGAGGGGGCCACGTTCCGCTTTGGCCTGCCGCGAGTGGAACGGCCGGAGTAGCGGCGAAGGAACGGAAGAACCGAGGAACGGAAAGACAGGAACGGCGCCGTTGCCAAAGCTGGCAGACAGCGCCGTTCCCGTTCCTTGGGTTCCTTCCGTGCTTCGCCGTCTATCCGAGAAGTTCAGCTATCTCCACCGGTCCCCCGCCGCGGGCCATGGACTCGTACCCCGCGACCGAGATCGCCAGGCTCTTGACGCCCTCGATATAGGGGACGCTCGTTTCGGTGCCGCCGGCCTTGACGACATCGAGGAACTCATAGAGCACGCCGGCCGGCCAGTTCTCGGCGGCCGCCATGCTGCCTTCCTCGTCGCCGCTCCACGAGCAGTTCGCGCCCTCGATGGTGATCAGCAGCCCCTCGGCCACGACCTTGAAGCCGACATCCCACTTCGCCTGCGGCACGATGGAACAACTCAGCGTGCCCAGCGCGCCGCACTCATACTCGATGACGAGGCCGGTCGTGTCGGGGATGCCCATGTCGGCGGCGTAGCTCTTCATGCCGTCGCTGGCGTAGCCCGGCGGCGGGGTCCAGTCGCGCGTGCGCGTGGCCCTGCCCACGACGGTCTTGGCCTCGCCGGCGAGGAAGCGCCCGAGGTCCAGCATGTGCGTGGCCTGCTCGATGAGCTGCCCGCCCCCGAGTTCCATCTTCGGCCACCACCCCGGCGGCGGCAAGCCGGGCATGTAGTAGTGCGCCTGCACCATCGCGATGGGATGCTGCTGGAGCATCGCGCGCACCTTGCGGATCGGCTCAGAAAAGCGGAACATGTAGCCGACCTGCGTGGCCACGCCGCTCTTCTCGACAGCCTTCTGCACGCGGTGCGCCAACTCCATGTTCACGGCGACGGGCTTCTCGACGAAGAAGGGGATCTTCGCCGCGCACGCCGCCTCCTCGATGTCGCCATGCGCGAAGGGCGGGGTGCAGATGACGATCGCGTCCGGCTGCTCGGCGCGGTACAGCTTGTCGTAGCTGTCGTAGGCGTTGCCGCCATACTCGGCCGCGACCTGCTGCGCGCCCGCGAAGTTCACATCGGCATGACCGACGATCTCGACATCCTCGCGGTCCCGGCAGTACCCCAGGTGCCGCTTGGCAATGCCGCCGACACCCACAAAGCCAACCTTGAGAGCCATGTAAGTTCCTCCATGTGTCCTTGTTGTGAGGCGGCAGTTCGGCGAGGTCGGGAGCGGAACCTGCACGGGGGCAGCCGCGTCGTTGGAGGGGCCGGATAGTATCCGGCCCATCGTTGGGTTCTCATGCCACTCCACAACACCCGTTGCGTACGGCGGGCCGGATGATATCCGGCCCCTCCAACGACCACGGCACGTCCCCTACTTCAGCTTCACGTCGAG
>CAZZDO010000223.1:0-8210 GCA_964653205.1 uncultured Armatimonadia bacterium | reverse complement strand
ACGAGATGGTGCGGGATCATGCGCTGCGTGAGCATCCGGTGCGCGCCGCGCGCCGACGTCTCGCGCACCATGAACGTCGCCTGCGCATCGGTCCAATGCCCGCCGGTCGAATGCAGCACCGCCACATCGAGCACGGGCTCTGCCTCGGCCAGCAGCCCCTCCCGCTCCTCGACGAACGCCAGCGTCTGGCCCAGTTCGTCCATCACGGCCGGCTGCACGTCAAAGTCCTGCTGCATCTGGTACCCGATCCACGTCAGCCCGCCATGAGCGACGGCCGTCGCGACCTCCTGCTGCATCGCGACCGCCGGCTTGCAGCCCCAATCGCCCCACCACTGCAGGAAGGCGGAGTTCATCACATCGAAGGGCCGCCCGAGCAACGCCCAGTATGATGACAGGTAGCTCCCGGCGAACACCTGGTCGTTGGGCATGATGTCCGCGACCAGCGCCCCGATGCCCTCGGGCACAACCTCCGGCATGCGCGGCGTGTACGCCCAGTTCACCGACACGACCACCTCGGGGCGGATCGCGTGGATCGTCTCGCACATCTCCCGCCGCAGGTCCTGGAGCGCCGCGAGCTTCCACGCCACGAACCGCGCCCAGTTCGGGTCGCTGTTATCCTCGGGCAGCGCCAGCCCCTCATTGTCCGCCGCGAAGCGCTCCCGGCAGCCCTGGCAGAAGCACGTGCCATGCGCATACGTCCCGTCGAAGAACATCGAGTCCACGTCATAGTTGCCGACGATCTCGGCGATGTGCGGCAGCATCCATTCCTCCGCCAGCGGGCTGAGCAAGCAGATGCCGATGCCGCGCGGCGAGCCGTCGGCGTTGCGCTCGATCCAGTCCGGATGATCCCGCGCCACCGGCTCGCTGTTGAAGGTATGGTAGTAGCCGATGGCCTTCAGGCCGCGCGCGTGCAGGGCGCTGATCTGCGCCTCGAGCATGTCCAGGCCCGGCGGCAGGTGCGGGTGCTGGTAGCGCACGCTGCCCCGCTGGTAGAACGAGTAGCCGAAGCCGCACTTGGTGAACACCGACACCGCCTGCGCGTGGGCCGCCACCAGCCGGTCCGCCCACCGCTCCGCGTCAAACGCCGCCGCAAGGCCCACCGCCGTCCCCGCGCTGTGGAAATCAAAGAACAGCTTCCGCCGACAGTCGTCATACCACGTCTTGCTCATGGGACACCTCATGGTTGGGGTCGTCCTACAGCGGTCCGTAGCCGCTCATGGGACACCAGGGACGGCGACGGGAGTCGCCCCCGCCGCCGCGGTCTGATCGTGCCAGGTCAGGACCCGCGCGAGCACTGGCCCGGCGGGGCGTTCGTCGGGCAGGGGCAGGACGACGTTGATCCCCCCATCCTCAACGGCCGGCGTCGCCGCCGCCAGCGTGCGGTCGTTGGCCGCGCGGTAGCGCGCCATCATCGCCTCTGCGAAGCCCGGCGCGTTGGCCGCCGGCACCGCTGGCAGCGGGCGCGCGCAGGCCCCCACTGGCACCTGCAGGCTCACTCGCGCCTCGGCTCCCGCCGGCGCCGGGCACTGCACGCGAACCCCCTCTGCCTCCAACGCCGCGGTCAGCCCCGCCAGCGCCTCGGGCCGCCGCAGCTTCAGCGCCGGGTCCCCCAGCAGCAGGTAGTGCCGCACCGTGTCGCGGCGGATGGGCTCCAGGGCCGGCGCGCCCTGCACCATCGCCGCCAGCGCGTCCAACTGTTGCCGCGCCGGGGACGTGTCCGGGGCCACGACCCGTCGGAGGGCCTCGGTGAAGGCCTCCCCCAGCGTCGCGACCTGCGGCGCAAAGACCGTCCCGATCAGCGCCCGCCCCAGCAGCACGTCGCCATAGGGCTGGCAGATGCGTGTCGAACCGATCAGCGCCACTGGGCCGGCCGGGCGCTTCATCAGCGCCTCGGCGATGCAATCCCCCCCGGGGCTGTCCAGGGCGGCCGTCCAGCACGCGAACGCCGCCATCACGGGCAGCCCTGCCGTCACCGCCACCTCGCCGACCTGTCCCGCGGTCAGGAACGGGTACGTCCGGCCGTTCCACCTGATCGTGTCCAGCCCGGTGCGCGAGCCGTGGCCGACGTAGCAGTACAGCAGCGACCCCTCGTTCAGCATCCGCATCGCGTTGTCGTGGAAGAGTGGGGGAGTGGGGCAGTAGGGCGAGGTCGGGCTGGCGTAGGCGACCTCGAGGTCGTACGCCGGCGGCAGCCCCTCCGCGATCATCTTCGTGAACTGCGCCTCGAGGATGCGGTCAATCATCGGGTCGCCGCCGAAGGGGCCGGCCAGGAACCGCAGCCGCGCCTGCCATTCCCCGGCCGGCGCCGTCGTCTCGTACGCGAGCGTCTTGCCAATCATCACCGCCAACTCGTCGGCGGTCTGCACCGGGAAACGCCCCACCCGCAGCACTGGCTCCGCTCCACCCAGCGTCGCGTAGCCCCAATCATGCGCCACGTCCGGGCTGTGCAGGAAGCGCGGGTCGGTGTAGGCGGCGGGCTCGACGCAGCAGGGGATCACGCGGTCGGCCGGCCCGACGGCGTCGCCGACGAGCAGCACGAACCGCGTCCCCCAGTCGTCGTGCGCGTGCTTCAGGAAGGCCACGAAAGCGTCCGGTCCGGCCGGCACTCCGGAGGCTCGGCGGACGTCGGAATAGCGCACGAGCCCGACGCTGAGGCCCTCATTCCGCCGGTGCGCGAGCAGCGCGTCGCAGCCGCCGGCGAAGGCCTCGGCGGCCACGATCAGGTAGGCGGCCTGGGCCGGGCCCGCCGGGTCCGTGATCAGATGCGGCGCGGGCTGCAGGAACGGCAGCAGCATCGTGAACAGCGCGGCCCCCACCGTCATGAGATCGCCCCTCGGGCGCGTGGTGTTGGGCCCCTATCCCGGGACATGTCGCTCGCCCCCCTGGCCCGTGTTCCGCCGCTCTCGCTTCGGCGGCGTCGGCTGGCAGTGTGCGCACGTGTAGATCGAGCCCCCCAGGAAGCTCTCCTTGGCGATCGCCGCCTCGCCGCACACCGGGCACGGCAGCCCGGCCGCCGCGGCGCTCAGCACGCGCTCATAGCCGCCGGTCCCGTCGAACAGATCGTGCTCGTCGGTCCGGCCGTGCAACCGCACCGCCCGCTTCATCGTCTGCCCGATGGCCTTGTGCAACGCCCGCCGCTGCGCCGCGGTCAGGTCCAACGCCTGGCAGCGCGGGTGGATGCGCGCGGCCAGCAGAATGTCCTGCAGGTAGCCGTTCCCGAGCCCCCATACCCCCGGCTCGGTGATCAGGAAGAGCTTGACAGCACACGCCGCCTCGGGCTTCAGCCGCGCGAACAGGTTGTCGAGATACTCTCGCGTGAAGCCCGGGTCCGTCGCCTCCAGCGTGCGCTTGGCGTACCACCAGTCCTGGTCGAGTTCCTCGGGCGTGTACAGCCGGCACGACCCCCACCCCTGCACCTTCACGCTCAGGAAACTGTCATCCTCGAATTGCAGGAGCAACTGGTGCTTGCTCGGGACGGTGTCTGCCGACGGGTGGTACAGGATGCGCTCGCCCCCGCCTCCCAGCACGAGCGTGTGGCCGCTGCTGAGGCGCACGAAGATGAGCGATCCGCTCGGCTCCGCCCCCGTGATGGCCTGGCCCTGCAGAATCGCCGCATACTCCTGGGCCGGGCGGCTGTAGAACGCCCACTTGTGCGGCGCATTCCCGCGCACCGCTGACTTGATCCGCTTGCCGCCCAGCGTCTCGGCAATCTGCCCCGCGATGGTCACTGCTTCCGGGTACTCGATCATGGCCCACCTCCGCTGTGGACGCGGTCGCTCCCGCCCACTGTCCCTTCCGCTCCGCAGGCTCCGCACCTTCCCTGCAAGGAGTCCGCCCGGCCGCCGCGGAATGCGTCACACGGGGGGGACAGCCCTGTCGTCCACGGGAGGCGCCGACCATGCCCCGCTCCCTCGTCCCGTCGCATCTGCACTGGCTCGCCGGTCTGGCCGCTACCTGTCTCCTGCCGGCCGTCGCCCCGGCCGCCGATCTCCCCGCCGGTGTGCGGGCCGTGTGGGACCTCAGCAGTGCCTGGCGCGAGACCACCCCCACCCGCGAACGCATCTGCCTCAACGGTCTGTGGCGCTGGCAACCGGCCACCCGCCGTGACGCCCCTCCCACCGACGGCTGGGGCTACTTCAAGGTGCCGGGCTGCTGGCCGGGCCTCAGCGACTGGCTGCAGAAGGACTGCCAGACGCTCATCCCGGACCCCTCCTGGGCCCGCACGAACCTTGCCGCCGTCACCGAGGCGTGGCACGAGCGCGAGATCACGATTCCGCCCGGTTGGGCCGGCCGCCGCCTCGGCCTCACCGCCGAAGTCCTCAACTCCTTCGCCACGGTCTTCGTGGACGGCAGACCGGTCGGTGACATGCGCTTCCCCGCCGGTGAAGTGGACCTCACCGCCGCCTGCCCGCCGGGCGGCAAGCACACCCTCAGCCTCCTCGTGACGGCGCTCCCGCTCAAGGCCGTGCTCGTCTCCTACAACGACACGGCCCAGGCCCGTCAGATGAAGGGCAGCGTCCAGCGCCGTGGCCTGTGTGGCGATGTCTTCCTCGTCAGCACTCCCGCCGGCCCGCGCCTGGGCGAGGTGCGCGCTGCCCCCTCCGTCCGCCGGGGTGAGATCACCCTCACGCCCGATGTGCTCGACCTTCCGGCCGGTGGGCAGTTCTCTCTCCATGCCGCCATCACCGATCACGGGAAGGCCGTCACGAGCTTTGACAGCAAGCCCTTCACCGCCGCCGACCTGGACCCCTCGGGCCGCTACTCCTGCACCCACCCCTGGAAGCCCGACAAGCTCTGGGACCTCAACACCCCCCAGAACCAGTACGACGTGCAGGTCACGCTACGCGACGCGGCCGGCAAGGCCGTGGATGTCGCCGCCCCGCGCCGCTTCGGCTTCCGCGAGTTCTGGATCGAGGGCCGCGACTTCTATCTGAACGGCACCCGCCTCTACCTCTCCGTTGTCCCGCTGGACAACGCCCAGGTCGGGGCGGCCTGGGCCACCTACGACGCGGCGAAGGAGACGATGTCGCGCCTGCAGGATTGGGGCATCAACTTCGTCTACACCCACAACTACGACTGCCAGCCCGGCACGCACCTGAGCTTCGCCGAAATCCTCCGCGCCGCGGATGATGTGGGCATGCTCGTGGCCCTCTCCCAGCCGCACTTCGGCCAATACGACTGGCAGGCCAAGGACGCCGACGCCAGCAACGGCTACGCCCCGCACGCGGCCTTCTACGCCCACGTCGCCGGCAACCACCCCAGCGTCGTCGCCTACTCCACCAGCCACAACGGCACCGGCTACGTCGAGGACATGAACCCGGACATGATGGACGGCATCCAGGACCCGCGGCAGGGCTGGGCCAAGAACAGCGTCCAGCGCGCCCTCCGCGCCGAGGCGATCATCAAGTCCTGCGACCCCACCCGCGTCGTCTACCACCACTCCTCGGGCAACCTCGGCGCGATGCACACCAACAACTTCTACGCCAACTTCACCCCGGCCCAGGAGTTGTGCGACTGGTTCGAGCACTGGGCCACCGCGGGCGTCAAGCCCGAGTTCCTCTGTGAGTTCGGCTCCCCCCTCAGTTGGGACTTCACGATGTACCGCGGCTGGTATCGCGGCAGCCGCCAGTACGGCAGCGCGGTCGTGCCGTGGGAGCTGTGCCTGGCCGAATGGAACGCCCAGTTCTTCGGCGACTCGGCCTACGACATCAGCACCGTGGAGAAGGAGTGCCTGCGGTGGGAAGCCGGGCGCTTTCGCTCCGGCCAACTCTGGCACCGCTGGGACTACCCGTACGAGATCGGCACGTGGGACTACCAGGAGAACTACCCGGCCGCCGCGCAGGCCATCACCGACGAATGGCGCGCCTTCCGCACCTGGGGCGTGTCGGCCATCAACGCCTGGGACTACCACGCCTACTGGCAGCCCCGCCCGGGCGTCAAGCCCACGCGCGAAGACCTCCCGGTGGATTGGGACAACCTCCAGCGCCCCGGCTTCAGCCCCGACTACATTGATCGCCGCTACGAGCGCCGCGACCTGGCCTACCAGCGCTCCGACTGGGTCGCCAATGTCGCCGGCCAGGCCCTCGAACGCAACAACCTGCCCCTGCTGGCGTACCTCGCCGGCAAGCCCGACGGCTTCACCGAGAAAGGCCACAACTACCTGCCCGGCGAGACCGTCAGCAAGCAACTCATCCTCATCAACAACTCGCGGGCGACGGTCACGGCCGACTGCAGTTGGTCGTTGGCCCTGCCCACGCCCCTCGGCGGCAGCCGCAAGGCGACCATCGCGACCGGCCAACAGGAACGCCTCCCGCTGACCTTCGCTCTCCCCGCCGGCCTCGCCCCCGGCGCCTACCCCCTCAAGGCCCAGGTCAAGTTCAGCACCGGGTCAACCCAGGATGACACCTCCACGATTCACGTACTGCCTCCTCCTCCGCCCGTCGTCGCGAAGCCCAGGCTCGCGATCTGGGACCCGCAGGGCGAGACCACCAAGCTCCTGTCATCCCTCGGCGTCACTGGCCAGGCCATCCAGCCCGGCGCGGACCTCGCCGCCTTCGACACACTCATCATCGGCAAGGCCGCCCTGGCCGCCGGAGACCCCGCGCCCGACCTCTCGCGCGTCCGCGCCGGCCTCAAGGTCATCGTCTTCGAGCAGACCTCCGCAGCTCTCGAGCAGCGTCTCGGCTTCCGCATCCAGGAGTACGGCTTGCGCAACGCCTTCGCGCGCATCCCCGACCAGCCGCTCCTCGCGGGTGTCGGCAACGACCACCTGCGCGACTGGCGCGGGTCGGCCACGCTGCTGCCCCCGCGCCTGGCCTACACGCTGTCGGACACGTACCGCCAGTGCACGCCGACGGTGAAGTGGTGCGGCCTCGAAGTCCCGCACATCTGGCGCTGCGGCAATCGCGGCAACGTCGCCTCGGTGCTGATCGAGAAGCCCGCCTGCGGCGACTTCCTCCCGGTCGTGGACGGGGGCTACAGCCTGCAGTTCAGCCCCCTGATGGAGTACCGCGAGGGCCAGGACCTCGTGCTCTTCTGCCAGCTCGACGTCACCGGCCGCAGTGAGCCCGACCCGTGTGCCGACCGCCTCGTGCGCAACCTGCTCCAGTACGCCGCCGCGTGGCAGCCGCAACCCACGCGCCCGGCCACGTACGTCGGCGACGAAGCGGGCCGGAAGCACCTGCAGCGCGCGGGCCTTTCCACCGCCGCGCCCAACGCCCCGCTGCAGACGGGCAGTGTCCTCATCATCGGCCCGGGCGGCAGTAAGGCCGTCACACCCCAGGCTGCGTCCGATCTTCTCAAGTCCGGCGGCAAAATCCTGGCCGTCGGCCTCGACGAGGCTGAAGCGACCGCCGTGCTGCCCGACAAGGTCACGATGGCCCCCGGCGAGCACATCAACTGCCCCTTCCAGCCCTTCGGCAAGGACAGTCTCCTCGCCGGCGTCGGCCCCGCCGACGCCCACAACCGCGCACCGAAGGAGTTGCCCCTCGTCACCGGCGGGGCGCAAGTCGTCGGCGACGGCGCCCTCGCCACGCAGGGCAACAGCGTCGTCTTCGTCCAAATGCCCCCGTGGACGATCACGAAGGCCCAGGGCGCGGCCGCCTTCCTGCGCGTGGACGGCGCCGACGCGGCCGACGGGAAGCAGAGCGCGCTCATTTCCCTCGGTTCGGCGATGCAGTCTGGCGCGCAGATCGGCCAGACGATGAAGCAGGGTGGCGAGGTGGGGAAGACCTACACCTTCTCGGCGCTCATCAAGCCCGTGGCCGAGCCCGCGACGCTGCACCTGGAGATCGAGCGCGCGGGCCGGCCGTGGGATCGCGCCCTCAAGGCCCCGGCCGTGGAAGTCCCGCCCGGCAGATGGACGGAGATTCACGCCACCTTCAAGCTCGACCAGGCCTTCACCGAGGGCTGGCAGGCCTACCTCGCCTCCGGCCAGGACGGCGCGCTCTTCCGCGCCGATCTCCTGCGCCTGTACGAGGGCGACTACGTGCCCTGGCAGCCGGGCCAGGACGCCGCGCAGTTGCCGAACCTGCTCTCCAACGCGAGCTTCGAGGCGGGAACGGAGGGCTGGTGGTCCTACTTCGGGGAGCAGTACAACCTGCGCCGCACGTTCCGGCGTAGCGCGTGCCTGCTCAATCGCGTGCTGGGGAACATGGGAGTGCAGGGGGCGACGCCGCTGCTGGAGCGCTTCGGCAAGCCCGCCGCAGCCG
>CAZZDO010000222.1:6777-8217 GCA_964653205.1 uncultured Armatimonadia bacterium | reverse complement strand
ACGCAACTCGTGCGCGACCAGCACCGTTTCTATCCGCGGCACACGGCCGCGCCGTTCATCGGCTTCGATGCGCGCCAGCAGCGCAACTACCGCTCGGCCAAGCGCATCCGCCAGGAGTTGCAGATCATCAAGCAGAGCGGCGCGCGGGGGTTGCACATCGCGGAGTTGGGGTATCTGCTAGACAAGCCGCTGATCGCCCAGGCGGTGGCGGAGGAGTTGGGCGGGAGCTACCGGGCGGACCACAGATGAGTGTGCTCCCCCCGCCCCTGCAAGCCGGCGCGGGCCGCGCGCCCCTGGACCTTCCCGGCTGGCCCACCACGGACGATGACACGGAGCTGGCGGCGCGGGTGCTCGTCCTCGATGACGGCCAGACGCGCGTGGCCTTCGTGTCACTCACGATCATCTGCCTGCATCGCGAACTCACGGAGCTGATCCGGGCGGCCGTCGCCGACGTGACGGGCGCCCCACCCGCCAACATCATCGTCGCCTGCACGCACGTGCATAGCGGGCCGGGGGAGGTCTTCCACGATCCGCCGGAGGACCGCAAGGAACTCTACCCGTACGTCGTCAACGCGGCGACTGCCGCCGCCCGACAGGCGGCACGGCTGCAGCCGGCCGGCCTCGGCTTTTCCCTGGGTCACGTGCCCGGCGTGTCGCGCGTGCGGCGCATCCTCCGCCGCGATGGGACCTGTGTAACCCTCCGCCGGGCCTGGCCGCAGTACTGGGGCTGGGCCGCCGACCCCGAGACCGTCGGCCCCGAGGAGCCGCTGGACGATCTGCTCACCGTGGTGCGCATCGAGGCCAGCGACGGCGCGCCCCTGGCCGCCGTGATGAACTTCGCCTGCCACCCCATCCCCGACTTCTTCGGCTACGCGGCCAGCCTCGTCGAGCGCACCCTCGGGGTCCCGTGCCTGATCTTCAACGGCTGCTCGGGCACGGTGGACACGCCCTTCGAAGTGCCGATGCGCGGGAAGACGCAAGCGGACCAACTGCCGATCCTGGGCGACGTGCTCGGCTACACTGCGTTGGGGCTGTTCTCCGGCGCCGAGACCGTCCACGCACTCACGCTCGCGGTCGCCTCGCGCGAGGTGTTCCTGCCCATCCACGAGCACGTGCGCCGGAACCCCGGGTTCCGCGCCGAGCTGTGGCCGTGGCTCCTTGACGAGGGCGGGTTCCGGGTGACGGTGCAGGCGGTGCGGCTGCTGGAGTTGGCGCTGGTAACAATGCCGGGGGAGGTGCAGCACGGGTTCGGGCCGCGGCTGGCGGAGGCGTCGCCGTTCCCGTTCACGCGCGTGATCGGGATGGCGGACCAGGAGGTGGGCTACATGCTGTGGCCCGCGAGCCGGGCGCGCGGCAGCTATGAGGCCGACCTGGACACGTGGGCGGTGACGGCCGAGGAGGCGCTGGACCTGCTGCTGCAGGCGGCGCGGGAGGCGCTGG
>CAZZDO010000222.1:0-6677 GCA_964653205.1 uncultured Armatimonadia bacterium | reverse complement strand
CCATGTCCCAGCTTACCGTCGGCGCGGCCGAGACTGTCATCAGTCCCCCGGTCGGGACCGCCCTGGCCGGCTATTTCACCCCCCGCATCTCCGAGGGCGTCATCTACGACCTGAAGGCCAAGGCCGTCGTCGCCGGGGAGGGCGACCAGGCCGTGGGGATCGTCGCCTGCGATCTCATCGGCATGCCGGCCGAGGTCATCACCGCGGCGCGTGCCGCCTTCGAGCAAGCCACGGGCATCAGCGGCAGCCGCCTGCTCATCTGCGGCACGCACACTCACACCGGCCCCGAGACGCGCAAGGGCCGCCTCATTCCCACCAACGACGACTACCTGGCCGAGCTGCCCGGCCTCATCGCCGACGCGGCCATCAAGGCTGCCGGCAACCGGCGCGCCTGCGAACTCAAGATCGGCACCGACCACGAAGAGGGTCTGGCCTTCAACCGGCGCTTCCGGATGCGCGACGGCAGCGAGCAGTTCGGCCCCGGCTCCGACCCGGACGCTCTCGCCGGCGTGGCCGGGCCGACCGACCCGATGCTCGGCGTGCTGGCCTTTGCCGAGGAGGGCCAGGATCCCTTCGCCGTCATCGTCAACTACTCGCTGCACATTGATGTCACCGGCGGGAACCTGATCTCCGCCGACTACCCGGCCGTCATCACCGAGACGATCCGCGCCGCGTACGGGCCCGACACCATAGTGCTCTTCGTCAACGGCGCGTGCGGCAACATCAACCACGTGCCCTATCTGCTCGACCGCCCCTGGCCGATGAAGGGCAACGACAAGTCCACGCAGATCGGGCGCGCGCTGGGCGGCAAGGCCCTGGGCATCGCCGAGAAGGCCCTGCCGAGCTGCGACCAGACCGTGGACGTCGAGGGCGAGACGCTGGATGTTCCGTTCTTCGACTGGCCCGAGGTCGTCGAGAAGCGCGTGGCCGAGGCTCGCTCCAAGGAGACCCCCAACTTCTTCGAAGAGACGCTGCTCAAGTGGTACGAGACGTGGGACCCGCAGGGCTCGCGGCCCGTGGAGACGCAGGTCATCCGCCTGGGCGACGCCGTCTTCTGCTCCGCGCCCGGCGAGCTGTTCGTCGAGTGGGGCCTGCAGATGAAGCAGTGGTCGCCCTTCCCGTACACGTTCATCGCCGAGCTGGCGAACGACAGCGTCGGCTACATCCCGACCTACGAGGCTTTCCGGCGCGGCGGGTATGAGACGACACCGGTGGTGAGCGTGAAGCTGACCCCGGCGCTCGGGCAGCTTGTGACGGACGCCAACTTCCGCTCGTGCCAGCGGCTGTGGCGCCGGCGGGAGACTCCCGCCCAGCCCTCGTGACACCCATGAGCGACACCGGCGCAGACAACCTGCTGGGGATGCTGCAGGCCACCGCGCAGGCCCATGGCGAGCGGCCCGCGCTGTCGTCGTGGCACGACGGGGCGTGGCGCACGCTCACGTACGCCGACCTGTGGGACCTCAGCCAGCGGTTCGGCCGAGGCTTGCGCGCGCTAGGGGTCAAGCCCGGCGACCGCGTGGCCATCGCGGCCGAGAGTTGCCCGCGGTGGGTCGTCGCCGACTTCGGTATCCTGGCCGCCGGGGCCGTCAACACCGCGATGTTCCCCAGCCTACCGCCGGGGCAGATGGAGTATATCCTCTCCGACAGCGGCGCGTGGCTGCTCATCGTCGGCGACCCACAGCTCTTGCAGAAGGCGCTCGTGATCCGGCGCACCATGCCGGACCTGCAGATCGTCCTGCTTGACGGCGAGCCGCCGGCAGACGCGGACGTTGTCACCTGCGAGCAACTCCTCGACGGCGGCGACGACACCGCCGCTCTCCCCCCTCCCCCGCCGCCCACAGCCCTCGCCTCGCTCATCTACACCAGCGGCACCACGGGGCGGCAGAAGGGCGTGATGTTGACCCACCACAACTTCGTGGCGAACGTGGCCCAGTGCCGGGAGGTTCTCGTCTTCCAGCCGGATGACGTGCTGCTGTCGGTGCTGCCGCTCAATCATGTCTTCGAGCGCACGGCCGGCTGCTACCTGCCGCTCAGTTGCGGGTCGCACGTGTTCTACTGCGAGAACCTGCGCCGCCTGCGCGAGCACCTCCCGCAGGTACGCCCCACGTACATGATCCTCGTGCCGCGGTTCCTCGAGTCCCTGCGCGACGCGCTCGTGGACCGCATGGCCAAGGCGCCGCCGTTGCGGCGGGCGCTTTTCGCGTGGGGCACGGCCCTGGGCAAGATGCGCCTGCAGTGCGTGCTCAAGCGCCGGCCGGTGCCCCTGTACGTGGCGGCCGAATACCGGCTGGCCGACCGCATCATCCTGCGCAAGATCCGCGCGGCCATTGGTTTGGACCGCATCAAGAACCTCGTCTCGGGCGCGGCCGCGTTGTCCGTGCAGATCAATGAGTTCTTCCAGAGCCTGGGTCTCGAGGTGCTGGAGGGCTACGGGCTGACGGAGGCGGCGCCGGTCGTGTCGGTCAACCGCCCAGGCGCGGTCACCGTCGGCACGGTCGGGCCGCCTTTGCCGGGCGTGGAAGTCGCCCTCGGCGAGCATGACGAGATTCTCGTGCGCGGACCCAACGTGATGGAGGGCTACTACCGGCTGCCCGAGGACACGGAGGCGGCGCTGGACGCCGACGGTTGGCTGCACACCGGCGATGTCGGCGCCTTGCGCGGGGAATACCTGTGCATCACCGACCGCCTCAAGGACCTGCTGGTGTTGACGAACGGCAAGAACGTCGCCCCCCAGCCCATCGAGTTGCACCTGTGCACAAGCCCCTACATCGCGCAAGCCGTGGTGCTGGGCGATTCGGAAAGCTACGTCACGGCGCTGATCGTCCCGGCCTTCGAGCGGTTGCGCCACTGGGCGCAGACTCAGCGCCTGGAACTACCCGAGGCGCCGCATGAGGCCGCCGGGCATGTGGCCGTGCAGGACCTCATCCGCCGGGAGGTCCGGCGCCTGACCGAACACCTGGCCGACTTCGAGAAGGTCCGCGATTTCCGCGTGCTGGCGCAGGAATTCACCGTCGAGGGCGGCGAACTCACGCCGACACTGAAGGTCAAGCGCCGCGTGGTCCTGCAGACCCATCAGGCGCACATCGCGAGCATGTACGGGCGGTGACCCATGAAGGACCTCACCATTGCCGCCATCCAGATGAACGCCCCGTTGGGGAAGGTGGAGAAGAACCTGGCCGGCCACGTGCGCCTGGCCCGGCACGCCGCCGAAGCGGGGGCCGAGTTGCTCTGCTTCCCCGAGCTGGGCATCACTGGCCACTGGTGCGCGGGCGGGGTCTGGGCCGCGTCTGAGCCTGTGCCGGACGGCCCGAGCACCACTCGCATGCTGGCCCTGGCCCGCGAGCTGAAGGCCTTCATCAGCTTCGGCCTGGCCGAACGCGACCGGGGGATCGCCTACAACACGCAGGTGGTCGTCGGCCCCGAGGGCTTCGTCGGCAAGCAGCGCAAGCTGCACATGTCCGCTGATGAGTACTTCCACTTCCGCATGGGCAGCGAGATCGCCGTCCTGGACATCGGCAAGGCGCGGCTGGGCATTGGCATCTGCTATGACAACATGTTCCCGGAAGTCGCGCGCATCGCCGCGCTCAAGGGCGCCGAGGTGTACCTGATGCCGCACGCCTCGCGCTGCGGGGCGTGGCCGCGGGCCCTGAAGCTGCAGGCCCAGCGCGTCGCCAACCTGAAGGCCGTCTGGCGGAAGTGCTACGGCGCTCGGGCCTACGACAACGGGATGTTCGTGGTCGCCAACAACCAGGCCGGCCACGCCGGGGACGAGCCCGAGACGAACCATGCCGGCGGCGTCATGATCTTTGACCCTAACGGGGACGTGATCGCCGAGTCGCTGACCCAGCGCCTTACCGAGGAGACCGTAGTGGGGTGCTTGCAGGCCCGGCAGTACGAACGTCGCCGGAGCGCCGCCTGCTTCAACCTGCAGACCCGCCGCCCCGAGATCTACGGCGAGATCAGCCAGATGGAGTGAGCATGACACGGGCGGTGTGCGTGGCTTTGCTGTTGCTGGCGCTGACTGCGGCGCGGGCCCAGCCGTACGGGCTGCACGTGGACGAGCAGGGCCGCCTGCTCAAGGATGGCCAGCCGTACCGGGGCTTCGGCGTCAACTGGTACGACGTCTTCCTGCAGGTGCTGTCCGAGCCGGACTGGCCGGGATGCGAGCAGGGCTTCGCGCAACTGGCCGCCGCGAAAATCCCCTTTGTGCGCTTCATCGCCTGCGGCTTCTGGCCGAAGGACGCGCGTCTGTATCTCGACGACCGCGAGGAGTTCTTTCGCCGCTTCGACCTCGTCGTGAAGGCCGCTGAGGCCCATCGCGTCGGCCTCATCCCCTCGCTCTTCTGGCACACGCCGACCGTCTGCGATCTCGTCGGCGAGACCTGCGACCAGTGGGGCAACCCGCAGAGCAAGACCCACGAGTACATGCGCAACTATGTGCGCGAGGTCGTGACGCGCTACCAGAACTCGCCGGCCATCTGGGGCTGGGAGTTCGCCAACGAGTTCAACCTTGGCGCGAACCTGCCCAACGCAAAGCAGCACCGGCCGCCGGTCTGGCCCAACCTCGGCACGGCCTCCAGCCGTTCGGAGAAGGACGAGTGGACGTACGAGATCATCCGCACGGCCTTCGCCGCCTTCGCCGCTGAGGTGCGCAAGGTCGACCCCTACCGCGTCATCGCCACGGGCGACAGCATCGTGCGCCCGGGCGCGTGGCACAACTGGAAAGAGAACACGTGGGGCCCCGACACGCCTGAGCAGCAGATCGAGATGATCGTCGGCGACAACCCCGCCCCGGTGGACCTCATCAGCGTCCACATCTACGAGAAGGCGGTCGAGCAACTGCCGCTGGCGCTGCAGGCCGCGGCGCAGATGCGCAAGCCGCTGTTCGTCGGCGAGTTCGGTGCGCCCGGCCCGCCGGACAAGAGCGAGGCGCTATTCCGCGAGCTGCTCCGGGCCATCGAGGAGCAGGGCGTGCCGCTCGCCGCGATGTGGACTTTCGGCGGCAAGCAGAAGGACACGTACACGGTGTCCGTGGAGGGCGACCGGTCGTACCAGTTGCGGCTGCTGACGGAGGCGAACGAGCGCCTCCGCTAGGTGCGGGGTGGACCCGTCGCAGCCGTACCGCGACGGGGGCGGGGGCCCCGCAGATAGACCACAGGAGACCGAACCATGCCCAAGGTCCGCTACGAGGAGATGCTCCCCCACGAACTCGACGCCGCCGTCGCCGCCTTCCCGGTGGCCTACTGCGCCTTCGGGTCGCTCGAATGGCACGGCAAGCACCTGCCGCTGGGCAATGACACGCTGAAGGCCGACGGCCTGCTGCGCCTGACGGCCGAGAGGTTCGGCGGGGTCGTCGTCCCGCCCACGTACTGGGGCTTCCTGGGCCCGTGGCACCCGTGGACGTCTTCGGGTCTGGGGGAGACCGTGACCGAACTGCTCTACCGGCGCATCTTCGAGTGCCTCGTCGAAGTCGGCTTCAAGGTCGTCATCGGCGTGACCGGCCATGATGTGGCCGAACAGCGCGGGGCCATCCAGAAGGCCGTGGACGCCATCAAGACGAACACCCCCGCAACGGGCTTCGCGATGATGGAGGGCGACTCCTACGACGCGACCGAGGACCGCATGGACCACGCGGCCCACTGGGAGACGTCGCTCCTGATGCATCTGCGCCCGGAGTTGGTGGACCTGTCGCAGATCGCCGGCGAGGACCTCGACACCGACGAGGGCCGCAAAGAGGCGGGCATCTTCGGTCAGGACCCGCGCCGCTTCGCCTCGCGCGAGCTGGGCGAGACCATCGCGAACGGCATCGTGGACTTCATCGGCCACAAGGCGCAGGAACTGCTGTCCGAAGTCAGTCGTTAGCCGTTGTCCGTTCCCAATTCCCGATTCCCGGATCCCGATTCCCGAACCCCGGAGCCTTCCCATGACCCCACGTGAACGTTTCCTCGCCATCGCCAAACACCAGCCGGTGGACCGCATGCCCTATGCTTTTGGCGGGCCGCGCGCCTCGACCTTCGCTGCCTGGCGCAAGCAGGGCCTGACCGAAGAGCTGCAGCGCAACTGGCACACCTTCACCGGCGCCGATGGCGGCATGGGCATCGGGAAGCTCTATTGCGGCCCCGTCCCGCCCATGGAGGAAGTCGTCATCAAGGAGGAGGGCAACTACCGCTGGTGGCGCGACCACTGGGGCGTGCTGCGCAAGGACGCCATCCACCAGCCCACCGATGGCTTCGTCACGCGCAGCTACATCGAGCACTTCGTCAAGGACTGGGCGACGTGGGAGGAGATGAAGTCCCACTTCGACCCGCATTCGCCCGAACGCACCGGCCCCGGCGGCGACGGCGCCCCGCTGACGGACCTGAACCCCAACAAGTACCGCCACGTCGGCGACGGCCCCGGCTGGCAGGCGTACGTGGACAAGGCCAACGAGAGCGAATACCCCGTCGGCTGCACCGTGCCGTTCCTCTACTGGACGCTGCGCGACATGTGCGGCTTTGAGGGCCTCTCGATGCTGTTCTACGACCAGCCGAAGCTCGTCCACGAGATGATGGAGTACTGGACCTGGTTCATCATGGAGCTGCTCGACGAGCCCCTGTCGCACATCAAGGTGGACCACCTCATTCTCAACGAGGACATGGCCTACAAGGGGCAGTCCATGATCTCCCCGGCGCACATGC
>CAZZDO010000221.1:0-8227 GCA_964653205.1 uncultured Armatimonadia bacterium | reverse complement strand
GCCCCTCCGATGGCTGTCCTACATCTCTTCGGCGAACATCTCCCCGATCACCCGCACCGCCTCGTCCACGATGACCTGCCCGCCGCGCGGGGCCACGCGGCAACTCGGCGGCACCGCGCCGTAGCTCTTCCCCGCCGCCGCGCGCTCCGTGGGCAGGTACCCGCCCGTGCCCGTGAGCTGGATGATGAAGGTCTGCACCGCGGCGCTGCGGGCCTTGATGCGGTCGCCGAAGTCCAGGTAGTACTCGAAGGGCGCCGTCACGAAGGCGATGTCCCCCAGCCGCACGACGTTCATCTCGACGGGCACGCTGGGCAGGGGGTTCTCGTAGCGATCCACCGCCCGCTGACACCAGGCCAGCCGCGACCGCGTGGCCGTGTACTGGCTGCTCAGCCGGTCCCCCTCGCCCAACTGCTCGAGGCGCTGCTTCAGCTCCGCCATCTCGCTCTGGAGCGCGGCGTATTCGTCGTCCGTCACGTCCCAGTGCGGCACGTCGAGATGCCGGGGCTCGTGCTTGAGCACGGCGGTGTCGCGCAGGTCCTGGCGCACGACGGGCTCGGCATCCTGCACGGCGTCGGCGACGCGGCGGGCGAGGTCCTGGCGCAGGGCCATGTTCCATCCGTTGTTCAAGCCTTCGCCGAACTTGAGCTTCATCATGCGCTCTTCGGCGCGGCGGTCAATCTGCCGGTGGGGGGTCTGGTCGCCGGCCGCGGCGCACTGCGGCAGGATGTGGAGGGGCCGCGCTTGAGCCGGCCCCGGCCCGTGGAGGGGCCGCGCTTCAGCCGGCCCCAGCCCCGCGCCCTGACGCCGCCTGATCTCCTCGCGCACGTCGTGCCAGTAGTCGGCCGAGACGTAGTCCTGCCCGCCCTCGCTGGCCTGCGACGGGCACGGGATGTTGATGACCATGCCCGTCAGTTGCCCGTCGGCGTCGTACGTGCACAGCAGGTGCACGCCGTGGTCCACGTGGCCCTCGATGTGTGAGAAGTCCGGCTCGCTGACCTTGCCGTACATGACCGCGCGGTCGTCGAAGTACCGCACGCGGCGGTTCTCGCCGACCACAGCATACGTGTAGCCGAAGCCGATCTGCCCCGGCTGCCGGTTCGCCCAGGCCTCGGCGGCGGCGTCCGCGAGCGTCTCAGCCAGGAACGCGGCGTACTCGGCGACGGACGTGTAGCCGGGGTAGCGGGCCAGCAGCTCGTCCATGTAGTCGGCGTCGCTCTGCAGACCGACCCCGCCGCTGGCGAAGGGCGCGGTGTGGGTGTGGGTCGCGCCGACGATGAGCTTGCGCGGGTCGAAGCCCGGCAGGCGCTTGGCGAGCAACGGGCGGCTGGCCTCGAGGAGGGCGGTGTCCGCCCCCGCGCCGTCGAGCGACACGAAGATGACCTGCTCGCCGTCGCTCTCGATCGCCAGCGCGGTGAGCGACAGCGGGTCCTGGATGCGGGTGGCGATGCGGAGGTTGAACTGCCCGCGAATGGCCACGGGGCATGCGGGGGTGATGTCACGACTGGCCCAGCCGATGGTCAGAGGACCCATGTCAAGCTTCCTTCCAAAACGGTGATGGTGCGATAGGTTCGCCGGTCGGATTGTCGGCGCGTGGGCGGGGCGCGACTTCCCCCGCCATGGTTTCCCGCAGGCGGGCCGCCGTGTCCGCCACCTGCGCCTCGAGCCAGTCGGTGTGCCCCCCGGGGAGGCGCACGACCGTGAGCCGGGGGAGCACGGCCGGGTCCCAGCCCAGGCGCGCGTCCTGGTGGTAGTCCTCGTCCGCGGCCAGGAGTGTCACCGGCCCCTCGTAGGGCCGCAAGTCATGGTCGGCGATCATCCGGAGGTAGTCGTCGCGCCCGCGGTCAGCGGGGCGCCGCCGGCGCCGGACGAGTTCGGCGACGGCGGCCCCCTTCGCCCGCAGATACCGTCCCCATTCCCCCGGGGATATCTCGCGCAGCCGCCGCAGGCTCTGCAGTGTCCTGTGGGCCACGGCGTCGGGCCGGGTCATCGCGTACGGGCGGAGCGTCATCGGGGCCCAGGAGTTGATGAGCACCAGCCTCGCGATGGTCTCATGGTCCTCCGTCAGGCGCCGCGCCATCTCGATGGCAACCGCCCCGCCCAGGCAGATGGCGCCGAGGCGATACGGGCCGCGCGGCTGGATCTCCCGCACGCGGCGCACGCAGTCCGCGGCCAGAGCCGCCACGCCGGCGTGCCGTGTCCCGGCGCCCTCCCGGTCGCGCACCGCCAGGACATACCACGGGTAGTCGGGGCCCATGTGCTGCGCCAGGACGCCGCAGCGGAAGATGTTCACGTCCTCCGCCCGGTCCCCGGGGATCCAGAAGCAGGGCGGCTGGCGGCCCGCGGTGTTGTAGCCCCAGACGCCGGGGCGCACCTGGCCCGGCAACGCGACGGCCGGAGCCTCGCCCGCCGCCTCATCCACCAGCGCCGCCAGATGCTCCACCGTCGGGTGCTCCAGCAGGGCCGGCAGCGGGATTCTCCGGCCCAGGCGCTGCTCAATTCCCGCCAGCAGGCCGACGGCCTGCATCGAGTCGCCCCCCGTGAGGAAGAAGTCGTCGGTCAGCGCCGGGGGTTCGTCTTCGCGCACCTCCGCCCAGACCGCCGCGACGGCCTGTTGCGTCGGCGTCAGGGATGGGTCGGGGCTGCTGCCGGGAGCTGTTCTCGGCGGGCGCGGCAGCGCGGCGCGGTCCACCTTGCCCCCGGGCAGTCGCGGCAGGGCCTCCAGCATGACGATGTCCGCCGGCACCATGACGCCGGGCAGTCGGCGCCGCAGGGCCCGGCGCAGATCCGCCGGCTCAAGGCTCGCATCCGCGGCCGGGACGACGTACGCGGCCAGGCGCCGGTCATCCCCGGGCGCGTCCCACGCGAGGGTCACTCCCTCCTGTACCTCCGGGAGGCAGAGCAGCGCGGCCTCGATCTCGGCCAGCTCGACGCGGTTGCCGTGCACCTTCACCTGGCGGTCGCGCCGGCCCAGGTGCACCAGGCAGCCGTCGTCACGGAGGAAGCCCACGTCACCGGTCAGGTAGAGGCGGCGCTGGGGAGCGGCGGGATCGGGCGGGTAGACGCGGGCCGTCTCGGCCGGGTCGCGCCAGTAGCCGGGACTGACATGCGCCCCGCGCGCCACGATCTGGCCCACCTCTCCGGCAGGCAAGGAGCGCAGGTCGTCATCGGCCACGAAGACCTCAAAGTCCTCGGCCGTGGCGCCGACCGGGACGAGATCGCCCGCCAACTCGCTCCCGTGGTGCAGCACCAGGCGGCACATGGCCGGGCGCTCCGTGCTGCCGTAGGTCACCACGAAGGTGGCCCCGTCGCCCAGGTGCGCGCGGTAGTGCGCGACGTCCCGGGCCGTCACGGTCTCCCCCACCAGACGCAGCCGCCGCAGGGCCGGGAACTGCAGGGCCGGGGGCAACTGGCGGGCGAAGTGGCGCCACACGCTGGGCACGAGCGTCAGGTAGGTGATGCGGCTGGTCGTCAGCCACGCGGCCAGGCCGGCCAGCCCCTGCTGACGCAGGTCGTACGGACACACCGTCGCGCCGTTGAGCAGGGCGCCGAAGAGATCAATCTGGCCGGTCATCGTGGTGCAACTGTTGAGCAACGCGACGCGGTCGCCGGGCGTGAGGCCGGAGAGTCGCGCCGACCCCGCGAACAGGCCCGCGAGGGTCCCGTGGGTGTGCATGACGCCCTTGGGGCGCCCGGTCGAGCCCGAGGTGTACAGGATGGCGGCCAGCGTGTCGGGGGGGATCGGCCGCGGGGCGGGGGCCGGGGTGATGGGCGCAACCTCGTCTACGTTGACGACCAGCCCGGCCTCGCCGGCCGCGGCGCGGGCCCCAGGCAGGTGCGCGGTGTCGGTCAGCACCGCGGACGCCTCGGCGTTCTCCAGCACCTCGCGCAGGCGCGCGGCCGGATGGGAGACATCCAGCGGCACACACGTGTGCCCGCTCTTCAGAACCCCCAGCAAGGCGACCGTCAACCCGGCGCCATGGCCGCACAGCAGGCCGAGGCGGTGGGGTGCGGAGGGGTCAAGGGTCGCCAGGGCGCCCGCCACGCCTGCGGCGGCCGCCTCCAGGCCGGCGTAGGTCAACTGCCGGTCCGGGGTCCAGAAGGCGAGGGCGTCGGGGGAGTCCGCCGCTTGCCGCGCGAGCGCGTCGGTCAGGAGGACGGGAAGCTGGGCCACGGGCATGGCAGGCCATTCGCCCCGTGGTGAGACGCAACCTGCTCCGGGCGGGAGAGCCGGGCTGTCAGCCATCGGTGTGTTCCGCCGCCCGCGGCGGTGGGGAGGAGGCCGTCACGAGCCGCCGGCGTGGTAGATCTCAACCCGGTCCAGTTCCGCGGGGCCGGTCCACGAAATCCGCAGATAGTGGTGCCCCGACGGGACGGCGCACGAGTAATGGACAGCCGTCCGGCGCTGCTGGGCCGCCCAGCCCGATGGCGGGGAGGGATAGCGCTGCTCCCGGCGCTCGGGGACAACGGCCGTGAAGCCGATGCCGTCCGCCGAGACTTCCAGCCGCAGGTCCGCCACCGCCTCCGCGTACCAGGCGATGACGGCGACGGAGGCCATCTCGCCGGGCACGCGGTACAGCACCCACTCGCCCGCGGCGCCCTGCGCCCGGAAGAGGTACTCGGCGTACAGCCCATTGAAGTCATTGTTCAGCGTCAGACCAGGGGAGTGGCCGGCCGTCAGGCCGAAGTCCGGCAGTTCATCCACCAGGCACACCTGCCGCACTCGCACCGGCCCAATCGCGTTCGACGGCGCCGACACCCCGGCCTCGTTGCGGGCGCTGACGCGGTAGAAGCACGTGTCCCCGGCGCGGGCGGTGGTGTCGCTGAACAGCGGGCGGTAGGCGACCTCCGCGTCCGAGACATCGCTCGCGAGCAGTTGCCACGGCCCGTCCGCCGTCGGCGCGCGCTCGATGTCGTAGCCGGACGCCCCGGCCGCGCCGCGCCACGAGAGCAACGGCGCCTCGCCGATGGGCAGCAGCTCCGGCGGCTCCGGCGGCTCCGGCGGCGCGACCGGCCGGCCCTCGATCCGGAACGCCGCCGCGCGCATCGCCGCCAGGATGCCCTGCTCCCCGTGGGCCGAGGCGCTGGCGAACCCCGGCCAGTGATACGACCAGACCTCCGGGTACACGAAGATCTGGTGCCAGTAGAAGCCGCCGTCCTGGTGATGGCAGCACATGCTCCACAGCAGCGCCCCGCAGATGCCCTGCGCCTCGCACAGGAAGTCGAGGAATTCCCGGAGCTTCGGCACGACGTTCTCGCGGGTGAACATCCGGCGGTCCACATACGGGCCGAACTCGCCGATCAGCAGCGGCCGCTGCCCGCTCAGCCGCGCCAACTCCTCGCGGCAGGACTCGATCCAGCCCTGCTGGACGCTGGGGTAGTCCGGGTAGTAGTGCCGCGGATACAGGTCCACGTTGGGGTCAATGAAGAACGGGGCGGAGGGGTAGCTGCGCGTCTCGGCCACGAGGTGGTTCGGGTCGAGCGCCTTGATGAAGGCCGCCATCGCGGACACCCACTCGTCGGTCGCATCCTGCATCTCATTGCCGAACTGCCAGGCCAGGATCGCCTTGTCGTCCTTGTAGGCCGTCCCGGTGACGGTGTTGCGGCGCTCCAGGACGGTCCGGATCACGTCCTGGAAGTCCTGTCGGAGTTGCGGATCGGTGTAGAACGCGGCGCGGGGCTTCCCCCGGTGCGCGGCATAGGTGCCGATGCCGCCCTGGATGAAGTAGTCCTGGGCGGCGGTGAGCGCCAGGATGACGCGCACGCCGTACTGATTGGCCAGCGCCAGGGCCCGGTCGAGGCTGCGGAAGGACGCCTCGTTGACCTGCCCCGGCCCCTGGAGGTGATGCCAGGTCGTCTCCCCCGGTGCTCCGAGCCCCGGCGCGCGGATCGGCACGCACCACATGCGCGTGACGCGCATGTTCATCAGGTCGAGGGTCTTGAAGCCGTCTTCCTGCTCCCAGGGGGTGGCCAGGCGCATCCGTTCGGGAATCTGCAGCGTGTAGTCATAGGGGAAGAACAGGCCGGGCATGGTGGCGCCCATGAAGCGGAACTCGCGCGCCCCGTCCATGAGCCGGTTGTCGGCGCGGGTGATGAAGTGCTGGAGGCGACTGGCAGGCGCGGGTGGCATGGCGGGAGGGTTCGCGGCCGGCGAGGGTTCACCTGCGGGGGCATGAATGGGGTCTGACCCTATTTCCTCACGAACCCCACCCCCGCCGTGGTCGTCTCCGCCGTCTGCGCCGGGCCGAAGGCCACCAGGTCCGTGCAATCACCCCACGCGATCCGCAGGGCGTGGTCCGCCACCCGCGTCACCGCCGGCTGCGGCGTCCCCGGCCGGCACGGGTACAGGAACGCCAGGAAGTGCGGCGACCCCGTCGTCTTGATCTCCCCCCGCAGGCGCGGGTGCTCGACCACTGTTGCCGTGGCGCTCCACTTCGTCGGGCAGGCGTCCACGGTGAACGCCGGGGGCGTGGCCGCGAAGAGCACGATCTGCATCTGCCACCCGGTGGTCTCGTCAATGATCCGCGGGCACGCGCCGCTCAGGTCGAACCGCATGCCCTCGCCCGAGATCATGAACCCCGTGTCGTTGATCCCCTGCAGCAGCCACGTGTAGCTGTGCTCGGCGCCGTCGGCGACCATGTCGTCGTAGATGACGGCATACGGTCGCTGCTTGTCGTGGACGAACCACACGTGGCGGTCGAACTTCGTCAGGGCCTTGTTGTAGTACAGGTCGCCCGCCCGGCCGCAGGCGTGCGTGGCCAACTCGCCCGGCTCGAAGGCCACGATCCGCCCCTCCGTCGCCTTCATCTGCTGGCCCTTGCCGTCGAAGAGCACGCCGTTGTGGTGTTCGGTCTGGCCGCCGCCATAGCCCGAGTCGCCGGCCAGCGCGCTCTGCCCCCGGTAGATGGCGAAGTGGTTCGCGTCATACTGCCCGTGGCCGAACTCCGGGTTGCCACCGCTGGTGAAGGACATGAGGCAGTCCTCGTCGCCCCAGCCGGATCGCATGCACGCCAGCCCCCGGCGCGAGAAGAGGCGGCTTAGCGGCAGGCCGACCTGCTCGGGCGTCTTCGGCTGCGGCCCGAGCGCGTGCCACAGGATCGTGTAGGGCAGCAGCGGCTGGGCGGCGTTGCGGCCGTCGCTGAAGATGTCCTGCGGGTCGGTCAGCCGCCCCGTGACATGACCCCACAGCCACATCATCTCCGGCCGCTGGTAGATCTGCGCGTACAGCGGGAAGAAGCACGTGTGGGCGTGGAAGAACGCGTCGTTGGTGTTGTTGAAGTAGTTGCCGCCGGGCAGGGCCTCGTAGAGGTAGTAGTCGCACACCTTGCGCAGGCGCGGGTGCTCGAACAGGTTCCCCCCGCCGGCCCGGCGCAGCGCCTCGAAGGGGAAGTTCAGGTAGTACAGGCACGCCGACGTGTAGCCCGCCCCCTCCAGCGCCCCGCCGTCCACGCCGATCCCGATGTCGAGGTACTTCTCGATGCCATCGAGGAACAGGTCGAGCCACGCCTGCTCCCGGGCCGGGTCGCCGGTCTCGCCCCACACCGCCAGCGTCAGCAGCGCCGCCGAGGAGTTGCCGATGAGCGCGAAGTTGTGCCCCAGCACCCCCGGGTAGCGCTTGTCCTCCGGCAGCTTCTTCATGTAGTCGTAGAAGTAGGCGAGGTACGTGCCGGTGATGTAGTCACGCACCTCGGCCCGCTCGGTCTCGGTCAGACGGTCATGCAGCAAGTCATAGAAGACGGCGAGGGAGCGGCTCGAATGCCCGGCGTCCAGCGGCTGGCTCAGCCACCCGCCATACGGCTGGCCATAGTTCAACCCCCCGATGTGGTCAATCACCCGCTCGCGGATGATGGTGAGCACGATGTTCTTCGCGCCGTCCACGTACTTCTGCTCGCCCGACAGCACCCCGGCCCACGCCAGCTCCTCGAAGCACTTGGTGAGCCACGTGGCCCCGCCGCGGTCGCGCCAGCAGTGGTGCTTGCGCTCGGGCCAGTCCACATAGAGCGACGACTTCGGGTCAATGTATCCGTCGCACTTGCGCAGCATCTCCTTGTAGGCCAGCGCCTCGACGCCCTCGCCCAGCCGCCCGCGCACAGCGTCCAGCTCGGCGGCGGTGCAGAGCAACCGCGGGTGCGCCGCGCCCTTGGCATACAGCGTGCGGTCGGCATGGGCGAGGGTGGCGGTGAGGAGGGCGAGGAGCAGGATGGGCAAGGAGAGGTTCATGGGGGGAGGG
>CAZZDO010000220.1:0-8242 GCA_964653205.1 uncultured Armatimonadia bacterium | reverse complement strand
CGACGGCGCGACAAATCGCGTCCATGAACGGACAACGACGGCGCGATGAATCGCGCCACTACACCCCCTTCCCGAAGGGACAATGCAAATGCCCACCGACTTCCGCACCGCCTGCCTGACCGGCGAGGTCCTCACCGACGAGTTCATCGTGGATGCCCATGCCCACATGGACACCTGGTACAACTTCCACATTCCCGAACAGGGCACGCCCGCCTCGATGGTCCACGCCATGGACCTCGTCGGCATTGACGTGACGATCGTCGCGCCGCACATCTGCATCGGGCCCTGCTATCTGCAGGGCAACCGCGACGCCTACGCCGCCGCCGCGCAATTCCCCGGCCGGATCGTGCCCTTCGTCACGGTCAACCCCAACTACCCCCACGAGGAGATCAGGACGGAGATCGAGCACTGGGATGCGAACGGGGGGATCATTGGCTTCAAGTTCCATCCCGCGTGCCATCTGGCCCCGGCCTGCCACGAGAACTACACCCCGGTCTTCGAGTACGCCCAGGAGCGCGGCCTGCCGATCCTGTCGCACAACTGGACCGGCGGGACGGTGAACGGCAAGGAGACGCTGCACGGCCTGGCCGAGCAGTACCCGCGCATCACGTTCATCATCGGCCACGCCCTCAGCGGCTGGCCGGCCATTGACACCAACTGCGCCATCGCGAAGCTGTACCCGAACGTGATGCTGGACACGACGGGCTCGGGGCTGACGTTCGACGCCCTGCCCGAGGCGGTCCGCCGCGTAGGCGCCGAGCGCATCATCTGGGGCACCGACAACCCGTTCATAGACCCGAGGCCGGGGCTGGGCCGCGTGCTCATGGCGCGAATCACGGACGACGAGAAGCGGCTGATCCTGGGCGGGAACGCGAAGAGGGTGTTTGGGCTAGGGGCCTGACTCCGCCGCAAGGCGGGCGGGCCGTGCCGTTTGGAGGGGCCGGATACCATCCGGCCCGTCGTTGGCGGCGAATGATACGGGGCATCGGGAGCACCGCACGGCGGGCCGGATGATATCCGGCCCCTCCAACGGCTTTCCCGGCGGGGAGGTCCGTGCTGCTCTCGCGCCGAATGACCCCGCCGCACCACTGAGAACCAACCCACGAAGGGATGATAATCAATGTCCGAACTCGCCATCCTTGGCGGACCGAAGGCCGTACAGACGCCTGTCGAAGACATGTTCACCTGGCCGATCATCACGCAGGAAGACGAGGACGCCTGCCTGGAGGTCCTGCGCCGCGGGGCCATGTCCGGGACGGATGTGACCGCGGAGTTCGAGAAAGAATACGCCGCGTGGTTCGGCGTCAAGCACGCGCTCGGGTGCAACACCGGCACCGCCGCGCTGCAGGCCGCCATGTGGGCCGCGGGGGTCGGCGTCGGCGATGAAGTCATCAGCGTCTCGCTGACCTACTGGGCCACCAACCTCCCGGTCTTCTCACTCGGGGCCACCGTCGTCTTCGCCGATGTCGAGCGCGACACGATGTGCATGGACCCCGCCGACATCGAGCACCGCATCACCGACAAGACCAAGGCCATCGTCCCGGTCCATTACTGCGGCTACCCGTGCGACATGGACGCGATCATGGCCATCGCCGACAAGCACAACCTCAAGGTCATCGAGGACGTGTCCCACGCCCACGGCTCGGAATGGAAGGGCAAGCTGTGCGGCACCTTCGGCCACATCAACGCCATGAGCACGATGTCGGGCAAGGCCCTGCCCATCGGCGAGGGCGGCTTCCTGATCACCGACGACGATTACCTGTTCGAGAAGGCGCAGGCGTGGGGCCACTACGAGCGCACCGGCAACCTCACTGACCCGACGCTCAAGCACTTCGCCGGGCTCCCGTGGGGCGGGTACAAGTACCGCATGCACCAGCTCTCTTCCGCCGTCGGCCGCGTGCAACTCAAGCACTACCGCGCCCGCATGGAAGAGATCCTCAAGTCCATGCAGTACTTCTGGGACCTGCTCGAGGGCGTCCCGGGCGTCCGCGCCCATCGCCCGGCCAAGGAGTCCGGCAGCCACTGCGGCGGCTGGTACGCGGCCCACGGGCTCTACCGGCCCGAAGAGCTGAACGGCCTGCCGATCAGCACCTTCTGCAAGGCGGTCAGCGCCGAGGGCTGCGGCACGAGCCCGGGGTGCAACTTCGCACTGCACCTGCACCCGCTGTACAACGAGGCGGACATCTACGGCCACGGCAAGCCCACGCGCATCGCGAACTCCAGCCGCGACGTCCGCGAGGGCCCCGGCAGCCTGCCGATCACCGAGCAGATGCAGGGCTGGTGCTACGGCATCCCGTGGTTCAAGCACTACCGCCCGCAAGTCATCGAGGAGCACGCGGCGGCGTTCCGCAAGGTGGCGGAGAATGCGGACGAGTTGATCGCGGAGTTCGGCAGCGAGGGCGGGGAAGTCAAGGGCAGTGCGGGGTTGTTCAATCGGGGGTAGGCGCGTAGGCCCGCCGGTTCTCCGGCGGGCTCGGACCAAGAACGCAATCAGGGCCGCCGGAAGCTTCCGGCGGCCCTGGCCGTTCGTCGTTGCCGTCCCCAATCCCCAATCCCCGCCTCTAATCCATCTTCACCGCCGTCGCCACCAGCAGCCGGTAGTGCTGCTTGCCCCCGAAGGTCAGGTGCGTCTCCTCCATCTCCTCGATCTGGGTGACCTCGAAGAACTCACCCAGCTCGGTGTGCAGCTCCGGCGCGCTGTAGAAGTGGATGCTGTCGCCGCTGCCGGTGTCGAAGGTGTCCTCCTCGATCTCCCGGCCGTAGCCGTACCGCTCGTCTTCCATGGACAGCACGGAGACCACGAGGATGCCGCCGAGGCGTAGCAGGCGGTAGATGGTGCGCAGCAGCGCCCGGCGTTGCGTCGGCCGCAGTTGGTGGAGCGTGTTGTGGGAGAAGATGGCGTCGTACTGCGGCAGCGACCGGCGGGGGGTGATGATGTCATCGGAGAAGCACTCGACGCGGACGCCGAGGCGGTCGGCCATGCGGCTGACGCGCTGGGTCGTGTGCGTCGAGACATCGAAGGCGGTGACGCGGAAGCCGCGGCGGGCCAGGAAGGCGCTGCACTCGCCCGTGCCACAGCCGGGGCAGAGCACGGAGTAGGCGCCGGTCCGCTCCAGGAGCTGCGCCGCGAACTTGGCGACGTCCGACAACTCGGCGCCCAGCAGTTGGGCGAGTTCCTCATTCTCGGTTGGGGTGTCAACCTCAGACATGGTTCGCTTGACCGGCTTCCGGGCACGTTTGGGGCTTGCGTTGTCCCTCGGTTCCTCGCCCACGCCCCCTCACCTTCCCCGTCTTTCATCACGCACGGAGGAATTCCTCTACCGCCGACGAAACTCCCCCCACTATCCCACGCCTCGGAGCTCGAAATGGAAAGCGTCGAACTGCTGGTCCGCCTCAAGATCCCCGATGTCACGGCCCTGACCGCCGCCAATGCCCTGCGCCGCAGCATGGGCTACAGCCAGTTGCGCGAGTTGCGCCGGGCCGACTACTACCGCCTGGACCTGCAGGTCGCCACCGAGGCCGAGGCGGTGGCGCTGGCGCGCGAGTTGGCCGAGAAGACCAACCTGTTCGTCAACCCCAACAAGCACGTCTATGAGATCGTGGCGACCCGGGCCGCTGCCGCCCCGACCGCGGGGCAGGCCGTGCAGGTTCTCGTCACCGACCCGCACGACGGGTCGGCCGAGGGTATGCTGGCGGCGCTGCAGGGGCGGCTGGGCTATGGCGACCGCGTCACCGGCCTGACCAAGGGCCTGCTGTGGACGATGCTGCTGGACGTCGCTGACGAGGCCGAGGCCCGGCGCCTCGCCACCGAGATGACAGAGACCACCTCGCTGGAAAAGGGCCTGCTGGTCAACCCCCATTTCCAGGAATTCGAGGTGTGGTAGGCCCCTGGAGATCCGGGCATTAACTTTCTGTGAGGATTTCGGCAGGAAAGCAGCAGGAGATTGCAGCGGCAAGGCGAACAGGGAAACAGGCGTGCAGGCTTGGTACTGATCGAATCAGGAGGGGCACGGTCATGTTGCAGGCTATGTCGCGGCTCACCACGAAGAACGACGTTCTCCGCATCGTCATTGCCCTACTGGCGTGCCTGGCGCTCTGGGGCATCATCGAGGCCTTCGTTGCATCGTTCCGCGGCGTGCTGGTGGTGCCACTCATCTTCGTCGGGCTCTTCCTGATCGTCTTGTACGTGACGGCCCACAGCATTTTCGTCCGGGCCCGGAAGCTGCTGGCCGGCCGCTGCCCCCACCCCCTTTGCCACGGCACCGTCCATCACAGCGAGAATGTGCCCAAAGGCTACCTGGTCTGCCCGACCTGCAAGAACAAGTGGCCGGAGGTCAAGGGCATCAAGTACCGGGCCAGCGGCCGCGAGCACTGACGGCTCTCCGTTGCCGCTGCCTTCCCACGGAACCAGACGCCGCGGCGGAGCGTCCAACTGCCATGCCGTCTTGGACGGCGCGGTCATACCTCCGGTAGAGATGAGGGATGGACAATGCGCACTGCCGTGCTGTCTGTCGTCGTGATCGTGGCCCTGAGCCTGATGGGCTGTAGCGGGGGCGGGGGCGGGAACGTAGACCCTCAGCAGACCGGGCGCCTGACCGGCACCCTCGACGCGGTCAACCCGGCCTCCTACCAGATCGTCCTGGACGGCCAGCCGCTGCAAGCCACACCGCAGCCGGACGGCTCGTTCAGCCTCCCCAACCTCCCGCCCGGGCCCCACACCATCTCCTTTGTCTCCGGCTCCGGCATGGTCGGGGTGTACCTCCCGGTGGAGGTAGTGGCCGGTGATACGACCGACATTGGCGACGTCACCCCGGTCGTCGGCGGGCAGATCACCGGCCTGGTGATGCGCCAGAACGACGATGGCAGCCTCACCCCGCTGGCCGGGGTGGAAGTCATCGCCGATCCGCAGCCCGTCTACGTGGAGCCCGACCCCGGGCCGGTGCCCCTGCAGGTGCAGACGCGCGACGCCGACGAGCTGCAGCTCAAGGCGATCACCGCGCAGGACGGCAGCTACCGCATCCCGGCCGTGCCTGAGGGCGCGTATGTCGTGACGGTCAACGTCCCCGGCCTGATGCAGGGCGTGGCCTACGTGTGGGTCTCGGCCGGCACGACCGCTCCCGCCGACTTCCAGCTCGTCGCGGCCGTCGAGGAGGGCATCGGCACCGTGCTCGGCCACGTCACCGCCGCGCTCGAGGCCGGCGTCCAGCCCCTGGCCGGCGCCATGGTCTCGATCTATTCCGACGGCGGCTGGCAGCCCGTGCCGCCGACCGACCCCATCGTACTGCCTGACGCCGTACGCAGCATGGGCGTAGCGCCCCCGGGCGCCATCGGCATCATCGCGCCGCCGTACTACTTCAACCAGTTCGCCACCCTCACAGCGGCGGACGGCTCGTACACCCTCAACGTCCCCAGCGGCCACTTGCAGATCAATGTCTGGGCCGAGGGCTACGAGGGCGCCTACGACAGCCTGACCCTCCAGCCCGACGCCACCGTGACGCGCGACTACAGCCTCAAGCCCTGGGAAGGGCCCGTCCCACTGGAAGGCAATGAGTAGCCGGCGGTCTGTACTCGGGTTCCACGCGAGCCGCCCTCCGGGGCGGCTCGTGTGCTTGGTCGAGTCCTGTACTCCATGCTATAATCAACCGCCAGTCCATCACCCGGGAGAACCCACCCATGACTCGTCTTCTGCTCTGCGCAATCGTCTGTCTCCTCACCGTGTCGCTCGCCTGCGCCCAGGTCAACCAGCAGGCGATTGATGATGTCGCCGCCGGCAAGCTCAAAGAGGCGAAGGCCTCCTGGTGGGGCTTCGACCCCGTGGACGCCACTGCGTGCCTGCAGGCGGCCATCAACTCCAAGGTCCCCAAGCTCACCGTGGACAACGTCGGCAAGCCCTGGATCGTGACCCCGATCAAGCTCGTCGCCAACCAGGAGATCACCTTCGAGCAGGGCGTCGAGGTCCTCGCTAAGGCGGATGAGTTCAAGGGCAGCACCGACTCGCTCTTCAGCGCGAGTCTGGCCGAGAACATCAGCCTGATCGGCTACGGCGCCACGCTCAGGATGCGGCGTAGCGACTACGACGACGCTACCCGCTACACGCATGCCGAGTGGCGCATGGTGCTCAAGCTGCTCAGTTGCACCAACATCAAGGTCTACGGGCTGACGCTGGCCGAGAGCGGTGGCGACGGCATCTACCTGGGCACCGCCCAGCGCGGCGTCACCAACAAGAACATCCACATCAAGGACGTCATCTGCGACAAGAACTACCGCCAGGGCATCAGCGTCATCACGGCCGAGGACCTGCTGATCGAGAACACGATCATGCGCGACACCGCCGGCACGGCCCCGATGGCCGGCATTGACTTCGAGCCCAACAACCCCGAAGAGCGCATTGCCAACTGCGTCATGCGCAACTGCCTGGCCGAGAACAACAATAGCTGGGGCTACGTGGCCTATCTCCCGCCCCTGCGCGCCACGTCGGCCCCGGTCGGCCTGCGCCTGGAGAACTGCAAGGCTGTAGGCAACAAGGCGGGGGCTTTCGGCTTCGTGACCAACGGCACGGAGGCCGGCGCCGTGCCCGGGCAGGTCGAACTCATCAACTGCGAGTTCACCGGCAACGGCGGCGCCGCGTTCTCGATCGGTAGTAACCCGCCCCCGCCCATGGGCTGCCGCATCACCGTCCAGGGCGGCCTCTTCGCCGACAACGCCGTGGACAAACCGGTGCAATCCCCGATCATGTTCGCGACCCGCCAGGGCGCCGACCAGGACGTCGGTGGTGTCACGTTCACCGACGTGGTTGTCCGTGACCCGGTCGCCCGCAACCCGATGATCTTCGTGGACATGGCCTCGGGCTTGAACGTCTCGGGCGTGACGGGCAACCTCCTGCTCGAGAAGGACGGGCAGCGGCAGAACGTGGCGCTGACGAAGGAACTGCTGGCCCAGTGGATGCCGGTCGTCGTGCTCAAGAAGATCCCCCGGCTCACGCTCATCGGCAAGAGCTTCGCTCCGCTCCAGGCCCCCGCGGCCGGGCAGAAGATCGCCCTGCCCCCCTGGCGCCTGCGCAAGGAAGGAGCGGCCTGTGTGTGGGCCAAACAGGGTGAGGAAGTCACGGTGACGGTCAACTCCGGCCAGATCGGCAAGTACGCGACGAACCCCATCTCCGTGGTCGTGAAGTCCCCTTCGGGCCAGGAAGTGACCAAGGTGCAGGCGCCCTTCGGCCAGGAAAGCCCAGTCAGCTTCACCGCGCCGGAAACCGGCCTGTACACCCTCCTCTCCGACGCCGGCGGCAACTACGCTGTCTACACGTCCAGCACCCACCCGCTGAACCTCTGCAGCCTCGGCGAAGCCATTCACATCATCGGCTCGACGGGCACGCTCTATCTCCACGTTCCGGCGGGCACGAGCAGCTTCGGCCTGCGCGTCCACGGGGAGGGGATGGGGGAGGGGATCAAGGCGACGCTGATGAACGCGGCCGGCGAGGTCGTCGAGAGCAAGGACAACATCGCGCGCATGGACATGCTGACGGTGGAGTTGGCCCAGCCGTCGCCGGGCGAGACGTGGAGCCTCAAGCTCGAGCGCCCCTCCGCGATGGCGATGGAGGACTACTACCTCGACCCGGTCGGCCTCCCGCCGCTGCTGGCCCCGGCGCAGGAGTGCCTGCTCAAGCCGGCGCAATAAGCTCTCGAAGATAGTCAGCAGGCCGGGAAGGAATCCGCAAGCCGACCGCGAAGGAGTCCGTGTACATTACCTTAGGAGGTATTGGCAATGCGCAGGCAAGGCTTCACACTCATCGAGTTGTTGGTTGTCATCGCGATGATGTGACTGCTGAAAAACCCCCATTTCCGAAGCAGGTTTGCCCGCAGATGGCGTTCATTGGCTCGTAGCGGGTACTGTATTCTCAAGAAGTGAGGTTTTTCAGCAGTCACATCATCGCGATTCTGGCGGCGATCCTTTTCCCGGTCTTCGCCAAGGCCCGCGAGAAGGCCCGGCAGTCAAGCTGCTCGTCCAACTGCAAGCAGTTGGCCCTGGCAACGCTGCAGTACATCCAGGACTATGATGAGATGTTCCCGGTGTGGTTCCGGGCGCTGAACTACCCGAACTCCCCCGAGCACCCGACGACGGCGGTGCTGCCGTACGTGAAGAACTCGCAGGTCTATGTCTGTCCGTCCCGTACGCCGACCTACGGAACCTACTACAACTTCCCCATCACCGGCCCGAACACGTATGGGTACGGCTTCAGCTGGTA
>CAZZDO010000219.1:4641-8314 GCA_964653205.1 uncultured Armatimonadia bacterium | reverse complement strand
TCCCGGCGGCACTGCGCGATGAGGCCTACGACGACCGCGCGCTGCCCATCGGCGAGGGCCAGACCATCTCCCAACCGTACATGGTCGGCCTGATGCTCAGCCTGCTGAAGCTCGAGCCCGAACACCGGGCGCTGGAGATCGGGGCCGGCTCCGGATACGTGGCCGCCCTGCTGGGCATGCTGTGCGCGGAAGTGTACGCCGTTGAGCTGGTGGACGACCTCGCCGACCGGGCCCGCAAGACCGTGGCGCGAGTCGGCCTCACGAACGTGCGCATCATCGCCGGCGATGGGTCGCTGGGCCACCCGGAGGGCGCACCGTATGACCGCATCCTCGTCTCAGCGGCGGCCCCGGCCATGCCCCCGCCGCTGGTCGAGCAACTGGCCGAGGGCGGGCGCTTAGTTGCTCCCGTGGGCGGACGGTCCGTGCAGACGTGCGAGATCCACACGAAGCAGAGGGGGCAACTGCACCTGGAACGAAGCATTGACTGCGTGTTTGTGCCGCTGCTGGGCGAACATGGCTGGAAGGATCGCTAGATGAACATCGGCTTCAGGACGGCCGGATTTCGTGAATGGGGGCTCGACCAGGCGCTGCCAGAGCTGGCGCGGCTGGGCTACGACGGCGTGGAACTGTGCCTGGAGCACCCCGACTGCCGCCCGGAGCGTCTCAGCGACGCCGACGCCGTCGCCCTGGCCCAGCGAATCGAGGCCCTCGGCCTGAAGCTGCTGAGCGTCAGCTACCACGGCGACGCCGACGAGCCGGAACTGCGGCTAGCGAACCAGCGGCGTAGCATCGCCCTGACGGCGGCGATGGGCAGCGACCTGCTCGTCGTCAACACGCCGCGGCGGGCGGCCGGCCGCGAGCGTGAGCAGTGGGACGAGCTGGTGCAGTGGCTGGAGGGCTCCCTGTTGCCCGAGGCCGATCGCTACGGGGTGCGGCTGGCCTTCGAACCGGAGCCCGGCCTCGTGCTGGATGGGCTGCGGGAGATGCTGCAGTTGCTGTCCTGTCTCCCCCACTCCCGCCTCGGGGTGAACCTGGACGTCGGGCACGCGTGGCTGACTGACGCGAGCGTGCCCGAGACGGTGCGCCAACTGGCGCTATGGCTGTGGCATGTGCACTTCGAGGACTTCCCGCGCGGCGAACACCGCCATCTGCCTCCGGGCGAGGGCGACATGCCGCTGGGCGAGATCCGGGACGCGTTGCAGGAGATCAGCTACGCCGGCCCGTACGTCATAGATCTGTTCAACATCACCGATGACCCGGTGGGGTATGCGGCGCGCAGCCTGGCGGCAATGCGGGCGCTGTTGTAGGGGCGCGATTCATCGCGCCTGCGCGCGACACGGGTCAGCCGAACACGGGCGCGATGAATCGCGCCCCTACGTGGAGACACTGCCATGGCCATCCCCTATGACTGCCACACCCACACCACGGTGTCGGACGGACGCAACTCCATTGAGGAGAACGTGCGCCAGGCCGAGGCGATGGGCCTGGAGCTGGTGGTCATCAGCGACCACTACTGGCCGGACGATGACGACATGAGCCTGCGCGTGCGGCAGATCATGGCGGTGGACGAGCGGAGCCCGATCCACGTCGTGCCCGGGGTCGAGGTGACGGCCCAGGACCCCTTCGGGACGGTGCCGCTGACGGACCACGAGGCGGGGCTCGTGCAGTTCGTGCTGGCCGACATGGGTGGGAGCACGAAGGGCGTGGCCGTGGACCCGCCGGCCGACCTGGATCGCTATCTGTCCAACGTCTTCCGCGCGACGCTGGCCCTGATCGAGAACCCGCTGGTGGACGCCCTGGCCCATCCGTTCAACCTCGGGCGTTTCCCCGCCACTGTGACTCCCGCGCAGCTTCCCCGCGCCGGCTTGCGCGAAGTTGCCGCGGCGCTGTTTGAGGCGGACAAGCCGTTCGAGATCATGAACCAGATGAGCTGGTGGTTCCCGGACATGGCCGAGAGCCAGTTCACGCTGGAGTACGCGGAGTTGCTGGCGCTCATGGCCGAGGCGAACGTGAAGTTCGTGCTGGGCAGCGACGCCCACTCGTGCGGGGCGGTGGGGGCGCAAGGCTGGTGCTTGCGGGTGATGGAACTGGCCGGCGTGGAGAAGTCGCAAGTCGTGGACCTGCCGCGCAAGTTCTCGGACGGCCTCCCACACGCGAGATGAGCCATGCGCAGTGACCGCCGGGCCTATTTGGTGCAGCGTCTGCTGGTGGTCGCCGGCATGTTGGGGCGGCTGCTGGCGATCTTCGGCATCGTGCTGGCGCTGCCGGCTGTCGTCGGGCTGGTCTACGGCGAGGTCCGGATGGCGCTGTCGTTCTTTGCTTGCGGCGCGCTGACAGCCGCCGGAGGCTGGGCACTGCAGCGGTACGTGCCGCGCGGGCGGCTGGGCGTACGAGAGGCCGTTCTACTGTGCACCGGCGCCTGGGCCATCTGCTCGCTGCTGGCGGCCGTTCCCCTCTACTTGACCTCGCGGCTGGGCGGTCTCGACTCCATCTTCGAGTGCGTCAGTGGCCTGACGACCACGGGCCTGACGGTGCTCAACGGGCTCGAGGGGTACTCACGCACCGTGCTTTTCTGGCGTTCGCTCAGTCAGTTGCTGGGCGGGCTGGGCATCCTGTCCTTCTTCCTGCTCGTGAGCTACCCCGGCAGCGCGGCGCACCGGGTGCTCCAGACCGAATCGACCGCGGTGCACGTGCCGCGGCCGACGCCAAGCCTGCACCGCACCGTCATGATCACCTGGATGATCTACGGCATCTTCCTGGTGGCCAACCTGGTGGTGCTGTTGATCCTGGGGGTCGGCGTCTTCGACGCCGTCAACTACGCCTGCACCACCACCTCGACAGGGGGGTTCGCCCCTCGCGATTTGGGCGTGGGGTACTTCGCCGCCGTGGGACACCCGAATGCCTATGCCATCGAGCTGGCGACGGTCGTCTTCATGCTGCTGGGTGGGGTGAACTACCTGCTGCACTACCGCGCGATGACCGGCAATGTGGGAGTGCTGTTCACCGGCACCGAGCCGCGCCGTTATTGGTTCCTATTGCTCGCCGCCCTGGCCCTCGTGATGGTCGAGAGTCTGACGATGGCGGGAAACTGGTCGGCGCTGTCCGGCCCGGATGCCGGGGGGTTGATGGGGCAGTCCATCGGCTGGCAGTCGTTCCGGGTGGCCAGCTTCCAGGTGGCCTCGCTGGTGAGCAGCGCCGGCCACTTGACGGTGCCACTGGAGCACCCGTTCTTCGGCTCAGCGGCCCGGCAGTTATTCCTATGCCTGCTGCTGCTCGGGGGGTGTGCCGGTTCGACGGCCGGGGGCCTGAAGATCGTGCGGGCGGCCGTCCTGGGCAAGAGCCTCGTGCAGGAGATCCGCAAGCTCTCCCACCCGGAGGGCACGGTGCTGCCGGTCGTGCTGGACAGGCGCGTCGTGCAGACGCGGACGGTGCAGTCCATGGCGGCGATGGCCTTCGCCTGGATCGTCCTGATGATGCTGGGAGGGCTACTGCTGGCGCTGGACTCGTCCCACGGCCCGCTGCAGTGCCTGTCGCTATCGGTATCGGCGCTCAGCAACGTGGGGCCCAGCTTCCTGCCGATGCAGGAGATCGCCCATCTGCCGGCGCTATCGAAGGTATTGCTCATGGTCTGGATGATCGCCGGCCGGCTGGAGATCCTGCCGGTGCTCGCGCT
>CAZZDO010000219.1:0-4541 GCA_964653205.1 uncultured Armatimonadia bacterium | reverse complement strand
CTGCTGCTGGCCAACCGCTATGGCGTCAAGTCGCGCATCGCGCGCATGCGGGACACCCGCTACCGGGAGGCCTACGAACTGGCCGGCGCGACGGTCATCCTCAACACCGCCGACATGTTCATGCGGGAGATCCTGTTCTCGATCGAGCGGCCCGAGGCGCGGCGCATCACCGAGATCGGCGCGGGGGAGGCGGAGCTGCTCGCCGTCCAGATCCCCGAGGGCGCGGCCATCGAGGGGCGCACGGTGCAACAGCTCACGCAGTCCGGCGGCTTCCCCGAGACGTGCGTCATCGCCGGGATCATTGACGCCGAACGGCGGCTGACCATCCCCCGCGGGGCCGCCGAGGTCCAGCCGCGCAGCGAGCTGCTCGTCGTCGCCCGCCCCGAAGACGTGCCCGGTGTCGTCGCCTTCCTCACGCGCAGGAAGTGACGCCGCGAGGGCGAACACTAGACCCCATGCGCGTGCCCCGGAGGTTCCCCATGAGGCCCCACTTCGCCGCTGCTGCCTTGGCGTGCCTGCTGCTCGTGCCGCTGCCCGCCCGGGCGGCGGTCTACTATGTCGCGGGTACACAGGCCGGCGCGGCCGATGTCAATCCCGGTACAGAAGCCAAGCCGCTCAAGACGATCTCGGCCGCCATCGCCCGGGTGCAACCTGGCGACACGGTGTTGGTCAAGAGCGGCACCTACCGGGAGGCCGTCGTCTACCCCGGCCAGGACTGGAAGGACCCGACGAAGCGCATCACGCTCGCGGCGGCCCCCGGGCACAAGCCCATCATCAAGGGCTCGGAGGTGCTGCCAGCCACGTGGCAGCGACTGCCGGACGGTCGGCCGATCTTCTTCCAGCCGCGTGATGTGTACACGCAGATGCTGTTCATGGATGAACTGCCCCTCAAGCAGATCGGTTTGCAGGGCAGCCCCAAGCGCGCGGCGGGGAAGAACGGCTTTCAGTTCCAGAAGCAGTGGGATGGCAAGGGTCTGGCCGACATGAGGCCGGGCAGCTTCTTCTACGACGACCAGGAGAAGAGGCTGTATGCCTGGCTGAGCGACGGCGGCGACCCCGCCAAGCATGTGATGGAGGCGGCGGTGCGGGCCGACGGCCTGTCACTCCACGGCACGTGGACGGTGCGCGGGCTGCAGGTGTGCCAGATGGCGGACGACTTCTGGCCGCACGAACAGGCCGCCGGGGTGTCCGGCGACCGGTCCGTCGTCGAGAACTGCCGCTTCATCCACAACGATCTGTTGGGGCTGATCGTGTCGGGGCAGGACTGCATCATCCGCAACAACGAGATAGCCTACAACGGGCTCATGGGCTTCACCAGCAACGTCGGATACCGCATGCTCTTTGAGGGCAACGAACTGCACCACAACGGCTGGCGGGGGGACGTCAAGTGCCTGACGCAGGGCAACAAGATGGTCATGTGGCGCGACTGCCAGTTCCTGCGCAACTGGTGGCACGACGAGCCCGCCTGCGCGCTGTGGCTGGACATCAGCGACGGCAACATCCTGATTGCCGAGAACCGTTTCGACAACTGCCATTGCGGGATTTACTTCGAGATCTGCCGGTGGGCGGTGATTGCCAACAACGTGCTGCGCAACTGCGGGCGAGGCATCTGGAGCTACAGCAGCGATGTGTTGATCGCCCACAACGTGCTCGACCAGTGCCCCGAGGGGATCGTCGTCACCGGCAGTGCGCGCCACTGCAACTATAACCAGGCCATCACGGAGCCGAACAAATCGTGCTTGATGGCCGTGCGCAACAACCTGATTGTCAATAATCTGCTACTGGATTCGGTGGGGGCGTTCATCGGCATCACGCTTGACGACGGCTACGGCGCGGGCAACTGGTCGGATCACAATGCCTTTGCCTGGACGCTGCCCACGACGCACCTGACGGGCATGCACATCAACTTCATGAGCGGGTGGGACACGCTCTACGGCAAGCTGCCGATCTGGCGGCTAGAGCGCCACCAGGACGAGCACTCGATGCTGTCGGACGCGGTGCTGGTGCGGGAGCTGGAGCAGGGCAACCCGTGGATCAGCGTGCCGCGCAGCCAACTCGTGAGCACGCCGGGGGTGCGCGACCGGGCGAAGCAGGACTACCGTCTGGCTCCGGACAGCCCCCTGCGCGGCAAGGGGGTGCGCCTGCCGGCGGTGCTGAATTCCCCGTGCCGGCCGTGCGACGGCAAGCAGGTCGTCAGTCGCCAGTTCGCCATGACCCAGACCGCCGATGCGCCGGCGGCACTGCAGGGGCGGACGGTCGCGGACGTCTGGGGAGCGCAACACTACCGTCTGCAGCCCCTGCCCGCCTTCCGGCAACTGGCCGACCTGGACGCCCTGCCGCCCGATGACCCCGGCCTCAACGAGCGGTGGCTGGCCGGCGGGCAGTACCCGGCCTTCGACGCGACCGCGGCGCCGGAGGCGGCGCCGGATGACGCCTGGAGTGTCTATCCCGACAATCGCCTGCAGGACCCGAGCTTCAAGCTGCCGCTCGGGAAGCCCGGGCAGGGCGGACCGTGGGTGGGGACCGGGACGATGCATCTGTATTGCGGCATTGCCTGTGCCAATCTCGGCCCGACCGACCAGCAGCGCAGCACCATCGTCCAGAGGATCGGCTCGATCGTCGCGAACGGGGAGTACATCCTGTGGGGCGAGGCGATGGCCCACTCCAGCGACCCGCGCTTCATCGGCCACTGCGAGTTGCGGCTGGCGGCCGGGGACGGCCTCGCGCCGGTCGGGGAGGCGACTGATGTCCTCGGCCAGCCGAACCAGACGGGGCACTGGCGGACGGCCTTTGCGCGCTACAAGGCCGGGCCCGCGGGCCAGGACGCGAATGTGGGGAAGGACCTGTATGTCGTGCTGGCGGCGCGGGTCGAGGGTCCGACCAACGTCAAGCTTGAGGGCCCGGCGGCCCTTGCCCGCTGGGACAACCTCGTGCTGCTGACCAGTGAGAAGCCGTAGAGGGCGAAGCATGGCTGAGACCGCCACGACGACATCGCCCGCTGTCCCCGTGCGCACCGGGCGGCTGCTCGCGTGTACCTTCGGGCACGCGCTGGGCGACTCGTACGCCAACTTCGTGCCGCCACTGTGGTTCACGGTGCAGGGGATGTTCGGGCTGAGCGACCCGGCGCTGGGGCTGATCTCGCTCATCCTGGCCGCGACGACGAACTTCGGGCAGCCGATCTTCGGCTACTTCGTGGATCGCTACCGCCTGCGGAACATGATCCCGCTGGCCTTACTGATGGCCACGGTCTTCGTGTCGCTCGTGGGCTTCATGCCCAACCTGATCCTGTTCCTGGTCTTCACGATGCTGGGCGGGCTGGGGATCGCGCTGTTCCACCCGCGAGGCGGGTCGCTGGCCGCCGAGGCGTCGGGCTCACGGCGGGCGTTCGGGATGAGCATCTTCGGGGCGGGCGGCGCAGTGGGCTATGCGTCGGCGTCGTTAGTGGCGCCGCTCCTGCACGAGTGGGGGCTGAACGCGGGGCTCAAGCCCCTGCAGGGCTTCGTGTTCGCGCTGCCGCTGGGTCTGGCGGCCGTGGCGCTGATCGCCAGGTACAACCCGGGGCGGTCCGCGATGCGGGCCGTGCCGGATGGCGCGCCAGCGGCGGTGCAGTTCAGCCTTCGCCGCCACCTCCTCCCCTACCTGAGACCGCTGACACCGCTCTTCACCGTCATGGTCCTGCGCTCGGCCACGGTGATCGCCTACGCCACCTTCATGCAGGTCCTGCAGGGGCGCATGGGCCATTCAACGATGTTCCAGGGGGCAGTGCTGTTCTGCTTTGTGGGCGGGGCGGCGGTCGGGAGCATCGTCGGGGGGCACCTCAGCGACGTCGTCGGGCGCCGCTTCATCACGGTGGTGACGCTGCTGCTCAGCCCGCCTTTGCTCTACTTCGCCCTGCACGCGCCGCCGGTTGGGGTGCTGGTCCTGCTCTTCCTGGCGGGAGCCACGCTGCGCGGGGCGGAGTCGGTCAACATCGCCCAGACGCAGGACTTGCTGCCCCACGGCATGAGCACCGCCTCAGCGATTTCCATGGGCTTCACCTGGGGTGTGGCGGGGTTCATCTCGCCCGTGGTGGGACTGATCTCCGACTGGAGCGGCAGCCTGGCGGTGGCTCTGGCCGCCACGTGCGCGCTGCCGGTCATCGCCGCCCTGGTGGCGCTTTCCTTGCCCACATGCCCGGAACCCCCGGAACAAATCGCGCCACAAATGGTCTGAGACACAGACTGACGGGGCAGGACATCCCCTCCCCAACGGTGAAGCAGGACTTATCGCCGCTTGTTTGTGGAGCTGGCCGTGCCCAGAGTACTGGTTGTGGAAGACGATCGCGAGTTGCGCCAGGTCCTGTGCTATTCGCTCATGGACATCGGCGCCGAGTGCGTTGAGGCCACCGATGGCCGCAAGGCGCTGGAGATTCTGTGCCGGAGCATCACGCCGGCGGAGCAGTTCGACCTGGTGCTGCTGGACATTCTCATGCCCGGCGGGGTGAGTGGGTGGGACGTGCTGGAGGCCATGCGGGCCAACCCGCTGTGGTCGGAGATCCCGGC
>CAZZDO010000218.1:0-8317 GCA_964653205.1 uncultured Armatimonadia bacterium | reverse complement strand
GATATTATCCGGCCCGCTGTTGGGCACTCCCGTTGCCTTGTGGCGTTCGTCACGAACGGCGGGCCGGATAATATCCGGCCCCTCCAACGGTAACGGCGCCGGCGGCTCCTACCCCGCAGGGGCAGTGGGTGGGGCGTCGAGCCGCCCCATCGCATAGTCCAACTCCACCAGCGACTGCCGCAAGGCCGACAGGGCGCCCTCGTTGTCGGCGCTGGCCTTCGTCAGCGCGGCCTGCGCCTGCAGCACGTCGGTCAGCGGCATGACGCCGTTGGCGTAGCCGACCTGCGTGAGACGCAACGCCTCGCGGGCCAGGGCGACGGCCGGGGTGGTGGTCGCCAGGCGGACGCGGGCGCCTTCGACGCCCGTGATCGCGACCTGCACCTGCACGGCGATGCCGTACTTCACCTGCTCCTCAACGCGCTCGAGTTGCTCCAGGCGCGCCCGGGCTTCGGCGACGGCCTGATGGGACGCGCCGCCGTCGGAGAGGCGCTGGCGGACCATGAGGCCGCCGGAGAGCGTGCCGGTGTCGGGATAGAAGGTCGGGCGCTCGAACTCGGAGCGGGCGAAGAGGCCGATCTGCGGCTTCATGTCGCTGCGGGCAACGGCGACCTGCGCCTGCAGCGCGCGCTTCTGGGCGGCGAGCAGGCGCAGGTCGGGGCGCTGCTCCCACGCCGTCTGCCACTGCTCGGCGGTCAACTCGGGCGTGGCGGCGTCGGTGTCGGTGGCGGTCTCGGCAATCGCGACCTGCGTGCCCGGCGGCAGGCCCATCGCCTCGACGAGCATGGCGTTGGCGGCGCGGCGGTTGGCCTGCAACTCGGCGAGGCCGCTCTGGGCGCCGCTGAGCGCGACCTGCGCGCGCATCACGTCAATCTTCGCGACGACGCCCTGTTCGGCGAGGGCCGTCGCGGCGCGGACGACCTCCTGCAGGGCCTTCACCTGGTCGGCGATGACCGGGAGCATGCGGTTGGCTTCCAGCAGACGCGTGTAGGCGCGGGCGGCGTTGACGGCGACGGTCTGGCGGCTGCGGGCGAGTTGCTCCTCGCTCATCGCCACGCCGGCCTGCGCCCCGGCCTTCATGCCCTCCAGCTTGCCGCCGGTGTAGAGCGGGAATTCCAGGCCGAGGTTCGCGGTCCAGTTGTCGGCTTCGCCGAAGGTCATCGTGCCGAAGCCCTGGACGCTGAAGGAGGGGTCTTCCTGCAGGCGGGTGTAGCCGGCTTCGGCGTTGATCTGCGGGCGGAAGTGGGCCTGCACCTGGCGCACGCGGGCCTCGGCAGCCTTGACGTCCTGCGCGGCGGCGCCGAGGGAGGGATGATGCTCCAGGGCGGCCTTGATGACGGCGGCCAAGTCATAGGTCGTCGCCGCCGGCGGGTCCTGGGCAAAGCAAACTGCCGCGCTCAGCAGCAGCGAGATGAGCAGTAGATGTCGTGCCATCGTGATGGCCTCCAACGGATGCGAATCAGTTACGCGCCGACGACCGTGAGCACCGGGCAGGTGGCGTGGCGCACGACGCGCTCGGTGGTCGCCCCCAGGAGGGTGGCGGTGAGCAGCGAGCGGCGGCGGCCGCCGATGACGATCAAGTCCGCGCCCATGTCCTGCGCGGCGTGGACGATGCTGTCGGCGGCGGGGCCGCGCAGCACCGGCGAGGTCTCCCAGGTGCAGTCGGCCTTCACTTGCGGCGGCACCCACTGACAGAGGCGCTCGCGCTCGGCATCGCTGTCGCCCTCGCCTTCGACGGAATGGACGATGCTCAGCCGCGCCCCGAGACGCGCCGCCAGCGAGGCAGCCGTCTGCAGGCCCAGCGTCGCGGTGGGTGTGTAGTTGACCGGGCAGAGAATGTGCTCGATGTGCGCCTCAGTCGGTTCGGTGTGCGGCTGGTGGCGCGTCACGAGCAGCGGGACGGTGATCTCGCGCAGCACCGCCGAAGAGACTGACCCGAGCAGGAACTGGTTGAGACGGTTGTGCCCGTGGGAGCCGAGGACGACGAGGCCGGGCTGTCGCTCCGCGATGGCCTGGAGCAGGCCGTCCACCGGGGGCGCGTCCACGGCGACGTATTCGGCCGCGGCGGCGAGGTCGCCGAGGGCCGGGGCGGCGAAGTCGCGCAGGTGCTGCTCTACCGAGGCGCGCGCGGCCTGCAGCTCGCCCTGCAACGCGGCCCACTGCTGCTCGCCCAGATAGGTGGGCAGCTCGACGTGGTGCGAGTGCAGCACCGCGACGGTGGCTTCATAGGCGCGAGCCAGCAGCGCGCCGTAGCTCAGCGCGGTCTGCGAGGCGGGCGAGAAGTCCGCGCCGCACAGGATGCTGTGAGGCTCAAACGGGTTCATGGTTGTCTCCAGACTCCGCCGGCTCGGGGTTGACCTTCGGCTCAGGAGCGGGCGGCTCGGGCGCAGGCGCCGGCGGCGGTTCGGGGGCCGGGGTCGGCGGCTGCCCCGCCTTGCGGTTGCCCAGGAAGTAGAGAACCGGCACGGCCATGCGGCTGAGGAACAGCGAGGCGACCTCGCCGGCCATCAGGCTGACGGCCATGCCCTGGAAGATCGGGTCGAAGAGCAGGACGCTGGCGCCGACGAAGACGGCGGCGGCGGTGAGCATCATCGGGCGGAAGCGGACCACACCGGCGTCAATGACGGCCTCGTCCAGCGGCATGCCCTGTTTGAGGCGTAGCTCCATGAAGTCCACGAGAATGATGGAGTTGCGGACGACGATGCCGGCGCCGGCGATGAACCCGATCATGGAGGTGGCCGTGAAGAAGGCGCCCATCAGCGCGTGGCCGGGCAGGATGCCGATAAGCGACATCGGGATCGCGGCCATGATGAGGATCGGCGTCTTGAAGTTCTGGAACCAGCCGACGACCAGGATGTAGATCAGCGCCAGCACCGCGGCGAAGGCGATGCCCAGGTCGCGGAAGACCTCGTAGGTGATGTGCCACTCGCCGTCCCATTTGACGGCGACGCGGTCGGTCAGCGTCGGCTGGCGGGTGGCGAATTGCTTGATGGTGTACCCGCCCGGCATCGGCAGTTTCGCCACGGCCTTCTGCATTCGCAGAATCGAGTAGACGGGGCTCTCGTACTTGCCGCCGGCCTCGCCGATGACGTAAACCACGGGCTGCAGGTTCTTGTGGTAGATGTTCTGCTCGGAGCGGGTCTCCTCGACGCGGACCAGCTCGCCCAGCGGCACGAGCGTGCCGCTCGGGGCCTGGACGTTGATGTTCTTGAGCGCCTCGAGGTCGGGCCGCTGGCTGCGGGGCAACTCGACCGTGACCGGGATGTCCTCGGCGGCCTCGGGCTGGTGGATGAGCCCGACCTGCGCGCCGTGGACGGCGACGGCGAGCGTGCGCGCGATTTGGCTCACGTCAATGCCGGCCAGCGCCGCCTTGGCGCGGTCGGGCACGAAGGTGAACTTCGGCTGCTCGCCCTCGATGAAGGTGTCGGTGTCCACGACGCCGGGCGTGGTCAGGAAGATCTTCTCGACCTCATGGCCGATGCGCACGCGCTCCTCGTGGGTCGGGCCGTAGACTTCGGCGACGAGGGTGGACATCACCGGCGGACCGGGCGGGACTTCCAACACCTTGATGCGCACGCCGAACTTGTCGGTGATCTGCGTGAGCGGCTCGCGCACGCTCTTGGCGATGACGTGGCTGGGGCGCTTGCGCGCCTCCTTGGGCACGAGGTTGACTTGCAGGTCGGCGACGTTGGGGCCCTGGCGCATGAAGTAGTGGCGCACGAGGCCGTTGAAGTTGTAGGGACCGGCGGTGCCGACGTACGTCTGCACGTCGGTCACCTCGTGCACCGTACACATGTAGTCGCTGAGGGCGCGGGCCGCGGCGGCGGTCTGTTCGAGCGTCGTGCCTTCGGGCGCATCAATGATGACCTGGAATTCGCTCTTGTTGTCGAAGGGCAGCATCTTGACGACCACGAGCCGGGTCGGCAAGAGGACCATGGCCAGCAGGAGCAGGCCGACGATGCCGCCGAGAAAGCCCACGCCGGCGGCGCGGTTGTGGATGAGCGTGCCCATGGCGCGGCGGTACACACGGGTCGTGACGCCCTCGCGCTCTTCGTGGCCGCCGTGGCCGCCGGCCCGGCGCAACAGCCGCACCGAGGCCCAGGGCGAGACGAGGAACGCGATGATGAGCGAGAAGACCATCGCGGCCGAGGCGCCGATGGGGATGGGACGCATGTACGGGCCCATCAGCCCGCGCACGAAGGCCAGCGGCAGGATGGCCGCGACAACGGCGAAGGTGGCGAGGATGGTGGGATTGCCGACCTCGTCCACGGCTTCGGACGCCACCGTCAGCGGGGACCGCCCGCGATTGCCGGACATGCGGAAATGTCGCACGATGTTCTCGACGACGACGATGGCGTCGTCCACGAGAATCCCGATGGTGAAGATCAGGGCGAAGAGTGTGATGCGGTTGAGCGTGTAGCCCTTGAGGAGGAACACGAGCATCGTGAGGGCCAGGGTCGTGGGAATGGCCAGCAGCACGACGCCCGATTCGCGGAAGCCCAGCGCCAACGCGATCAGCAGTGTGACCGCGACGATGGCGATGAGCATGTGCTTGAGCAACTCGTTGGACTTCTCGGTCGCGGTCTCGCCGTAGTTGCGGGTGACCGTGAAGTGGACGCCGTTGGGGATCTCTTGGCCGCGCATGCGCTCGAGCTTGCCCAGGACGTTGCCGACGACGGTGGCGGCGTTGGTGCCCTTGCGCTTGGCCAGCGAGATCGTGACGGCGCCGTAGTTGCGGCCCGGAACGACGCCCGACAGGCCCTTCTCGGCGGCAGCCGGCCCGGCGGCGAAGCGCACGTACTGCGTGGGGTCCTCGGGGCCGTCCTTGACTTCGGCGATATCGCTGACGTAGACGGGACGCCCGCCGAAGACGCCGACGACGACATGCTCGACGTCCTGGGTGGTCATGAGCCAGGCGCCGGCATCAATCTGCACCTCGCGGCCGCTTTGGGCCACGGAGCCGACGCCGAGCTTCTGGTTGGCGCCCTGCAGCATCTGCACGACGGCGCCGGCGGACAGGTGGTAGCCCGACAGGCGCGTGGGGTCGAGCAGGACGCGCACGGCGCGGCGCTGGCCGCCGATCAGCATCGTTTCGGACACGTCCGGGACCTGCTTGAGCGGCAGCACGACGTTCGCGGCGATCTGGCGGAGGTCGGCGTCGGAATAGCCCTCGCCCCACAGCGTCAGCGATAGGACGGCGACATCGTCAATCCAGCGCGGCTTGATGATCGGCTGGGACGCCCCGGGCGGGATGCGGTCGAAGTTCGAGTACATCTTGTTGTACGTCTTCACGACGCTGGCGGTCTCGTCGGAGCCGACCTTGTAGCGCACCACAGCGAGAGCCATGCCGGGGCTGGAGGTCGTGTAGATGTACTCGACCCCCGGAATCTCCCACAGGAGCTTCTCCATCGGCTCGGTGACGCGCTGCTCGACTTCGCGAGCCGCCATGCCGGGAGCCTGCACGATCACGTCAATCATCGGGACGATGATCTGCGGCTCCTCCTCGCGGGGGAGGATGACCGTGGCGAAGACGCCGGCGGCCAGGGCGGCGATGATGACCAGGGGCGTGAGCTTGCTGTCTATGAAGGCGGCGGCGACCCGCCCGGCAAAGCCGTACTTGTGTTCCTTCATGGCTGCACCGTTCCGGATTCGCTGGGCCTCGCTATCGCCTGCACCGGCACGCCGTCCGTGAGGCCCGTAGCGTCGGCCGCAATCACATCGCCCGCCTTGAGCCCCGAGTTGATCTCCACGGCGCCATCGCGCGCGGCCCCGAGCTGCACCATGCGCAGTTCGGCCTTACCGTCGGTGATGACGAAGACGCCGGTGAGGCTGCCCTGGCGCCATGCGGCCTGCTCGGGGACGCGGATCGTTTCGCGCTGGCCGGTGGACAACAGCAGGCGGCCGAAGAGGCCGGAGTAGACGCGGCCATCGCGCGGCAGAAGGGCCTTGACCTGGACGCTGTGGCTGGCGGGGTCGGCCGCGGGGATCATCTGCACGAGGCGGGCGCTCCAGTCGGACTGCAGGGCGTCGAGGCGCACCTGCACGAGGGCGCCGACATGAAGGGTGTTGGCCAGCTTCTCGGGCACAGTCGCCTCGAGGCGGTATTCGGAGTCGTCGGCGATGACCAGCACGGGCACGCCGGGGGTGCCCATGCTGCCGGGGTCGGCGAAGCGCGCGGTGACGACGCCGGAGAAGGGCGCCGTGATCGTCGAGTAACCGAGCATGACGCCGGCGGATTGCCGGCCGGCCTGGGCCTGCTTGACGGCGGCCTGGGCGACGCGGACGTCCTGCTCGCGGAGCTTGTCGCGGGACTGGGCGGAGCGGGCGTTGCGGAGGGCCTGCTCGGCCTGCGCGACGCCGGCCTGGGCGGCGGCGACATCCTCGGTGCGGCCGCCGCGGGTAGCCATGTCGAGGTCGAGTTGCGCCTGCTTGAGCCCGGCCTGGGCCTGGGCCACGCCCTGCTCGGCCTGCTGAACCTCCTGGGTGCGCGGGCCCTCGTTGACGAGGCTCTCTTGCTGGCGGGCCTGGTCGAGGCCGGCGCGAGCCTGGGCCTCGCCGGCCTGCGCCTGCGCCAGTTGCGCCCTGGCGCTGGCGAGCTGCATCGTCGCGTGGTCGAGCTGCTGCCTGGGCAGGACATCCTGGGCGACGAGGTTCTTGACGCGGTTGTAGTCGGCTTCGACGGTGCGGAGGGCGGCCTCGGCGGCGACGACGGACTGATGCGCGGCGTCGGCGGCCTGCCCGGCGCGGGTGACGCCGGCGGCGACTTGGGCGCGCTCCTGCTTGCGGGCGCCTTCGCGCAACATGCTCAGGCGCGCCTGGGCGGCCTCGAGGCCGGCGCGGGCGGTGTTCACAGCCTGCTCGGCCTGCTGGCGCTGCTCGGGGCGCGGCCCCTGCTTGACTTTGGCGAGCTGCGCCTGAGCGGCGCGCAGGGCGGCTTCGGCCTGCTGGACCTCGACGTTGCTGGTGACGCGCTGCATCTCCAGGGCGGTGCGGGCCTGCTGCTCGCCGGCGCGGGCGGCCGCGACGCCGGCCGAGGACTGCGCGACACCGGCCGCCAGGTCGGCGCTCTCCAGGCGCACGAGCACCTACCCGCGGCGGACGCGATCGCCCTCGCGGACGGTGATCGCCGCCACCTTACTCATGATCTTGGGGGCGAGGCGTGCCTCCAGCACGGGCCGCACGATGCCGGGGACTTCCGCCCCAACATCCGTGGTTGTCGCCTGGACCGTGAGGGTCGTGACCGCCTGGGTGGCCTCGGTGGCCGGAGTTTCCTCGTGGTGGCGGGCACAGCCCGCGACCGCGGCCAGGATCACTACCAGCCCGACCGCAAGGGTCACCCGTCTCGTCGCCTGTTGCCGTCCGTTGCTCATTGCCGTCTCTCCCGTCGCCTGCATTGCTGCCGGCATCGTCGTCGGAACTCCCCCGCCAAAGTGGGGATTCGCAGGTGAAGGCCCCTATTCCTCCGCGGGGCACGCGGCGTGTCCGTCGCGCATGCCCAGGGTCCGGAGGAGGATGATCATCGGGCACCAGTTGGTGAAGCCGGACTGCAGGAGGTTCAGGCCGATGAAGGCGGTGAAGAGAATCCACCAGGGGTTGACGAAGAGGGTGAGTAGGACGCTAATGAGGACCATGATGCCGGCAATGGTCCGGAGGGTTCGCTCGATGGTCATGGCGTCACTTCCTTAGGGATGGTGGCCCCGGTTCGGGGCGGAAGGTCCTTGACAGGACGTACGGGCTTAGTATAATAGTTTATAAACTCGTTGACAAGCCCCTTTTTTCGGGAAGCGTAGAGCCGTGTCAGGAGCGTCCCATGGATGAGCGCGTGTTCGAGATGCAGGCCGACGTGTGCAAGGTGTTCTCGCATCCCAAGCGCCTGCACGTGCTGTGCCTGCTGAAGGATGGCGAGAAGAGCTTCGCCGAATTGCAGGCGGCCACCAGGCTGTCGAAGGCGAACCTGTCGCAGCACCTGACGGTGCTGCGCGAGCGCGGGGTCATCACGGCGCGACGGCAGGGGCAGGCGCTGCATTTCACCGTCGCCAACCCCAAGATCACCGCCGCGTGTGAGATGATGCATGACTTCCTGTGCGAGCAGGTCGAACAGCGGCAAGCGATCACGGCCGCGGAGGGTTGAGTCGGGCCGCGCGCCGACTGGGGAGTGTAGCCCTGCATTGTCGGTAGAGCGACCGTGTGAGGTCAGGGCGGAGTGTCGGCGCAGCCGCCGGCTGTTCCCCGTTTACAAAACTCCTGTGATGCAATAGACTGGCCTGGTGAGCGCCGGCATGACGCCGGCGCGATGTGCTTCTGCATGCATCTGATCGGC